>OZ024666.1:3000000-3300000 GCA_964016415.1 Erwinia sp. | reverse complement strand
TTCGCGAGGATAGTAATTCCACGCTCTTTCTCCAAATCGTTGGAGTCCATTACGCGTTCAGCCGCCTCAGTTCGGGCATCAAAAGTACCAGACTGTTGCAGCAACTTGTCGACCAGGGTGGTTTTACCATGGTCAACGTGGGCAATAATGGCGATATTACGCAAATTTTCGATCACAGCTTTGCCTCAGGCATTAGAAATAGCGCGCTATTGTACACGGATTAATCGAAGGACTGAACAGGATCAAAGATTTCAATTAAAGATAACGATAAGGTTGCTTTTCGATTCATTTTCGGTGCAAAAATTGCACCCTTCTGATTAAATGCACCAAAATAGATCACAAAAAAAGCCATAATGGTCTATTTTGGTGCAAAACAACCATCGTGGTGCAAGCCCTGCAGGGTTGAGAGGCGCATTATAGCGCTCTTTTAGAGAAATACGAAAGTTGGCACAGTTTTCGCTTTATTTTATCCAATGAAAAATCCCCGTATACAAACGGTTGATAGCTTGTCAGGGAACGTTATTATCGGATGTCTGTGTAATCTCTTTTTAAGTTGCACAGCAACGTTTCCCTAACCGTGACGACAATGACAAATCCAGGAGAGTTATGTATGTCAGCTGAACACGTTCTGTCGATGATGAACGAGCATGAAGTCAAATTCGTTGATCTGCGTTTTACCGACACTAAAGGTAAAGAGCAGCACGTTACCATTCCCGCCCATCAGGTAAATGCAGACTTTTTCGAAGAAGGTAAAATGTTTGATGGTTCTTCTATTGGTGGCTGGAAAGGCATCAATGAATCAGACATGGTGTTAATGCCAGATGCTAGCACCGCACTGATCGACCCTTTCTTCGAAGATTCAACCCTGATTATCCGCTGCGATATTCTTGAGCCTGGCACTATGCAAGGCTATGACCGTGACCCACGCTCTATCGCAAAACGTGCAGAAGACTTCCTGCGTTCTTCTGGCATTGCAGATACCGTACTTTTTGGTCCGGAGCCAGAATTCTTCCTGTTTGATGACATCCGTTTCGGTTCTTCTACTTCAGGTTCGCATGTTGCTATCGATGACATCGAAGCCGCGTGGAATACCGGTAAAGAGTACGAAGGGGGTAACAAAGGTCACCGTCCTGGTCTCAAAGGCGGTTACTTCCCGGTTCCTCCGGTCGACTCATCACAGGACATCCGTTCTGCCATGTGTCTGACAATGGAACAAATGGGCCTGGTTGTTGAAGCTCATCACCATGAAGTGGCTACAGCAGGTCAAAACGAAGTGGCTACCCGCTTCAATACTATGACCAAAAAAGCAGACGAAATTCAGATTTATAAGTACGTTGTTCACAATGTCGCTCATGCGTACGGCAAAACAGCAACGTTTATGCCAAAACCAATTTTTGGTGACAATGGCTCTGGCATGCACTGCCATATGTCTCTGTCAAAAGGCGGTACAAACCTGTTTGCCGGTGACAAATACGGCGGCCTGTCTGAAACAGCACTGTATTACATCGGTGGTGTGATCAAACACGCTAAAGCGATCAACGCACTGTCAAACCCAACCACAAACTCGTACAAGCGTCTGGTACCGGGTTATGAAGCACCTGTGATGCTGGCCTACTCTGCCCGTAACCGTTCTGCATCAATCCGAATTCCTGTGGTTGCAAGCCCGAAAGCACGCCGTATTGAAGCCCGTTTCCCTGATCCAGCGGCTAACCCATACCTGTGCTTTGCCGCGCTGCTGATGGCCGGACTTGATGGCATCATTAATAAAATCCATCCTGGCGATGCAATGGATAAAAACCTCTATGATCTGCCACCAGAAGAAGAGGCTGAAATTCCAAAAGTAGCAGGCTCTCTGGAAGAAGCATTGAATGCGCTGAACGAAGACCGTGAGTTCCTGACTCGTGGTGGCGTATTTACTGACGAATCTATTGATGCCTATATCGAGCTGCGTAAGGCTGAAATGGATCGTGTGCGCATGACGCCGCATCCGGTGGAATTTGAACTGTACTACAGCGTGTAATTTGTCTCGAGCATGATCTATGCGCAGGCTGTTGCCAGCCATGAGTGTTGCATCAGCCAGGCGCATAATCATTACACTGAGCTGTTCAGGCCCATCTCAGGATGGGCTTTTTTAACCCTGATACTTCACGCCAGAACGGGGATTTACCTGATCAGATCCCACTTTTGGACAAACCAGGAGAGTACCGTATGGCAACCGGCACCCTGCCTGATGCCGGGCAGATCCTCAACGCGCTGATTAACAGCGTTCTGTTGGTTGATAACGCTCTGGTAGTGCATTATGCCAATCCCGCTGCGCAGCAGCTTCTGGCACAAAGTGCCAGAAAACTTTACGGCATTCCGTTACCCGACCTGATGGGCTATTTCTCTCTGGATATCGATGTCATGCAAGAGAGCCTGCAGGCAGGACTGGGGTTTACTGATAACGAAGTCACTCTGGTCGTGGATGGTCGTGCTCATATTATGTCACTGACAGCCCAGCGTCTTCCTGAAGGATTTATTCTGCTTGAGATGGCGCCAATGGATAATCAACGCCGACTCAGTCAGGAGCAATTACAGCATGCCCAGCAAGTTGCCGCACGCGACCTGGTGCGCGGTTTAGCGCATGAGATCAAAAATCCTCTCGGGGGACTACGTGGTGCAGCCCAATTGCTGGCAAGAGCACTGCCCGATCCTTCACTGACCGAATATACCAAAGTCATTATTGAACAGGCAGATCGCCTGCGTAATCTGGTTGATCGGCTGTTGGGCCCCCAGCAACCAGGGATGCATATCACGCAAAGTATTCATCAGGTTGTTGAACGTATTGTCAAACTGGTTTCCATGGAGTTACCAGACAATGTCACCCTGGAAAGAGATTATGATCCGAGCTTGCCTGAGTTCCCGCACGATCCGGATCAAATCGAGCAGGTGATTTTGAATATTGTCCGAAATGCCTTGCAAGCATTAGGGGATGCCGGTGGCACCATCACCCTCAGAACCCGTACAGCATTTCAGCTAACCCTGCACGGCACACGTTATCGCCTGGTGGCGCGAATTGATATTGAAGATGATGGTCCGGGTATCCCGGCCCATTTGCAGGATACATTATTTTATCCCATGGTCAGCGGACGAGAGGGTGGCACAGGGCTTGGTCTCTCTATTGCCCGCAGTCTGATTGATCAACACTCAGGTAAAATAGAATTTAACAGTTGGCCGGGTCATACCGAGTTTTCGGTGTTCCTGCCCATACGTCAGTGAGGTTTCTATGCAACGAGGAATAGCCTGGATAGTCGATGATGACAGCTCTATTCGCTGGGTACTTGAACGGGCACTTACCGGCGCAGGCTTGCAATGTGCAACGTTTGACAGCGGTAATGAAGTGCTGGCAGCACTGGCAACAAAAACCCCTGATGTATTGTTGTCTGATATACGTATGCCGGGGATGGATGGACTGGATTTATTAAAACAGATAAAACAGCGTCACCCCATGCTGCCCGTGATTATTATGACAGCACATTCAGACCTTGATGCCGCCGTCAGTGCTTATCAGCAAGGGGCTTTTGATTATCTGCCCAAACCTTTCGATATTGATGAAGCGGTAGCACTGGTAGAGCGTGCGGTCAGTCACTATCAGGAGCAACAGCAACCCCGCCACCAGCCTGTCAATGGACCGACGACCGATATTATCGGTGAAGCTCCTGCCATGCAGGATGTTTTCCGCATCATAGGCAGACTCTCTCGCTCTTCTATTAGCGTGCTGATTAATGGTGAATCAGGTACCGGGAAAGAGCTGGTAGCACATGCACTGCACCGCCACAGTCCACGGGCTAAGGCGCCGTTCATTGCTCTGAATATGGCGGCTATACCAAAAGATTTGATTGAGTCCGAACTTTTTGGTCATGAAAAAGGCGCTTTTACCGGGGCGAATCAGATCCGCCAGGGGCGCTTTGAACAGGCCGACGGTGGCACGCTATTTCTGGATGAAATCGGCGATATGCCTCTTGATGTACAGACACGATTACTGCGCGTACTGGCAGACGGCCAGTTTTACCGGGTAGGCGGATACGCCCCGGTAAAAGTCGATGTTCGTATTATTGCAGCCACCCATCAAAACCTTGAGTTGCGGGTGCAGGAAGGTAAATTTCGTGAAGACCTCTTCCATCGCCTCAATGTGATTCGGATACATCTACCGCCATTACGTGAACGCCGTGAAGACATCCCGCGTTTAGCTCGTTATTTTTTACAGGAAGCCGCGCGTGAACTAGGCGTGGAAGCAAAAATATTGCACGCTGAAACTGAGGTGGCACTTACCCGTTTGCACTGGTCTGGTAACGTCAGGCAGCTGGAAAACACCTGCCGTTGGTTAACAGTGATGGCTGCAGGACAGGAGGTGCTGATACAGGATCTCCCACCAGAGCTGTTTGAAGCCACCGTACCTGGTACAACGGCAACTGCTCATCCGGATAACTGGGCGACGTTACTGGCTCAATGGGCTGATCGGGCGCTGCGCTCAGGCCATCAGGATCTGCTCTCAGAAGCCCAGCCAGAAATGGAACGCACTCTTCTCATGACCGCTCTGCGTCATACACAAGGTCATAAAAAAGAAGCTGCCCGCCTGCTGGGATGGGGGCGTAATACATTAACGCGAAAACTGAAAGAACTGGGAATGGAATAGCTTTACTTCACCGGCCTGAATAATCAATGACCCAGTGTGCGCAACTGAAAAAAGCCAACAGCACACACTGTGTGTCATGGTTTTTTAGTGTCCAGGGTTAAGCTGTTCAGCTAATGAGACAAATGGCTGCGCAGCTCTCTCCTTTGCTGCTTCAGGCGTCAACTGCAACATATTGCACAGTACTGCGGCTCGCACATTATAACCGACAGAAACTAACAGTTTTCTGGCTCTCTCTTCACTAATTGCACAAATTTGACTCACCATATGTTCAGCGCGGTGACAGAGTTTTTCGTTCGATGCTTTTACATCAATCATGAAATTACCGTGCACTTTCCCTAACTGTACCATCACCGCCGTACTCAGCATGCCCAGTAACATTTTCTGCGCTGTACCACTTTTCATTCGCGTGGAACCAGAAAGCACCTCCGGCCCGACATCAGGTGCTATCACTACATCTGCATATTCAGAAATCAGACCGGGACCGCGAGTGGTGATTGCGATACGCTTTGCCATGACCGAACCTGCATAATCCAATGCTGCAAGTACAAAGGGCGTACGTCCACTGGCAGCAATGCCAACCACAACATCATCAGCACTCAGCTCGCGGCGACACAACTCTTTTTTTGCCGCCATACCATCATCTTCTACTTTCTCTATTGCACGCAATACTGCTTCCGTTCCACCGGCAATAACACCTTGTACCAGATGTGGGTCTGTACCAAACGTAGGAGGGCATTCAGCAGCATCAAGTACTCCCAGTCGTCCACTGGTACCAGCCCCCACATAAAATAACCTGCCGCCTTGTTGAATTTGTCTGACGATCAACCGGACAGCCTTTTCAACCTGCGGCAAAACATGCTGGATTGCCTGAGGAACCTGAGCATCATTTTGATTGATCAGCATTAGCATGTCAGACAACGGTAAGGTGGACAAACCAGCAGTTTCTGTATTTTGCTCCTGAGCAATAGTAAAAGATAACTCTGTCATAATCGGCCTAATGGTGGATAGTGAAATTAAAAATCATGATGAGCAAACCTGATAAATAAAAGAAAATTATTTACTTACTGGCTCGCCCTGCATGAGGATAGCATTAAATCACCCGGGAAAACTGCGTACCACTATTCTGCCGGAGATAACGATCAAAACACATGCAAATATTACGCACCAGCATTCTTCCACGGGCAGTGACCTGTAACCCTGTTTCATCACAGGTTACCAGCCCATCTTCAATTAACGGTTGCAATTGCATCATATCGTCAGCGAAATAACGTAAAAAATCCTCGCTTTTCAAACCAAAGTCAGCAAATTTAAGCGAAAAATTACAGATAATCGTTTTGATCACATCTCTGCGCAGACAATCATCGGTTGATAGACTGACACCACGCCAGAGAGCATTACCTTGCCACTCTATCTGCTGGTAGTATGCTTTTATCTCTTTTTGATTCTGCGCATAACTGTCACCTATCATACTGATCGCTGATACCCCAAAGCCCAACAAGTCTGTATCCCCCTGGGTGGTATAACCCTGAAAATTGCGGTGCAAACGTCCTGCACGTTGCGCCATCGCCAGTTCATCATCCGGGCGAGCAAAGTGATCCATACCAATAAACTGATAACCCTGTTGAGTAAGAGCAGTAATCGATTGCTGAAGAATAGCCAGCTTCTCTCCTGCATCGGGTAGATCCTGCTCTTTTATCTTACGCTGTGCGGCAAAAAGCGCAGGCATATGGGCGTAATTAAATACACTCAGTCGATCGGGATTGAGTGCAACCACTTTCTCCAGTGTAGACGCAAAGCTATCTGGTGTTTGCAGAGGTAAACCATAGATCAGGTCAAGGTTCACAGAGGAAAATCCCAGAGCACGGCCCCGTGTCACCAGATCGAAAATCATAGCTTCATCCTGAATACGATTGATTTTCTTCTGTACAGCTGGATTAAAATCCTGAATGCCCATGCTCAGGCGGCTAAAACCACACTCATACAAATGATCGAGTACCGATAATTCAATTTCACGCGGGTCTATCTCAATCGACATTTCGGCTTTATCGCTGAAGGTAAAACTGTCACGCAGCAACCGCATCAACCGAGAAATTTGTGCCGGAGAGAGAAACGTCGGTGTGCCTCCGCCCCAGTGCATCTGTGTCACAGTGCGTTGGGCAAATAGCGGAGCACGAGCGATGATCTCCTTTTCCAGTGCGTCCAGATAGAGATCAGCTTTGTGCCCATGTCGGGTGACAATTTTATTACAGCCACAGAAATAACAGAGCTGATGGCAGAACGGAATATGCAGGTAGAGTGACAGAGGTCGTTCAGGATAACGCTGCACTGCGGCTAAGAAATCACTCTCCTGATAGGCCGGGGAGAACTCCAGCGCTGTCGGATAGGAGGTATAACGGGGGCCAGAAATGTTGTACTTCTGGATCAGATTAAGATCCCATTCAATGGTTTGTGTCACAGTCCGGGTTCCTTTTTTCAATCTTGTAGCGGGCTCGCTTTTTCAACACCGGCCGGGAAAGACAAGGCGAAGCCCCACCCGGACGTTTCAGGCGTTTTTTTCGTTTTTTTAAACGGTGCAGTTTAGTCGCGGCCCACAGCAACATGCAGGGGATAACAACCAACAAATAAATCAGTACGGGTCCATTCACAAGGAAGCTATCCCGGTAAACAAACCCCTGTTGATTAATATCAGAGCGACCCTTTCCATTCCGCAGTCATAAATCAGTGTGAAGGGGAGTTACCTTTCAGCAAACGATACATATCTTCTTCAGCTTCACGGTCATCTTCATCGTCATCCAGTGCAATGCCTAAGGTTTCCATCAGTACATCAATGCGATCCAGAGTCTGATCGAGCCACGCCTGATCATCGGCAGATAACGTTTCTCCCGCTTCAAGGCTATCCAGCAGAGAATCCAGTCGGGGGTTACTTTCCAGAGCTGCAAGCTCCTGCTCTGGTAACAAAACAGGCGGCTTCACTGAGGGTGGATGTGCCGGAGTCAGTGATGATGATTGTTCAGCTGTCACGCCGACGAGTGGTATCGGTTTTTTGCTGCCAATGCGGGAGTCTGCCGTTTTCTTACTTCCCCCGTGTTTGGGTGCAGCAACCTGAGGATTACTTCGGCTACCAGAAGCATTACCTCGATGCTTTTTATCCCGTTTCCGTGCACGGGATTCAGCATTCATTTCCTCACGTGACTGGCGTTTCTTAGCTGGCTGACCGGTTTTACGATCTGAAACGCGTGTTGGTTGTTTCATAAACTGTATTCTCTAACGGTGATACGCCGTATCACATTGCAATGAATCGGATGATCGACGCAGCAGTAAGCGCGAAAACAGCCGTGTTTGACTTATTGTACCGCAGATTGTGAAATTCGTCTGCCTGAGGAGCATACTGGGTGACCGTAGTTTCAACATTCTTTGTTACTACTGTTTTCTTTCAATCAGTGTTTCTGATATCCCCATCTCACTGCCATGAAATATCACACTAACGAAACCCGGAAATCCAGCAGAGATAAGGTTTTTTACTATAGCGACAGTGAAAACATGGCAAAAAAACAGGAAGTAACGTAAATTTTGTGCAGTACTGATATAGTGCGTCAGGTACACGAAGCATGTTGCTATTCCAGAGATGTTTTACAGACAGGGTTGCTGTGTATGCTGAGCAGAAATATGATAAGGATAGCTACAATGGCAAAAGTAAAACGTTATAGCATTCTCGGGTTGCTTATCGGTGTCGCCGTATCGGCAACCAGTGGATGCTCAAGTATCATGTCACACTCCGGCGGAGACCAGGGTTACTATTCTGGTACCCGGGCCGGCCTTGATGTGATTACCGATGACCACAATGGCTGGGTAATGCGTCCTCTGGCATTAATTGATTTGCCTTTCTCTGCCATGCTGGATACGTTACTACTGCCGTTAGACTATTATCATGCTGATAATGACAAAGCTGACGCATCACCAAGAGAGCGAGTTTTGCGCAGTGAGCAACAGAATCATACCGATGAAGCACTTTCTCATGCGGTTCCGGCACGAGCGGTTTCCTACTGAATATTTACTCCGTCAATATTTAGCCATTACCCGCATATTCTAAATAAAATCACTCTTGTCGTATTCTGTGTATGGAATTTTCTGCCACTATGCAATATTTAATTAATCAAGACTGGAAAAATATTATTTTTTCAAAAAACCATCACCAGCCCCCTTCAGTAGAGACTCATCCCCAATAGCATCATTATAATCAGAAGGGTGTATCTATCAATAAAATTAAGGGGCGCCTCCCTGATGGAGAGAGACGCCCTGATCAGTAACTCAATTATTAGGATTCTCTCCAGCAGGCCTTATTTTAAGTTGATAGGTCTGCAATTCTTCCTTTTTACTATTTTCAGCTTCGAGTGGAATGCCCTCTACCGAGATGAATTTTATCGTAACCCAACCAGCATAATCTCCCGGAGTATACCTCGCTTTATAAGTCCCTTTGCTGCCAGGTCTGTCGCCTACCTTACTCCAGCCATGTATTTTACCAGTATAATTTTCATCGGTTATTTCAACTCCTCCCTCACTTGCCTGATATACCGCTGAAAACCCGATGTTGCTAATATCCACTTCAGCCGGATTATCATTAATATCCCGTAACACCAAAGTGACCTCTCCGCTACTCAATAGATCTCCCGCATCATAAATCGTCGTTGCTATCTTATAATGTGACATCTTAACCGATGGAGGACCGGCAACAATGGAATAGGTATTCGACTGTGGTCTTACCTGACTGCCCCATCCAGAAAAAATCAGTGTGGACACCAACTCATCACCCACCGAGACCGCAGAGTACGACCGGGTATAGATACCTTCACTTTGTTCATCTTTCCAAGTTCCAAGCTCTGCTGCAGCGCCAGGTACTTTAATGGTGTGCAATCGATGCCGATGAAAAAAACAGTGGCGAAAAGAGTTGAACAACGAGTAATAGACTCGCCGTGAATTTCTGAAACCGAGTGTTATCAGACGTTGCATTACTACACATAAAATTCCCTTTATTACTATAAACGACATAGCGTGAAAAATAGAGTCCGTGTTCACAACACTGCCAACAAAAGACATCAAATATTTAACTTTATTTATATACTTAAATAGAAAACAAAGAATACTCTTAGCTTTTAATAAAGATTTGAAAGAAAAAAATACTCACAATAAGACTTATTAGACAGATATGAGGTTTTTAAAAAAACCAACATTTACTTCGCATAAAAAATAATAAAAATGATATCAACCTATCAAATAAATATCAATGATCGAAAAAAACTATCAGATAAACACACTAGATTGATTTAAATCAAAAAAAACAATTAAAAAATGAAAAAAAAATTAAATAGAACAAAATTAAAAAAAATTAACTACCTTTTCCTTTATTTTTCAAATAAAGATAAAGAAAATGAATAAAAAGGAGTATAAAAACAACCAGGGGGGTGTATTTAATGAAAATAAAAAAACTCAGCGTGTTTTAATGGAATTAAAAAATAAATTACAGACTGGAGGAAAGAGAGTAAAAAAAGGAGAATAATAACCTTTACCGTGTGTTTTATTAAAAATAACTTATCAGGAGAAAAAAGATACCATTACAACCAGAACCAGGGTTGGAACACACTCTTTTTGTAGAGAGAATTAAATCTGCACGACAAAAATCTGCTGCCATCCATCAACCAGACGCAAATAAGCGATGTAGTGACCATCCGGAGAACAGACCACGGCATCAGCTATCGGCGGAGGTGTTGTCGGTGACGTTAGACGCTGCATCCGTCCTGACCCCACATCACATAGCATCACGCTATTATCTTGTATCAAAGCAACCGCCATACCGGAGGGATGCCAACTCAATGCAGACTGAATATCACTATCGACAAATGAGATTTGCTGAGGCCCTCCCCCCGTTACAGGCTGAAGCCAGAGTTGCACGATGCCTCTGTCATCTTTCATCAGGAAAGCGATTTTACTGCCATCAGGAGAACTGCGAAGCCAGTGTCTGGGAACAGTAGCAATACCGGGATAAAGTCGCTGATGTGTAAAGGTCAATCGGCGCTGTTTCACACCAGCAGGTGGCGCAGGAAAATGATCCCCGGTTCCCTGTAAAGGGATTTTTCCCGGAATAGCATAGTCAGATAAAGCTTCCGGCAGGTCGACGATGAAAATCTCAGGGATTTTTTCTCCACTGATATTGCGTGTATCCCCAATGAAAGCCAGTGCCCAACGCTGATGAGAACCGTCATTCCTCTTGTACCCGTTCAAACCTATCCAGCCCTCTTCATAAGCGCGGTCTATCTCGTCACTGCCTGGTAACGGGTTCGCGCTGGTCTCGCTCACAAGAACACAAAAGTGGGAACCCGGGTATTCTCTTGGATGTTTGAGAGGCGGAAAAACAGGATGTAAAGGTACGGCAACACCGACATTGCGTCGATCAAGGCCTGACTGATACATCACGTGATCGTTGTAAGTAAAACTTAATCGCGTGCCATCCGGGCTAAAAACATGAACATGAGAGCCCCCTCGCAGAGCACCGGGTGTATAGGGTGAAGTGATATCAAAGGCATCCAGCGTACCAGTCTGTTGTGGAGCAATAATCAGACCATGTCGATGATGGAAGTCATAACACCAGGTCGCATCAGGATATTCAGGACCTTCGATACACACATAGCGAGGAGGTAATTCCGGGCTGACGGTCACCACACCAAGAGATGCTCCACGGCGTGCACGGTACAGAACGTCAATATCACCCTCTAAGCTGACCCGTTCGACAGACTGGCCATCAAAGATAGCGGTTTGACTTCTGGTATCAAAAACTATCCATTGACTGTCGGCAGTCCAGATATTGATATTAGTGAGTTGATGGTGACGACATGCAAAGGTGAGCTGTTGCTCCATAATTATCACTTTCCTTCTGTCTGGCTACTTGTCGGATATCTTATCGCGACCAAAGTACCATCATCAACGACTAGCATACTGATTTGAAGATGACTATAATGCTAACTTCTCAATTGCTTGTGCCACACCATTTTCAGTGTTAGCCCCGGTGACATATTGTGCGATCGCTTTAACGCTGTCGATGGCATTACCCATTGCGACCCCTGTACCGGCAAATTCAATCATAGAAATATCATTTTCCTGATCACCGATCGCCATAACCTGCTGAGCACTCAGTCCCAAACGTTCGGTGAGCTGTTGTAGCGCACTTCCTTTACTGACACCATTATTAAGCACTTCAAGATAAAACGGTGCACTTTTTACCATGGTGTAGCGAGCTTTAGCCTCTTGCGGTAACTGTTCAATCGCGCGGTCCAGTTTTTCTGGCGTATCGATCATCATCAATTTAGGGAAAGTAAGTTGAGTATCCATCTCATCAGCAGCCCGATAACGTAAAGGTATCCCTGTCAACGATGCTTCATGGATTGTGTACGGGCTGATATCCTTATTGGGTGTAAAAAGAGAATCATGACTCAGCGCCTGAAAACTTACCCCCAATTGCTGCGCCAGCTTTTCTACATAGAGGTAATCATCGAAACTGAGTGTTATTTCAACTACGCACTGACCGTTTTCTGCATGCTGCACCAGTGCACCATTGTTAGTGATACAAAACTGTCCTGGTCGCTGTAATTGCAATACTTGTAAGTAACTTTGCACTCCGACAAACGGACGTCCGGTTGCGAGGACGATTGCGATGCCCTTTGCCTGCGCCGCATGAATCGCTGCAATAACTTCTGGCGTCACTTCGTGTCGCTGGTTCAGTAAGGTTCCATCCATATCGATAGCTATCAGTTTTATCGCCATATCTTCCCCTTTTCAGATGATGATTAATACACTCGAATGCTCATGGAGTATGAGCAGGCAGGTTATTACCCGCAAATAAAGGATGACAAACACCATTTCAGCATACCACCAGCAAACAGTGGCTTTGAGGTAACAGTGCCGGAACACACTATCATTATTGGGGGTTGTTTTTTGATTATACAGAGCTGGTACTTTATTAATTGGAGAGCATGCTAAACGGTAGCCCTTCAGATCGCGAGTTCATCAGTTATCTGTTTTTATCACAGTTATCTGATTCCCTTTTCAGCCCTGCAGTTTACCAAATATTGAAAAAACGGTTCTGACTATCGTACATAGTACACAGAGTCATGAGGAATAATCACTGACGCTGTCAGCATTATTACCTCGATTATCATAACCTTATACTTTCTATCAACGTCCTTACCTGACGGTAAGGACGTTGAAATTAACCGACATGATGTCTGAGTTATCCGTTAATCGCAGTATCAAATATCTATGTTAGCTGCCCGCAATGCATTTTCTTCAATGAAGGCCCGACGAGGCTCGACAGCATCCCCCATCAGCGTAGTGAATAACTGATCAGCAGCAATCGCATCCTTCACTGTCACACGCATCATACGACGGCTGTCAGGATCCATCGTTGTTTCCCAAAGTTGATCCGGATTCATCTCACCAAGACCTTTATATCGTTGAACGGACAATCCACGACGAGACTCCTTCACCAACCACTCAACAGCCTGCTCGAAACTGGTGACTGGCTGCCGACGGTCGCCACGTTCAATAAAGGCATCGTCTTCAATCAAACCCCGTAATTTATCGCCAAGAGCCGCGATCTTCCGATATTCGCCACCGAAAATAAATTCGTTATCCAATGGATAATCTGTATCTACGCCATGAGTACGTACGCGCAATACCGGTTCGAACAGCGATAACTCAACATTATGTCGCACAACACCCAAATAAGTGCTGCCGTGCTGTTCATTTTGATTGAGATAACCCACCAAACTGTCGAGCCAGGATTGCACATCGCTCTCATTTGTCAGCGCAGACAATACCGGACGATAAATCAGTGCATGAAGTAGTGCCTGTGGATAGCGACGCTCCATTCTCTTTATCATCTTGCGGGTGCCGTTAAACTCTGCAACCAGGTTTTCTAACGGGGCTCCGCCCAGTGCCGGCGCATTCGCGTTAGTGTGTAATGACGCACCGTCAAGAGCGATAGCAATCTGGTATTGATCCATCGCATCATCGTCTTTGATGTACTGTTCCTGCTTGCCTTTTTTCACTTTATACAATGGAGGCTGTGCAATATAGACATGACCACGTTCGATAATTTCTGGCATCTGACGATAGAAAAATGTCAGTAATAAGGTACGGATGTGCGACCCATCCACATCAGCATCGGTCATGATAATGATGCTGTGATAGCGTAATTTGTCCGGATTATATTCATCGCGACCAATACCACATCCCAATGCAGTAATCAGCGTTGCCACTTCCTGCGAAGCGAGCATTTTGTCAAAACGGGCTTTTTCCACATTCAGAATTTTGCCTTTCAGCGGCAAAATAGCCTGATTTTTTCGGTTACGCCCCTGTTTTGCTGATCCGCCTGCGGAGTCCCCTTCCACCAGATAGATTTCAGAAAGAGCGGGATCTCGCTCCTGACAATCAGCCAGCTTACCGGGCAGTCCCGCTAAATCCAGAGCCCCTTTGCGACGCGTCATTTCACGGGCCCTTCTGGCAGCTTCTCTGGCTCGCGCGGCATCAATGATTTTTCCGACAACGATTTTCGCATCACCCGGATTTTCCAGCAGATACTCTGCCAGCAGTTCATTCATCTGCTGTTCAACCGCTGATTTAACTTCTGACGACACCAGTTTGTCTTTGGTCTGAGAAGAAAACTTAGGGTCAGGCACTTTGACAGAAACCACCGCGATGAGCCCTTCACGCGCATCATCTCCGGTCGCACTGACTTTGGCTTTTTTGCTATATCCTTCTTTATCCATATAGGCATTAAGCGTACGCGTCATCGCCGCACGGAAACCGGCCAAGTGTGTTCCACCATCACGCTGTGGAATGTTGTTGGTAAAACAGTAAATGTTTTCCTGAAAACCATCATTCCACTGCAGCGCCACTTCAACACCAATCCCATCTTTCTCTGTAGAAAAATAGAATACGGTAGGATGAATCGGTGTTTTATTACGGTTAAGATATTCGACGAATGCTTTGATGCCGCCTTCATAGTGATAGTGATCCTGCTTATCATCACGCTTATCTTCCAGCCGGATAGAAACACCTGAATTTAAGAAAGAGAGTTCACGCAGGCGCTTTGACAGGATTTCATACTCAAAATCCGTCACATTGGTAAATGTTTCGTGGCTTGGCCAAAAACGGACCCGGGTCCCTGTCTGGCTGGTTTCACCCGTTACATTTAATGGTGCCTGTGGCACGCCATGTAAGTAAGTTTGCTGGTGTACTTTTCCCTCACGACGGATAGTCAGCTCGAGTTTTTCCGACAGAGCATTCACCACCGAAATCCCAACACCGTGCAATCCACCTGATACTTTATAGGAGTTGTCATCAAATTTGCCGCCCGCATGCAGCACGGTCATGATCACTTCGGCAGCAGAGACTCCTTCCTCCTCATGGATGCCTGTTGGGATACCTCGTCCATCATCCTGTACTGAAACTGAATTATCCGAATGAATCGTAACGATAATATCTTTGCAATGGCCGGCGAGTGCTTCGTCGATGGCGTTATCCACAACCTCGAATACCATATGATGTAAACCCGTGCCATCATCAGTGTCACCGATATACATACCCGGGCGTTTACGTACCGCATCCAGTCCTTTCAATACTTTGATACTTGAGGAGTCATAAGAATTCGACATCAACGTTTCTCGCTCACTTAAACTTTAGGTTGAACTACTATTTTACCCTGTTCCACAAGGAACATCTTGCCCTTTTCATCATCCATAGCGAACACCTGTTCAGCACCGATGGCCGTGACAAAAACCTGGGCCTGAGTTGCTTTCAGACGCGATGCCAGTAAATTACGCCGCGTATCATCCAGCTCCGAAGCAAAATCATCTATCAGGTAGAGGCAGCGCTGACCCTTTTTTTCAGTGAGGAACTCTCCCTGAGCCAGTCTCAGCGCACACATCAGTAATTTTAACTGCCCACGCGAAAGTAAATCTTCAACAGGCACACCCTCTGCGCGCAGACGAAAGTCCGCTTTATGAGGGCCACTGGCGGTATAAGTCAAAGCCCTGTCGCGCTCAAACTGGCGCTCAAGTAATTCACCGTAATCGCTTTGCTTATCCCATCCCCGCTGATAAGAGCAGGTAAGGGAAAACTCAGGTAAGAACAGTGCGCATGTGGTATTTATTTTTTCCGCGATAGCCGCAGTGTACGCTTCGCGCCACTGACTAATTTGCTCTGCCAGCGGAACCAGCTGGCGATCCCACGGCTGAATCTGTGCATAGCGGCTCACCTGACGTAACGCAGCGTTTCGTTGTTTCAATAGTCTGCGTAGCTGCCCCCAGGCGGCAAAAAAACCGGCCACATTATGAAAGCAGCCCCAGTCAAGATAAGCGCGCCGGTATTTCGGCCCGCCATTCAGTAACGTAAAGCCTTCTGGCGTAATCAATTGTATGGGCAATATCTGCGCCAGTTCAGCGATTTTATGCCCATCTACACCATTAATACGGACGTTACTTTCCCCTTCACGATTTTTAGTCAGTCCAAGCGCAATATCATGCAGCGGACTACTAATTTTGCCATGAAGGACAAAAGCGGGTTGCTCATGACGAATTACTCTTGCCGCCAGTAAACTACGAAAGGCACGCCCATGACCCAGCGTGTAGATAGCTTCCAGCACGCTGGTTTTACCACTACCATTCTCCCCGACTAAAAAATTAAATCCCGGGGATAATGTCAGATCGGCATCAGCAATATTACGAAAATCTTTGATTAACAGGCGGGTTAAGGCCATTTTACTTAATTCCGGAAAGGTGCCCCTCAGGCTACATTACGATAACGGTGAGGTAAACCGACATGAAAACGTGCTCTCGCTTTCAGTAAAGTGTCATCCGTATCGATAACCGCCTCAGCCACTCTTTTATTGTGCTATAAGCGCATTGGCATCACGACATAAGCCGCATGCTGACTCGCTGCATCCTCGATTTGCACACTGGAAACAGAGTCGGTTAATAGTAATCTGACATGCTCACATTTCAGTGCATTAAGAACATCAAGCAAATAACTGACATTGAAACCGATTTCTAAATCAGCGCCAGCGTAACTGACATCGAGTATCTCTTCTGCCTCTTCCTGTTCAGGATTGTTCGCCGTGATCTTGAGTTGATTTTCACTGATGTACAACCGCACACCACGAAACTTTTCATTAGAGAGAATAGCCGCACGTGAGAATGCTTGTTTAAGCAGATCACAGCTCGCTTCAAGCGTTTTATCAGGATTTTTAGGCAATACCCGGCGGTAATCAGGAAAGCGGCCATCAACCAGCTTCGAGGTGAAAATAAAATCGCCTACATGGGCTCGAATATTATTGCTGCCAATCTGTAATTGCAAAGATGCATCACCGTTATCCAGCAAACGCACCAATTCCATCACCCCTTTGCGAGGCACTATCACTGAGTGCCCGGGGAGTCTCTGGCCAACAGGCATCGAACAGACAGCCAGTCGATGTCCGTCGGTTGCGACAGTACGCAGCTCTTCGGCTTCTGTTTCAAATAACATACCATTGAGATAATAGCGCACATCCTGATGCGCCATTGAAAACTGGGTTGCTTCAATCAGACGCTTCATTGTCGCCTGAGGTAGTGTAAACTCCACTTCGCTCTGCCAGTCATCAAGATTGGGAAAATCGCTGGCAGGTAGTGTCGATAGTGAAAAACGGCTACGGCCTGAGCGCACTAACATGCGATCGCCATCGAGTACTACGCTGATTTCTGCCCCTTCAGGCAAACCGCGGCAAATATCAAAAAATTTTCGTGCCGGAACGGTTGTGGCGCCTGGAGCATGATCATGCTGTAAAGAGACACGGGCCACCATCTCCATTTCCAGATCTGTGCCCGTCAGCAGCAACACCCCCTCACTCACCTGCAGAAGAAGATTACCTAAAATAGGCAGTGTCGGGCGTCCACCTAATGGGCTGGTGACTTGTTGTAATGGTTTGAGTAATTGCTCTCGTTCTACAATAAATTTCATAGTGTCAGGAAGATAATGTTCTGATGAGATTTGAAAAATCTTCTTTAATGTCATGACTTTCTTCACGAAGCTGCTCTATTTTACGACAAGCATGCAACACCGTGGTGTGATCACGACCCCCGAAAGCATCACCGATTTCCGGCAAACTGTGATTGGTAAGCTCTTTAGCCATCGCCATCGCCATCTGTCGCGGACGAGCGACTGAACGAGAACGACGTTTAGAAAGCAAATCAGCCACTTTAATTTTGTAATACTCGGCAACTGTTTTTTGAATATTATCAATAGTTACCAGCTTTTCCTGCAGAGCAAGCAAGTCACGCAGAGCTTCACGGACAAAATCAATGGTAATGGCACGCCCGGTAAAATTTGCATTGGCAATCACCCGGTTTAACGCCCCTTCCAGTTCTCGTACATTAGACCGCAATCGCTTGGCAATGAAAAAAGCCACCTCGCCGGGCAAACGAATGTCGTTTTCATCGGCTTTTTTCATCAGAATAGCCACACGGGTTTCCAGTTCGGGTGGCTCAATCGCCACTGTCAATCCCCAGCCAAAACGGGATTTCAACCGATCTTCCACGCCGTTTATCTCTTTAGGGTAACGGTCTGAAGTCAGTATGATTTGTTGATTGCCTTCCAGCAGCGCGTTGAAGGTATGAAAAAATTCCTCCTGAGAACGCTCTTTATTAGCAAAAAACTGAATATCGTCAATCAGTAACGCATCCACAGAACGATAATAACGTTTGAACTCTTCAATCGCATTATTCTGCAGCGCTTTTACCATGTCCTGGACAAAACGCTCAGAATGCATATACACCACTTTCGCATTGGCTTTACGCGCCATAATCCCATTGCCAACCGCGTGTAAAAGGTGTGTTTTACCTAATCCTGTACCACCATAAAGAAAAAGTGGATTGTAAGCACCGCCTGGGTTATCAGCCACTTGTCGGGCAGCTGCCCGCGCCAACTGGTTCGATTTCCCTTCAACAAAATTATCAAAGTTATGCCGGGTGTTCACATTTGAGCGGTACGAGAGCTCAGCCGGTGCCGGGGTGGTGTCCCAGCTGGGGCGTTGTGGTACAGAACGTTCCATCGCCGGTGTCGTAGCAGCTACTGGCTGGCTTATCTGACGAGAAACAGGAGGTTTACTGCCGACTTCAAAACGCAGGAGAGGAGTATCAATACCGCAGAACTCATTTAATAACGCATTGATATTATTTATGTATTTATCTCTTACCCAATCGAGAACAAAACGATTGGGGGCATAGAGTGCCAGCGTGTTGCCGTTTGACTCTGCCTGCAGTGGGCGGATCCACATACTGAATTCAGTCGCAGGGAGCTCATCCTGCAAGCGGGCAAGGCACTGTTGCCAAAGCGTTAGTGACACGGCGGACTCCACTCGAAAACGTTCGATCAGAAAAAGTGTTATGCGGTAATTTCATTACTTGTTGAGGCTCGCAGGAAAAGCAGGATGCGAACCATCATTAGCGGCTTCCGCCCTGAAAGATCGCATCGATCACCAGCGGAAGGGGCCGATCATAGCGCAAAGTGCCTCAGAGATCTTCTTTTTCTGCACAGATTCGGGCTATTTATCCACAGGCTGTGGCATCACGCTGATTATCAACACGATCACAATAGGATCGGTGGTGATCCTTGCGCTTTATCGCTGAGCACGTATAATCGCACATCTTGTAGGTTGTACCCGGACTGAATCAGACGATTGATGGGTCTGAACAACATACAGGCGTTGCGTTATAACGCAAAGTCAATTGACTCCGGAGTGTACAGTTATTACAATCCCGCCTCTTTAATATAAAGATACACTGAGGCGCAGATTCAGTTGAACTGATTCGTAATGCGCATTCCCAAGTGAAATTTTCAAGTTTAGGTAGAAATCGCCATGAAACGCACTTTTCAACCGTCCGTACTGAAGCGTAACCGTTCACACGGTTTCCGTGCTCGTATGGCAACAAAAAATGGTCGTCAGGTTCTTGCACGTCGTCGTGCTAAAGGCCGTTCACGTCTGACCGTTTCTAAGTAATAAAAGCTAACCGCTGAGTGGTTAAGCTCGCATTTCCCAGGGAGTTACGTTTGTTAACTCCCACTCATTTCACTTTCGTCTTCCAGCAACCTCAAAGAGCCGGCACGCCACAACTGACTATACTTGGCCGTCTTAATTCGCTGGGGCATCCCCGCATCGGTCTCACAGTCGCTAAAAAACATGTCAAACGTGCACATGAACGTAACCGGATTAAACGATTAACTCGTGAAAGTTTCCGTTTGCGCCAGCATGCACTTCCGGCTATGGATTTTGTTGTTGTGGCAAAAAAAGGGATTGCTGACCTGGATAACCAGGCATTGATGGAAGCGTTGGAGAAAATATGGCGTCGCCATTGTCGCCTGGCTCGCGGTTCCTGATCGCGCTGCTCCGCGTTTATCAACGCGTGATCAGTCCACTATTAGGTCCTCATTGCCGCTTTCACCCAAGCTGTTCTCAATACAGTATTGAGGCATTACGCAGGTTTGGTGTGATAAAAGGAAGTTGGTTGACAGTAAAACGCGTATTAAAATGTCATCCACTTAACCCTGGTGGTAACGACCCGGTTCCACCTAAATAAACATTGATACCAGAGAACATTAACGATGGATTCGCAACGTAATCTTTTTATCATCGCTTTTCTGTTCGTGTCTTTTATGCTCTGGCAGGCCTGGCAGACGGATCATGCTCCTAAGCCACTCCAGACCCAGAGTACCCAAAACACGAGCAGTGCTAACGGTGACCTCACCAGCCAGGGCCTCACCGCCAGCGGTCAGGGACAACAGATCACGGTCAAGACCGACGTGCTGTCCCTGAAAATTAATACCAGAGGCGGAGACATTGATCAGGCAGAACTGCTGACTTATCCCGATACTCTGGGATCAGATCGCCCCTTCACTTTGCTTGAAACGACTCCAGCCTTTCTTTATCAGGCACAGAGTGGCTTAACAGGCCGTGATGGTCCTGATAATCCGGCAAATGGTGATCGTCCTCTGTATACCAGTCCGCAAACAACCTTTACCCTTGCAGACGGGCAAAACGAGTTGCATATCCCTTTAAGTTACACGGGCAGTAATGGTGTGCAATACACCAAAACTTTCGTGCTCAAACGCGGTGAATATGCAATTAATGTTGATTACCATATAAATAATACCAGCTCACAACCACTGGAAATAGCGATGTTCGGTCAGTTGAAACAGACGATTGAACTGCCAAAACACCGCGATACTGGTAGCAGCAACTTTGCCCTGCATACTTTCCGCGGTATCGCTTATTCAGGTAGCGAAACCAATTACGAAAAGTATAAATTTGACAAAGTCAGTGAGAATGAAAATCTGAATGTCACTACCGCCAATGGCTGGATAGCGATGTTACAGCAATATTTCGCCACAGCATGGGTGCCACGTACTGCCGGAAGTAACCTGCTTTATACCAGTAACTTAGGTAATGGTATAGCAGCAACGGGTTATAAATCTTCGGCGGTGGTCATTCCAGCAGGCAGTGAGCAAAACCTCGCCGCAACGCTATGGGTTGGCCCGGAAATTCAGGATAAAATGGCGGCTATCGCCCCGCATCTTGATTTAACCGTTGACTACGGTTGGTTATGGTTCATTTCACAGCCACTGTTTAAGTTACTGAAGTTTCTGCACAGCTTTACCGGTAACTGGGGCTTTTCAATCATCGTTATCACCTTTATCGTCCGCGGAATCATGTACCCGCTGACTAAAGCGCAATACACCTCAATGGCGAAAATGCGCATGCTACAGCCTAAAATACAGGCGATGCGTGAACGTTTAGGTGATGATAAACAGCGGATGAGTCAGGAAATGATGGCGCTGTATAAAACGGAGAAAGTTAATCCGTTAGGTGGTTGCCTGCCTCTTATCGTACAGATGCCTATCTTCCTGGCGCTCTACTATATGCTGATGGGATCGGTAGAATTACGTCATGCGCCTTTCGCATTATGGATCCACGATCTTGCAGCTCAGGATCCTTACTATATTTTACCCATCCTGATGGGTGTGACGATGTTCTTTATCCAGAAAATGTCACCCACTACGGTTGCTGACCCAATGCAGCAGAAGATCATGACCTTTATGCCGGTCATCTTCACGGTCTTCTTCCTGTGGTTCCCGTCAGGTCTGGTGCTTTACTATATCGTCAGTAACCTGGTCACTATCATTCAGCAGCAGCTGATTTATCGTGGTCTGGAGAAACGAGGCTTGCATAGCCGCGATAAGAAAAAAGCCAGCTGATTAGTGAGTACCGCTACAACTTTGCGGTAAACAGAATAATAAGGCGGTCAGCAGACCGCCTTTTTTGTCTTTAAAATGAGGTTATCATGAGCCACAGTGACACAATTGTTGCACAGGCAACCCCTCCTGGCCGTGGTGGTGTTGGGATCATCAGAGTATCTGGTAACTATGCAGCAGAAGTAGCCACAGCGTTACTCGGTAAGTGCCCAGCGCCGCGCCATGCTAACTATGTACCTTTTTTCGACAGTGATGGTTCAGTGCTTGATCAGGGTATTGCATTATGGTTTCCCGCCCCGCACTCTTTTACCGGTGAGAATGTGCTGGAATTACAGGGGCATGGTGGCCCGGTCATCATGGATTTGCTACTAAAACGAATTGCAGCCCTTCCCAACGTACGCATTGCCCGCCCAGGTGAGTTTTCTGAACGCGCTTTTCTCAACGACAAACTAGATTTAGCTCAGGCGGAAGCCATTGTAGATTTAATTGATGCCAGTACTGAACAGGCTGCGCGTTCTGCGCTCAACTCACTACAAGGTGCTTTTTCACAGCACATCGATCAATTAGTCGAAATGCTTATTCATCTGCGTATCTATGTGGAGGCGGCGATTGATTTTCCTGACGAAGAGATTGATTTTCTCTCTGACGGTAAAATTGAAGCACAACTCAATCAGGTTATCACACAACTGGATGACGTTCGCCAGCAGGCCCATCAGGGAAGTCTGTTACGTGAAGGGATGAAAGTCGTGATTGCTGGCCGTCCGAATGCCGGGAAATCCAGCCTGTTGAATGCACTGGCTGGGCGTGAGGCGGCTATCGTCACCGAGATAGCAGGTACCACCCGTGATGTATTACGTGAACAGATACACCTTGATGGCATGCCACTGCATATTATTGATACTGCGGGATTACGCGAAGCAGGTGATGAAGTCGAACGCATTGGTATTGCCCGGGCATGGCATGAAATCGAACAGGCTGATCGTTTATTGTTGATGGTGGATGGCACCACCACCACGGCTACAGATCCAGCAATGATTTGGTCTGACTTTATCAGCCGGGTTCCGGCTTCGATCCCTGTCACCGTTATTCGTAATAAAGTTGATATAACTGAAGAATCGCTCGAAACAGAAGAAGTGAATGGTTACTCACTGATTCGCCTCTCAGCCAGAACAGGGGAAGGCGTTGACTTGCTCAGGGAGCATCTGAAACAGAGTATGGGCTATACCACTCATATGGAAGGCGGATTTCTTGCTCGCCGCCGCCATTTGCAGGCTCTTGAAAGTGCGGCAAATCATCTGATGCAAGGCAAAACGGCATTAATAAGTGCACAAGCCGGAGAACTGCTGGCTGAGGAGTTACGTCTTGCGCAACACACATTAAGTGAAATTACCGGAGAGTTTACTTCTGATGATCTGCTAGGCCGCATCTTCTCCAGTTTTTGCATTGGTAAGTGAGTACTATCACCGGGTCCCATGTCACACGATGTGTCACTGACCCGGTGATAAATATCATACCGTGTCCAGTTCTTAGTGGCTGTCAATAAACACTATCTTTAAGATAAACAAGAGTGCCACTACCAGCACACAAGGATTCATCTCACGCCAGCGTCCGCTTCCCAGCTTCATTACACAATAAGCAATAAAGCCCAACGCTATGCCCTCAGTAATCGAGAAGGTGAAAGGCATCATTACAGCCGTCAGAAATGCCGGAACAGCTTCTGTAAGGTCATCCCACTTTACCCGTACCAGACTGGATGTCATCAGCACCCCAACATAAATCAGAGCACCCGCCGCAGCATACGGTGGCACCATTTTCGCCAGTGGTGAAAGGAACATGACCAGCAGAAATAAGATTCCGGTTACAACGGCTACCAGACCGGTTCTTCCGCCAATGGCAACACCTGAAGAACTCTCTATATAGGCGGTAACCGAAGAGGTGCCCAAATAGGCTCCGGTGACTGAACTGACACTGTCGACATACAAGGCCTGCTTCATACGGGGAAACCGTCCTTTATCGTCAGTCAGTCCCGCTTTGTCCGTTACACCAATCAAGGTACCCGAGGAATCAAACAGATTAACCAGCATGAATGAGAAGATGATCCCCGCCATGCCCATGTTAAAAGAACCCGCCAAATCGACCTGACCCAGAATTGATGTCACTCCAGTAGGAGCAGAGAAGATGCCTTGCCATTTCACATCACCTAACATCACTCCGATAGCCGTGGTGACCACAATAGCAATAAGGACTGCCAGATGAACCTGACGGGAAGCGAGGATAGCTATGATGAAAAATCCCAGTGCACCCAGTAATACACTATGAGAAGTTAAATCACCAATCGCCATCAATGTTTCTTTATTGGCAACCACGATACCCGCGTTTTTGAGACCAATCATGGCAATAAACAAACCAATACCCGCACTGATTCCTACCCGCAGACTCAGTGGGATACTGGCAATCAACCAGTAGCGTACGCGTAACAGCGTTAATACGAATAGACCAAGCGCACCCCAGAAGATAGTCCCCATTCCTGTCTGCCAGGAGATGCCCATCGCTCCGACAACAACGAAAGCAAAAAATGCATTTAATCCCATGGCAGGAGCCAGCGCGACAGGCAGATTAGCAACCAGCCCCATTAAAATGCTTCCGAGTGCTGCAATCAGGCAGGTGGTAACGAATACCGCCTGAGTATCCATCCCGGCTATACCCAGAATTTGTGGATTAACAAAGACGATATACACCATCGTAAAAAAAGTAGTGAAGCCAGCGATCACTTCTGTTTTCGCTGTCGTACCATGCTCCTGCAATTTGAACATCCGTTGTAAAAGACCGGGAGTATGCATTGTGACCCTTCCAATAATGAGAAAAAGTTTTCTCCTATCGTAACGTAAAATAACACCCTTAGCTTCATTCACTGCAGATGGAGCGCGTTCGGCCTACCTAAGTCACCTTACCGTGGGACTTTGTCTTTTTATTTACCCTCAATATTTGACTTTTTTTACACCATTTATGACTGAATCAAACCAAAAATAACCCTAAAAAACCTTAATAATGAGATAAAAAAAACAAAAAATTATAGATAACAATAACTTGAAGTAAATTGAATAAAAAAAAACCTATGTAAAACAGTCTATACTGTATACGGTTCATCGCGTTATTTTTCATTGACGATTATTGCGACCCGACAAGGAATTGATGTCAGGCTTTTAAGGGAAAAACCCTCTCAAACAGCGAAGATTGAGTCTGAAAGAGACTTACTGTTACACACTATACAAAGTTGTACCCTGGGTATCGCCTCTGGTTTCACTGTGTTTTCCAAACAAACGGGAGCAGATTACTTCACCGACAACCAGATAATCACCAGCAGACCGGGACAGGGTGGAGATAAAACATATGAGTCGTTCTGACCAACGTTTAGCACTGCTCGAGGCTGCGGTTGCGCAATCCTACAATGCAGTGCTTATTACTGATGCCAAAATGACCGATGGCGGGCCGTTTATTGTCTATGCCAATCCGGCATTTTGTGCAATGACAGGTTATTCTCTTGAGCAATTATTGGGAAAATCTCCGCATATTTTACAGGGGGATGATACTGATCCAGAGGTCATTCAACGTGTAAGAGAGTGTCTGAAAGAACATCGCTTTTTTGAAGGATCAACAGTGAACTACCGGTCGGATGGTAGCAGCTACGTTGTACAATGGAATATCTCACCGGTTCGTGATAAATCTGACACCGTTACCCACTTTGTTTCCGTGCAGCAGAATATAAGCCAGCGGATTTGTATCGAACAGGATCGTGACCTGCTGGCTCAGGCGTTAAATGTTGCGCCCGACCCTGTTTTTATCACTGATCGTTCATCAACTATCGTCTTTGCCAATGAAGCTTTCCATCTGCTGACCGGTTATGAGATTGACGATATTATCGGTAAGAAAACCAGTATATTGCATTCAACAAACCATGATGAAGCGTTTTTCGTACATTTCAAAAAGAGTCAGCAAAAGAATAAAGTGTTACGCACCATTTTCACTAATAAACACCGTAACGGTTCTGTTTTTTATACAGAGCAAAGTATTTCGGCCCTGCTAAATAGCAAAGGTGATATCACGCATTATGTCAGCATCAGCCGTGATGTCAGTGAACGAGTCGTGCGCGAAAAAAACTACGTGAAATAGCAAACCGGGATCCTCTCACCGGATTGTATAACCGTCGTGCCGGCGAGCAAGCTCTCGAGCAACACGTCAATGCATTCCACTTCTCCGGGATACGCTTCTGTCTTATGATCTGCGACATCGATCATTTCAAATCTATCAATGACCATTATGGACATACTGCCGGGGATAGTGTTTTAAAAAGCCTGGCGGATATGGTGGAGAACCTCATCCGGGAAAAAGATATTGCCGTGCGCTGGGGAGGGGAAGAGTTTTTAATTATCATTCCTGACAGCTCTCTGAAGCAAGGTATCCTCCTTGCAGAACGTATTCGCAAAGGCGTTTAAGAGATGAAACCCGACCAGATCAGCCCGGTAACACTCTCTCTTGGCGTTGCTGAGTTGAAAAAAGAAGAAACATTGCAGCTACTGATTGAACGCGCTGATGCAGCACTGTATGAGGCAAAAAGGACAGGAAGAAACAAAGTAGTGTGGGCAGAATAACAGGAAGCACATCAAAGGTAACAGACCCGGGCGCTTCAATAGCCCACGCAACAGGTCTGTTAACTTATATGGTTTAGCCTATCGCACCCAATCGGTCATCATTACTCTGATTTTTAGGTACTAAGAACAGTGTCGCGATAACATCCAGCAGATAGATCAGCGCCAGCAAACTGATCGCTACCACAAAAGACCACTCATCCATCAGCAGACCAATGGCCAGCGGGCCAAAACCACCTACACCACGGCCAAGATTGAACAATACATTCTGTGCGGTTGCTCTGACTTCTACCGGGTAAGTATCCGATATTAACGCCCCATACCCACCAATCATGCCATTAACAAACATCCCCATCAAAGCACCAGCAAACAGCATAACCGTCGGATCTTTCAATTGTGCATAAACAAAAACCATCACAACGGCACCGACCTGGTACAAAAGGAAAATTTTCCATCTGGCGAAACGATCAGCCAGTACACCAAATAACCAAATACCGAAAGTCATCCCTACCACGGTCACCGCAGTCCACAGTCCTGATTTAGTGAGAGAAAATTCAAAACTTGAAGAGAGATAGGTAGGCATCCAAATCATCAATCCGTAATAGCCAAAATTTTGTACTGAGCAGAGTATGAAAATACCAATACTGGCTTTACCTGTTGCTCTGTCCTTAAACAATAATTTCAGTCGATCAAGAAAGGATATTTCCGTTTGCTGTTTAACCTGCCGGGTAAATTCTTCAGGCTCGCCCATTCCTTTACGAATCAAAAAAGAAAGCAGCGCGGGCAGCAATCCAACAAGAAAGACACCGCGCCAGTCAATAAACTCTAATAGCAGAGGAGTAAGAAAAGCGGCCAGCAAGACACCTAACTGCCACCCCATTCCCACCCACGCTGATGCGCGATTTCTTTTTTTAGCCGGCCAAGTTTCAGCGATCAGCGCCATACCAATACCAAACTCACCCCCTAATCCCATACCCGCAAGGGTCCGATAGGTCAGCAAGTCCCAGTATCCCTGGGCGACGGCACATAATCCGGTAAAAACAGAAAACATCAGGATAGTGAAGGTCAGTACACGAATACGACCTAATCTGTCACTGAGGTGACCAAAGATAATCCCGCCGATAACTGCACCAATGAGGGTCCAGGTCACCAGAGAGCCGGCCTGAGAAGAATCGAGATGTAATGATAAACTGATTGCGGGGAGCATAAAGCCGAGGATTAGCAAATCAAAACCATCCATTGCATAACCACTCACAGCGGCCAGCATGGCTTTACCTGGCGTAGCGCCTTTATGAGGCGTCTTGATAGTCATGGAAATTCCCTGTCAAAAAAATGTGTGCCAAGTATAGAGCGCACAGAAGGGCATTCCAATCGAAAAACATACAAACAAAGGGAAACGGGCCAGCATGAGCTGGCCCATCACTCATGCAGGATGGCTGCCGTTTTCGTCCCCGGTCAGCAATTTGTCCAGCTGATCACCACCAACATGACGAAAATCCTGCCCTTTGACGAAATAAAAAATGATCTCACAAATATTCTGACAACGGTCACCAATTCGTTCAATCGCCCGGGCACAGAATAACGCTGTTAAAACGCTCGGAATAGTACGAGGGTCTTCCATCATATAAGTCATCAGCTGGCGAACTATCCCCTCATACTCCTGATCGACTTTTTTATCTTCCCGATAGATCTCGATAGCGGCATTGAGATCCATACGGGCAAAGGCATCCAGTACATCATGTAGCATTTGTACAGTGTGATTACCTAGCGATTCAAGACTTACCAGTAACGCCTGATGCTGCTGTCCAAATTTTTCCAGCGCTGTGCGGCTGATTTTTTCTGCAACATCTCCAATTCTTTCCAGTTCTGAAATGGTTTTGATGATGGCCATCACCAGGCGTAAGTCACTGGCGGTAGGCTGTCGCTTTGCAATGATACGTACACAGGCTTCGTCAATCGACACTTCCATCATGTTCACGGCCTGGTCGCCATCAATCACGCGTTGAGCCAGCTCACCATCTTTATTGTGCATCGCAGTGATTGCGTCAGTCAGTTGTTTCTCAACCAACCCGCCCATGGTCATCACCTGGGTACGGATGTGCTCCAGTTCAGCATTGAACTGACCGGAGATATGTTTATTAAGGTTTAAACTGTCCATCTCTTTCTCCGACAAATCAACCGTAGCGGCCTGTGATGTAATCTTCAGTTTGCTTTTGATACGGTTTAGTAAATAACGTATCCGTATCGCTGAATTCAATAAGCTCACCAAGATACATAAAAGCAGTATGATCGGAGCAACGGGCAGCCTGCTGCATATTGTGCGTCACGATAACAACCGTATAGTCTTGTTTCAGCTCAGTAATCAGCTCTTCTATACGCCCGGTAGAGATAGGATCCAACGCAGAACAAGGTTCATCCAGCAACAGAACTTCCGGACGAATAGCAATGCCGCGGGCAATACACAGACGTTGTTGCTGACCACCAGAGAGGCTGTATCCACTCTGATGTAATTTATCTTTCGTTTCTGTCCACAGAGCCGCTTTTGTCAGTGCCCACTGAACACGCTCATCCATTTCAGCCCGGGAAAGTTTTTCAAACAAACGCACACCAAAGGCAATATTGTCATAAATCGACATTGGAAAGGGTGTTGGTTTTTGAAACACCATACCTACACGAGCACGTAACAGTGAGATATCCTGAGTATCTGTCAGAATGTTCTCCCCATCGAGTAATATTTCTCCTGCTGCACGTTGTTCAGGATACAACGCGAACATTTTGTTAAACGTTCTTAGCAAGGTGGATTTACCACACCCGGAAGGCCCGATAAAGGCTGTTACCTGGTTTCTGGCGATATCCAGATTGATATTCTTCAGTGCATGGAATTTTCCATAGTAGAAGTTTAAATCACGAACCTGAATCATATTATCGGACGTGTTCTC
Organism: Erwinia sp.; assembly: GCA_964016415.1. Lineage (NCBI taxonomy): Bacteria > Pseudomonadati > Pseudomonadota > Gammaproteobacteria > Enterobacterales > Erwiniaceae > Erwinia > Candidatus Erwinia impunctatus. Next base: position 3,270,409 of record OZ024666.1, on the reverse strand, counting down.
AGCCATTCTCTTTCTCGCTTATTCGCGCCGCCGTAAGCAGCGCTATTAATTAGTGTCTGTTTTTCGAAAAAATTACCCGAGCCAGGATATTGAGCAACAACACGCACAGGGTAATGAGCAGAACACCCGCCCATGCCAGACTTTGCCACTCAGGGAAAGGACTCATCGCGAATTTAAAAATGGTCACCGGCAGGTTAGCCAGGGGCTGCATCATATCGGTACTCCAGAACTGGTTGGAGAGCGACGTAAACAGCAGTGGGGCGGTTTCACCGGCAATTCGTGCAATCGCCAGCAAAACACCTGTCAATATTCCTGAAACAGAGGCTTTGAGGGTGATAGAAGCGATCATTTTCCACTTCGGTGTTCCCAGAGCATAAGCTGCCTCACGTAAACTATCAGGCACCAGCTTCATCATGTTTTCAGTAGTACGAATGACAATTGGGATCTGCAACAATGCCAGTGCAATCACACCAGCCAGCCCCGAAAAGTGTTGCATTTGCGCCACAACAACGGTGTAAACAAACAGACCAACAACGATTGATGGCGCAGACAACAGAATGTCGTTAATGAAACGAATCACCTCGGCTAACCAGGATTTTCGTCCATATTCTGCGAGATAGATACCCGCCAGAATCCCCAATGGTGTACCCACCACCGTTGACCAGAAAATCAGTAATCCACTACCAACAATCGCATTAGCCAGACCACCACCAGCGGTACTGGGTGGGGGAGTGCTTTCGATAAACAGAGACAGGGTCATACCATCCATGCCACGAGCGATGGTAGTGAACAGGATCCAGACTAACCAGAATAAACCAAACGCCATTGTCAGCATGGAAAGCGTCAGCGCAATGCGATTTTTTATCCGCCGCCATGTCTGCATTTTACTGCGAGTGGCATCCAGTTTTGGATTGGAGTGTAAAACAGAGGATGTCATGAACGGGCACCTTCGTTTTTCGAGAGTTTCAGTATCATCAATTTAGAGCAAGCCAGCACAATAAACGTAATAATAAAAAGAATGAGCCCTAATTCCATCAATGCCGCTGTATGTACTCCCGATTCTGCTTCAGCAAACTCGTTAGCCAGTGCAGAGGTAATACTATTACCTGGTTCAAATAATGAGGCACTGGAAAGCTGATAGGTATTTCCAATAATAAAGGTCACCGCCATAGTCTCACCCAGCGCGCGCCCCAACCCCAGCATAATTCCGCCTATCACCCCATTTTTGGTGAAAGGCAAGACAATGCGCCAGATAACTTCCCATGTTGTACAACCAATACCATAGGCTGACTCTTTCATCATCACTGGCGTCTGTTCAAACACATCGCGCATCACAGAGGCGATGTAGGGGATAATCATGATAGCAAGGATAATACCTGCAGCCAGAATACCAATCCCGAAAGCCGGACCAGAAAATAACGCTCCCACAATAGGCACAGACGAGAGGATGTCACCTACCGGAGCCTGGAAATAGGTCGCAAACAGTGGAGCAAAAACAAACAACCCCCACATACCATAAACAATACTGGGAATCGCAGCGAGAAGTTCAATCGCAACGCCTAACGGGCGACGTAACCACCCCGGTGCCAGTTCAGTCAAAAACAGAGCGATACCGAAACTCACAGGCACGGCAATCAATAGTGCAATCACAGAGGTGACCAGGGTACCGTAGATAGGTACCAGAGCACCAAACTCTTCATTAGGCGCATCCCATGTTTTGGTCCACAGGAATGAGAATCCAAATTTTTGAATACTCGGCCAGGAAGAGAAAATAAGCGATACGATGATCCCACCAAGAAGCAGTAACACAACCAAGGCTGCCAGTTTAACCAGCGCACCAAAGATGATGTCTCCATTTTTCCCGGGGGCTTTTATAGTCGGCTTGATTGCGGCCATAGTATTCTCGGATGTTAGATGTGTTGAGGCGGCATCAAGCCGCCTCACAAATTAAGGGTACATGAAAATAACCCTTGCTACCGCTTAGTATAATGCCTTACCTGAGCTATCTTTGATATTACTTTTCCAGGCAGCACGGATTTCATTTACCACTGACTCTGGTAAAGAAGCATAGTCCAGTGCAGCTGTAGTTTTCGCACCGTTTTTGTAAGCCCAGTCAAAGAACTTGAGCACGGTTGCGCCTTTTTCGGCATCAGCCTGTTCTTTGTGAATCAAAATGAAAGTGGTTGACGTAATAGGCCAGGCATTTTCACCTTTCTGGAAAGTCAGATCCTGAGCGAACGATTTGCTCCAGTCAGCGCCTTTCGCCGCATCACTGAAACTCTTCTCACTTGGAGCTACTGCTTTACCATCAGCATCAATCAGTTTTGTATAGGCAAGGTTGTTCTGTTTAGCATAAGCATACTCAACGTAACCAATTGATCCCGGAAGACGCTGAACAAAAGCAGCTACACCGTCGTTACCCTTTCCACCCAAACCGGTCGGCCAGTTAACGGTATTGCCTTTACCAATCTTGCTACTCCAGTCGCTGTTTACTTTTGACAGGTAGCTGGTAAAGACAAAAGAGGTACCGGAACCATCTGCACGACGAACAACGTTGATGTTGCTATCAGGTAATTTGGCGTGCGGATTCAGTTTAACAATCGCCGGGTCGTTCCATTTAGTGATGGTCCCGAGATAGATATCACCTACAGTCTTACCATCGAGGGTAAGATCACCTGATTTAATACCAGGTATATTCACAGCCAGTACCACACCACCAATTACGGTAGGAAACTGAAACAGACCGTTCTTTTCCAGATCCTCATCTTTCATTGGAGCATCAGAGGCACCAAAATCGACGGTTTTGGCGATAATCTGTTTAACACCGCCTGATGAGCCGATCCCCTGGTAGTTCACCTGAACACCAGTATTGGTATTGTACTCTGCTGCCCATTTATTGTAGACCGGAGCCGGGAACGTACCACCAGCCCCTGTCAGATTAGTCGCCGCCATTGCTGAAACGGTGCTCAGTGAAAGGGTGACTGCCACGAATTTCGCCAGCGTGTTGTGCATCAGTGCCATTTTCCCTCCAGGGGGTTAATCAGATATGACTGTTTGAAAACATAAGTATGCTGTACTGAGTGCAAAATAGGACACTTTGATGACAGTAAAATGTACCAAATATTACACTTTTATGACAATCAGGCCAGACTGAGCCTATTTGCGTACGGGAAAAGACGCTTGACGCCTAAACGCTGAAATAACATCGTGCAATTTGACTGACTTATATCAGTTTTTACTTAACTCAGGATCCTTTACAGTATCAGGGTGGTAAGGCGTATAGCGTCTGAACATATCGATTAATCATAAAAAAAAGGATGGATAACATGCTAAAAAATAAAGTCGACAGGCAGGTGATAATCTGGACGACACTGATTGGTGGTTTTTTTAGCTCGCTGGTTAAGTGGGGTTCTGAAGTTAATATGCCACCTCGCCAACCCGGTGAAATTTCACCACCTGCTGCAAACATCGATGCGTGGTTAGGCTGGCTTAATTTCAATTCTCACTCTCTTGACTACCTGTATCAGGGCGTCCTTGTTCCTGGCGCAGTGACATTATATCACTGGCTGTTCAGCTTCGTGTTTGCCTTTGTTTATGTTGCGATATCCTACAGCTGGAACACTGTCCGTCTGTGGTATGGTGCTTTTTATGGCATCGTGATTACTGTTGCCATGCACGGGTTCCTGATCCCGCTTTTGGGTTTCAGAAACCCGGCATATGCAGATGGTGCCGTTGGTTGGTTGTGGAATTTAAACGGATATGAATTATGGAGTGAAATCCTGGGTCATATTTACTGGTCTGTCTCCATTGAAGTATGCATGATTGCTGTCCTGGCCCACTTTGCCCGACCTATTCGGGGTGTATGGCGCAGCCGATAAGCTGACGCAGAGGGGGATTATCCCCCTCTGCAAGACAGGGTAAATTTGCCCGTAGTGGTTTTTCAGTATCGCGCTGAAAAATCAACCACCGGTGAAGGGTTACTCAACTGTTACCGATTTCGCCAGATTACGAGGCTGATCCACATCGGTACCTTTAATCAAGGCAACATGATAGGCCAGTAACTGAAGCGGTATGGTGTAAAACAACGGTGCAATCACCTCTTCCACATGCGGTAACGGAATAATACGCATATCCGCTGTACTGTTGAAACCCGCATTGCTGTCAGCAAACACGTACAATAATCCACCTCTGGCGCGAACTTCTTCAATATTAGATTTCAGTTTTTCCAGTAAATCGTTGTGCGGAGCCACCACCACTACCGGCATATCGGCATCAATCAGCGCCAGCGGACCATGTTTCAACTCTCCGGCAGCATAGGCTTCAGCATGAATGTAGGAGATCTCTTTCAACTTCAGTGCCCCTTCCATAGCGATAGGGTACTGGTCACCACGTCCCAGGAAGAGTGCATGATGTTTATCTGAGAATGCTTCGGCCAGTTTTTCAATCGCTCCATCCTGATCCAGCAGTTGATCAATCCGATTTGGCAGAGCATGCAACGCATGGACGATTTCCTGCTCAATTTCCGGTTCACGCCCCTGAAGACGGCTCACCACCGCCACCAGCATCAATAGTACTGTTAACTGGGTAGTGAATGCCTTGGTGGATGCCACGCCAATCTCAGCTCCGGCTTTGGTCATCAAAGACCAGTCTGATTCACGTACCAACGATGAGCCAGCCACATTACAAATCGCCAGAGAGCCAAGAAAACCGAGTGTTTTTGATAGGCGTAAGGCGGCCAGAGTATCTGCGGTTTCTCCCGACTGAGACAGGGTAATCAATAAACTGTTTTTACGTCTGGCTGGCTGGCGATAGCGAAATTCTGAAGCAATTTCCACATCACAAGGCACACCGGCCAGAGATTCAAACCAGTAACGCGCGACCAATCCGGAGTTATAAGATGTCCCACAGGCAACAATCTGAATATGCTCAATTTGCGAAAGTTGCGCCAAAGCCTCATCCTTCAACTCAGAGAAAGCAATTTTTCCCTGACTGACCCGACCGCTGAGCGTATTTTTGATCGCCTCTGGCTGCTCAAAAATCTCTTTTTGCATATAGTGACGATACGGGCCCTTGTCACCAGCATCATACTGCAGAGAAGATTCAACATCGGGGCGTTCGACTTCATCCCCCTCCCGGTTGACGATGGTGACAGTACGACGTGTTACTTCAGCAATATCCCCTTCTTCCAGGTAGATAAAGCGACGTGTCACAGGTAACAACGCTAACTGATCAGACGCGATAAAGTTTTCACCAACGCCGAGTCCCACCACTAACGGACTACCTGACCGCGCGGCCACCAACACAGCAGGATCACGGCTGTCCATAATCACCATGCCGTAAGCACCGCGTAACTGTGGGATAACACGTAAAACAACGTCACGCAACGTGCCTCCACGCTGCTGCTGTTCCCAGTGAACCAGATGAGCCACGACTTCCGTGTCTGTTTCTGAACGGAATGAATAGCCCTCAGCGATCATTTTCTCCCGTAATGGTTCATGATTTTCAATAATACCATTATGGACAATAACAATATGATCAGAGATATGTGGATGCGCATTGTCCTCAGATGGCTCTCCGTGGGTCGCCCAACGCGTGTGCGCAATTCCGGTACCACCCGACAATGAAGCCGAAGCCGCAGCATCGGCCAGTGCTTTAACTTTACCGAGACGCCTTAAACGGGTTATCTTTCCCTGCTCTGTTACTACCGCCAACCCGGCAGAGTCGTATCCACGGTACTCCAGACGACGTAATCCTTCTAACAGAATCTCAGCAATATCTCGTTGAGCAACAGCACCTACAATTCCACACATAATAAATTCCTGACCTTATGACCGAATATGATTTCTGATGTCACCCGTCGTTAATCTGGTGTCAGAAAAAGGAGAAACCATGCGATACACGGTTGATTTACTTTTTAGTCGGACGTTTCCACTCTGGTTTATGACGCTGGTCTTTGCCGTTATACACCAGACCTGGTGTCAGAATATCTTTCATCACCGTAGTACCGGCTGCAATAGAGGTACCTGCCGCGACGGTGACTGGCGCAACTAACTGGGTATCTGAGCCGACAAATACATCATCGCCGATAGTGGTTTTAAACTTATTCACCCCATCATAATTGCAGGTGATAGTTCCTGCGCCGATATTCACGTTAGCGCCTATCTCGGCATCGCCGAGATAGCTCAGATGTCCGGCTTTTGACCCTGCGCCTAACGACGCTTTTTTCATTTCGACGAAATTACCGACATGCGCGTTATCCGCCAGTACACTTCCAGGACGCAGGCGGGCGAAAGGCCCTACGCTACAAGCCGCTGCCAGCGTTGCATTATCCAGTACGCTATAGGGGCTGATTTCACAGTCATCACCGATTGAACAATCCTTTATGACGCAGCCACTGCCAATTTTTACACGATTACCCAATGTCACCTCTCCCTCAATGATGACATTAGTATCAATTTCAACATCGCGTCCACAGGTTAACCTGCCACGTAAATCGAACCGGGCTGGATCAGCCAGCATCACCCCACTGAGAAGTAATTTTTCTGCCTGCTCTGCCTGATAAACACGCTCAAGCGCGGCTAACTGCAGACGATTATTCACCCCTTCGGTTTCTGTTATTTTTTGCGGATGCACAGCGACGATTTGCCGCCCTTCTTGATGAGCAAGCGCAATAATATCGGTGATGTAGTATTCGCCCTGAGCATTATTGTTGTTCAGTTTACTGAGCCAGCGTTTTAAATCTGCTCCGTTAGCCAGGAAAATACCTGTATTGATCTCATTGATTGCTAGCTGCGCCGGAGCAGCATCTTTCTGTTCAACAATGCCCACCACTGCGTCATTTTCACGCAGAATTCGGCCATAGCCAGTCGGGTTATCGAGACAGACTGTCAGTAAAGCAATCCCTCCCTGAGGTTTCGCCTGAAGGAGACGTTTCAATGTTTCGATTGAGATTAAAGGCACATCACCATACAACATCAGAATATCTTCATCGTCAGCAAACCAGGGAGCAGCTTGTTGCATGGCGTGCCCGGTTCCTAACTGCTCTGACTGCAATACCCAGTTTAACGATGGCGAAGTCAATGCGTCCTTCAATGCATCAGCTCCATGTCCGTATACCAGATGGATATTCTTTGCCTGTAATCCGGAAGCCGTGTCGATTACATGCTGAATCATCGGTTTTCCGGCGATACAGTGAAGAACTTTGGGGAGATCGGAGTACATACGCGTTCCTTTACCCGCGGCAAGGATCACAACACTCATTGAACAGTCAGACATAGATATCCTGCTTTTTGACAGATTGACGAAAGTTAACCGCGTTAACCAACAAAATTCTACATTTTTCTCAGCCCAAATTTATCAAACTGAGAGCAAGTGGGGGAGATATATCAGAACAGAACAAAAAAAAACCGGCCTGTAAGACCGGCCGGTTTTTTATTGATGCAAAGAGTTACATGATCTGTTTAGTCAGCTCTATAACTCGCAGTTTTGCGATTGCCTTTGCCAGTTCAGCGGAGGCAGTAGCAAAATCGACGTCACCATGAGAACTGTTCATGTGTTCTTCAGCTTTTCGTTTTGCTTCTAAAGCACGCGCTTCATCAAGGTCAGCACCACGAATTGCTGTATCGGCCAGAACGGATACCGTCCCCGGTTGAACTTCCAGTATGCCGCCAGAAAGGTAGATTATTTCTTCATCACCTTTCTCTTTGACGATACGGATCATGCCGGGTTTAATGGCGGTCAGTAGGGGAGCATGGCCATGATGAATGCCCAGTTCCCCTTCGCTGCCTGACACCTGAATTTTTTCTACAGTACCTGAAAACATTTGTTGTTCTGCACTGACAACATCCAGGTGATAAGTCATAGCCATAGTTAACCTCCATAGAGACTGTAATTACAGTTTCTTCGCTTTTTCCACGGCTTCTTCAATCGACCCAACCATGTAAAAGGCCTGCTCTGGCAGATGATCGAACTCCCCTTCCATGATGCCTTTAAAACCACGAATGGTGTCTTTTAATGACACATATTTACCCGGAGATCCGGTAAACACCTCTGCCACAAAGAAAGGCTGGGAAAGAAAACGTTGCATCTTACGAGAACGGGCTACCACCAGCTTATCTTCTTCTGAAAGCTCATCCATACCCAAAATAGCGATGATATCTTTCAGCTCCTGATAGCGTTGCAGCAGCGACTGTACACCACGAGCGGTGTCATAGTGTTCCTGACCAACCACGAGTGGATCCAGCTGACGGCTGGTGGAGTCCAGAGGATCAACCGCGGGATAGATCCCCAAAGAGGCTATCTGACGGCTTAATACCACGGTTGCATCAAGGTGGGCGAAGGTGGTTGCCGGAGAGGGGTCAGTCAGGTCATCTGCTGGCACGTAAACTGCCTGAACAGAGGTAATAGACCCGATCTTAGTAGAAGTAATACGCTCCTGCAGTACCCCCATCTCTTCTGCCAGCGTAGGCTGATAACCTACCGCTGATGGCATACGGCCTAACAGTGCTGATACCTCTGTACCGGCCAGGGTATAACGATAAATATTATCGATAAACAGCAGCACGTCACGGCCCTCATCACGGAATTTTTCCGCGATGGTCAGCCCGGTCAAGGCCACACGTAAACGGTTTCCTGGCGGCTCATTCATCTGACCATAAACCAGAGAAACTTTATCAATAACCTTTGAATCGGTCATTTCATGATAAAAGTCATTACCTTCACGAGTACGCTCACCTACCCCCGCAAAGACAGAGAAGCCTGAGTGCTCGGCAGCAATGTTACGGATCAGTTCCATCATGTTGACGGTTTTACCTACACCCGCACCACCAAACAGACCAACTTTACCACCTTTGGCAAACGGACACATCAGGTCGATAACTTTAATCCCGGTTTCCAGCAACTCCTGAGAGTTAGCCTGATCTTCATAAGAAGGTGCCGCACGGTGAATAGCCCAACGCTCTTCTTCACCGATATCGCCCTTCATATCAATAGGCTCACCAAGAACGTTCATGATACGTCCCAGTGTTGCTGTACCAACCGGTACTTCAATTGCATGTTTAAGATCGGTGACTTCCAGACCACGTCTCAGGCCATCAGAAGAACCCATCGCAATGGTACGCACTAAACCACCACCCAGTTGCTGCTGAACTTCCAGCACCAGGCGAGTATCACCATTTTTCACCTCAAGTGCACTGTACACCTGAGGTACGGCATCTTGTGGGAACTCAGCATCCACCACCGCGCCAATTACCTGGACAATTTTTCCAGTAGCCATCTTGAATCCTCTACCTAATCATTAAACCTGGTTAAACCGCGGAGGCCCCCGAGACAATCTCGGTAAGTTCCTGGGTGATGCTGGCCTGACGAGCCTTGTTATAGACTAACTGCAGCTCTTTGATCAGGTTCCCGCCGTTGTCGGTCGCCGCTTTCATCGCCACCATACGTGCTGCCTGCTCGCTGGCCAGGTTTTCCACAACACCCTGGTAAACCTGAGACTCGACATAACGACTCAGCAGAGTATCCAACAGCGCTTTCGGGTCTGGTTCGTACAGGTAATCCCAGATACTCGCTTTTACTACGCCCTCATCGTTTTCAGCCGGAGGAAGTGGTAATAGTTGCTCAATCTGCGGAGTCTGAGACATGGTGTTGATGAATTTATTACTGACAATGTACAGCTTGTCGAGGCGACCTTCATCGTAAGCCTGAAGCATCACTTTTACCGGTCCAATCAGGTCAGAAAGAGTTGGGTTATCACCCATTCCCGTTACCTGAGCAACGACATTACCGCCAACAGAGCTGAAGAAAGAGAGCCCTTTGGATCCAACAACCGCCAGATCACTCTCAATGCCTTTATCGGACCAGTTTTTCATATCAGCCAGCAGCTTTTTAAACAAGTTGATGTTTAAACCGCCACACAGTCCCCGATCTGTGGAAACGACCAGATAGCCAACACGTTTTACTTCGCGCTCTTCCAGATAAGGGTGTTTATATTCCAGATTACCAAGCGCAATGTGACCGATCACTTTACGCATTATCTCTGCGTAGGGACGACTGGCAGCCATGCGTTCCTGCGATTTGCGCATTTTGGAGGCGGCAACCATTTCCATCGCTTTGGTTATCTTTTGCGTATTTTGTACGCTGCCGATCTTACTACGTATCTCTTTTGCGCCGGCCATAAGCTTCTCCTAAAACCCGCAGGCTCCCCCTCGGAGGGAACCTGCAGATGTTACCAGGACTGGGTTTTCTTGAACGTTTCGAGGATAGCTTTTAACTGATCTTCGATATCGCTATTGTAGTTACCAGACTGGTTGATTTCGGTCATCAGCTCACTATGCTCACGATCCGCATAGGCCAGCAAAGCCGCTTCAAAACTGCCGATTTTTTCCAGTTCCACATCATTCAAATAACCACGCTCGGCAGCGAACAGCACCAGACCCTGTTGTGCAACAGACATCGGCGCGTACTGTTTCTGTTTCAGCAGCTCGGTCACTTTCTGACCATGACTCAACTGCTTACGAGTCGCTTCATCGAGATCCGAGGCAAACTGAGAAAATGCCGCCAGTTCACGGTACTGAGCAAGCGCAGTACGAATACCGCCAGACAACTTTTTGATAATTTTTGTCTGTGCTGCACCACCCACACGAGAAACTGAGATGCCTGGGTTAACCGCAGGACGAATACCTGAGTTAAACAAGTTAGTTTCCAGGAAGATCTGTCCATCAGTAATCGAAATTACGTTGGTCGGAACGAACGCTGAAACGTCACCTGCCTGAGTTTCAATAATCGGCAGCGCAGTCAGTGAACCTGTTTTTCCTTTCACGGCACCTTTGGTGAAAGCTTCAACATACTCAGCATTAACACGAGAAGCTCGTTCGAGCAGACGTGAATGGAGATAGAAAACATCACCCGGGAATGCTTCACGTCCTGGTGGACGACGCAGAAGCAGGGAAACCTGACGATAGGCGACAGCTTGTTTAGACAAGTCATCGTAGACGATCAGTGCATCTTCACCACGGTCACGGAAATATTCACCCATCGCACAACCTGCATAAGGTGCCAGATATTGTAATGCAGCGGACTCAGAGGCGGTTGCCACTACAACGATAGTGTTTTCCAGCGCTTTATGCTCTTCAAGCTTGCGTACCACGATAGCAATGGTTGATGCTTTCTGACCAATCGCCACGTAAACACACTTAATACCTGAATCGCGCTGATTGATAATCGCATCGATCGCCATTGCGGTTTTACCCGTCTGGCGGTCACCGATGATCAATTCACGCTGGCCACGTCCAATTGGAATCATGGCATCGACTGATTTATAACCTGTCTGTACTGGCTCATCGACAGACTGTCTGTCGATAACCCCAGGTGCTATCACTTCGATAGGAGAAAAACCATCGTTATCAATAGCACCTTTACCATCAATAGGTGCACCGAGAGTATTAACCACACGTCCCAACAGGCCGCGACCCACTGGCACTTCGAGGATACGTCCGGTACATTTCACCTTCATGCCTTCCGCGAGGTCAGCATAAGGCCCCATCACAACAGCACCAACAGAGTCGCGCTCAAGGTTCAGTGCAATAGCATAACGGTTACCTGGCAGTGAGATCATTTCACCCTGCATCACATCAGCAAGACCGTTGATGCGGATAATTCCGTCACTGACAGAAACAATAGTACCTTCATCGTGAGCTTCGCTCACCACATTGAACTGAGCAATGCGCTGCTTGATCAGTTCGCTGATTTCGGTGGAATTCAGTTGCATATGCTCCGGTTCCCTTAAGACTGCAAGGCGTCTGCAAGACGTTCAAGACGGCCACGAACACTGCCATCAATGACCATATCACCCGCCCGGATGATTACGCCCGCCACTACAGACTTATCTATTTTGCAATTCAGCTTAACGTTACGTGACAGGCGCTTTGTCATAGCCGCACTGATATTACTCAGCTGTTTGTCACTCAGTTCAGAGGCAGAAATTACCTCAACTTCAGCAGTTGCATCATGTGCAGCGCGGAGTTGGATAAACTCAGCCAGTACATAGGCAAGAGCAGGTAAACGTTTATTTTCAGCCATCACCTTTATCAGATTTTGACCTGCGTCATCCAACTGCTCACCGCAAATAGCAATAAAGAGATTAGCGAGTGCTTCCGGTGCCAGAGCACCATCAATAAGTTCTGCAACCTGTTCATTTTTCGCTACTTCTGCAGTAAACGCCAGCATCTGCTGCCAGCGATCAAGAGCCTGATGTTCGACAGCAAAATCAAAAGCTGCTCTGGCGTAGGGGCGAGCTACAGTGATAAATTCAGACATCGGCCCCTCCCTCCTTACAGTTCAGCGACAAGTTTATCAACGATGTCGCTGTTAGCAGCTTCATCCACAGAACGCTCGATGATCTTCTCGGCACCCGCTACAGCGAGCATCGCAACCTGCTGACGTAACTCTTCACGCGCACGTTTGCGTTCTGCCTCTATCTCAGCGTATGCCTGAGTAACGATTCTGGTTTTCTCTTGTTCGGCTTCCGCTTTCGCTTCATCCAGTATCTGCGAACGGCGTTTGTTAGCCTGTTCGATGATAGTCTGGGCTTCCTCTTTCGCGCTTTTTAGCTGATCGGTCACACTTACCTGTGCCAGATCTAAATCTTTTTTAGCACGTTCAGCAGATGCGATACCTTCAGCAACCTCTTTCTGACGTTTTTCGATGGCTGCTATTAATGGCGGCCATACGTATTTCATACAGAACAGGACGAAGAAGATAAATGCGATTGCCTGGCCCAAGAGTGTTGCATTAATGTTCACGGCACAATGCCTCTTGTTTGGTTAACTTTTCTCTGCCGCCATCGAAGGCGACAGAAACCATTCTTCGCCACTAATCGGGCGAAGAACACTCGGTTACTTGGCCACCGCGAACATGACATACAACCCCAGACCTACAGCGATCATTGGGATAGCATCAACCAGCCCCATGACCACGAAGAACTGTGTACGCAACAGCGGAATAAGATCAGGCTGACGCGCTGCGCCTTCCAGGAATTTACCCCCGAGGATGCCGATACCGATCGCAGCACCGATTGCCGCCAGTCCCATCATTACCGCGGCAGCCATGTACAGCAGATCCATATTCAGGTTTTCCATGACAATCTCCAGTTTATTTCAGTTAAATGCACTATGATTGAAAAAAATCAATGTTCTTCGGATGCCATCGAGAGATAGACAATCGTTAAGACCATGAAAATAAAGGCTTGTAACGAGATGATCAGTATGTGGAAAATGGCCCAAGGCACATTCAGAACCCACTGTGACCACCAGGGTAACAGACCGGCAATAAGAATAAAAATCAACTCGCCTGCATACATATTACCAAACAGACGCAGTCCCAATGAAACCGGTTTTGATAACAGACTGACACCTTCAAGGATCAGATTGACAGGTATAAAAAGAGGATGACTGAAAGGCTGTAACGTCAACTCTTTCGCAAAACCACTTACACCCTTCATTTTGAAACTATAGAAAAGGATCAGAATGAAGACGCCTAATGCCATTGACAGTGTAATATTCACATCTGCAGTCGGAACCACACGCATAGCGGGTAATCCTAACATTCCTGCGATATGAGGTAACAGGTCTATAGGCAATAAATCCATGAAATTCATCAGGAAGACCCAAACAAAAATTGTCAGAGCCAGCGGTGCAATCAGTTTGCTTTTCCCGTGATACATATCACGAACATTATTATCGACAAAGCCAATGATCAACTCGATAGCAGCTTGTAATTTACCTGGTACCCCACTGGTAGCTGAAGTAGCCACTTTACGGAAGATAAACAGAAAAACCAAACCCAGTGCTATGGAAAAAAACATCGAATCGATATTCAGCACCCAGAACGTATCTGGTGGATGATGCGGACTGACCAGCTCTAAAGTACGCAGATCAATCTGAAGATTATTCAGATGATGACCTATATACTCTTGTGGCGTAGCGATTTCTCCTGCTGCCATGATGCCTCTACCCTTTATTGTTAATTACAGCCAGTGTGATAATTTGCACCATCATCACTGATAACCAGGTCATTCCAAGCGGAAGAAAAGCCGCTTTAAATACAGCCAAAGCGACAATCAACAGCAGTACCATACTCAGTACTTTGCAGGCTTCACCGAAAGCAAAACGCCATGCAATACGCCCGGCTACTGGTTCCCCTGCCTGATGATGCCAGGCAAAAAACATAAAACACAGGTTTGGCAAAAATGCTGCTAAGCCTCCTGCCAGTGCAGACATTCCCCAACTCAGGTCTTTTAAAAAAAACAGTGAACCTGCCACAACAATGACCGCTATCTGCGCAGTCAATAAGGTTCGGACTTTCTTTATTTTATACAGGGGAACTGACATATCTCAAATTGACTCCTGTTTCCCTATTGGGTTGTCTTACCCTGTATGAAACTGCCATTATCCATTCGAGTCAAGCAGCAAAAAGCGTGCAGATTATACGATGCACCCTTGTAATTTCAATGCGTGATTAACAAAAACGTGAGGATATATCGAAATTTCTTACTTTCAGTAACTTTTCCCGAACCTTCCCCCAAGCCGTAAATTTGCATAAAAACTGTAGAATTGCTCAGGATAATAGTAAAACAAGATATTGATCACAATTTTTAAATATTCAGAAAAAGGGGAATAAAATACAAAAAGAAGTTAAAAATCAATAATATTAAAAACTATAATCAATTTTAATGCCTTTCACTTAGTGATTTATCTAAAACCACTCATTTCATTACTTAATGAAACTATAAAAAAATTTTAAATCTTCTTTTTTTCAAAGAGGTTATTGCCATTTTGCTTAAGGGTTGATGCTGCCTGAATCAGTAAATCAGCTATAATTTATTGCAGACAGGAACCGCTTTTTTATGCGCCATTTTTTTAAACATTTATTTGATATCCCTCAAAAAAACAGATTACGCACGAAACCAATAATCAGCCAATAATCGAGGATGACCACTGATGAGATGAAGGTTATCTCATCAGTAACGTGTGATTTTCAATGATCAACTACACTCGGGATGTACCACTCACCGCTTCTGTGCGGGAAGAAAGGGGATTGATCCTGGCTATGATAAGATGACGCTCCTCAGCCAGCTGAGGAACCCTCAGCCTGACAACTTTCTCAACCTCTGCCTGTTTCGGTAATGAAGAGAGTTCATCCTCCCGGATCAAACCTTTCATGGCATAGAAGCGGCCATTGTTGCCCGGCAGATGATGACACCAGTCAACCATATCAGTCAGAGAAGCAAAAGCGCGACTAATTACCCCGTCAAAAGGCGGCTCAGGAAGAAACTCTTCTACCCTGCTCTGAACTGGATCAACATTGGTTATTTTCAACTCATGCTGAACTTGCCTGAGAAAGCGAACCCGTTTGCCAAGGCTGTCCAGCAGTGTGAAATGGGCTTCAGGTCGGACAATCGCCAGGGGGATACCCGGTAATCCGGGTCCGGTTCCTACATCAATAATACGCACTCCCTGCAGATAAGGGGCAACAACAATACTGTCCATAATATGGCGGATCAGCATTTGGTGAGGATCGCGTACTGAAGTCAGGTTATACGCTTTGTTCCACCTATTGAGCAACGCGATATACCCTGTTAGTTGCTGTTTTTGCTGCTCATTCAGCGTAATACCAGCTTCCTTTAACAGTAAATTCAGCTCACTAACCACTACCTACTCCCACTCGTGTAATTTCAGACTATGTCGATTGTTAAATCAGGCACTTTTTCTAAGAAGTCCCTGCTTTTTAAGATAAATAAGTAGTATGGATATTGCCGCAGGTGTGATACCTGAAATACGTGATGCCTGACCAATCGAAACGGGCTTATGGTCATTAAGCTTGGCTATCACTTCATTAGATAAACCTGAGACCTGTTTGTAATCCAGATCGGATGGAAGAGCTGTATTTTCATTACGCCGCTGACGCTCGATCTCTTCCTGTTGTCTGGCAATATAACCTTCGTATTTAACCAGTATTTCCACTTGTTCAGCTGCTTCATCGTCAGCCAGAGCGGGTGCAAAAATGTTAATAGACGTAAGACGCTGATAAGACATCTCAGGACGTCGTAGTAGATCTTCTCCATGCCCTTCTTTGGTCAGATCTGCACTCAGAATGCTGTTTACTTCAGCAACACAATCTGATTTTGGGTGAACCTGAATACTGCACAGTCTTTGCCGCTCACGTTCAATTTGCTCCATTTTTTCATTGAAACGGGCCCAGCGTAGATCATCAACTAATCCCAGACGTCGCCCTTCTTCTGTGAGTCGGGCATCTGCATTATCTTCTCTGAGCATCAACCGATACTCAGCTCTTGAGGTGAACATGCGGTAAGGTTCTTTGGTTCCCAGTGTACACAGATCATCCACCAGCACACCCAGATAAGCCTGATCGCGCTGAGGGAACCATGCTTCTTTTTCTGCTGCCCGCCGTCCGGCATTGATCCCGGCTAATAATCCTTGTGCAGCAGCTTCTTCATAACCAGTTGTGCCGTTTATTTGGCCTGCAAAAAAGAGGTTTTCAATAAACTTACTTTCCAGTGTTGGCTTCAGATCTCTGGGATCGAAAAAATCATATTCAATGGCATATCCAGGACGGACGATGCGGGCATTTTCCATACCTTGCATTGAATGCACGATTTGCATTTGAACATCAAAAGGTAAACTGGTTGAGATCCCGTTAGGATAAATTTCGTTGCTGGTAAGTCCTTCAGGTTCAAGAAAGATCTGATGGGAATTACGATCAGCAAATCGCATCACTTTATCTTCAATCGACGGACAATAACGTGGACCTATCCCTTCGATAACACCGGCATACATCGGGCTACGATCGAGGTTATTTCGTATCACATCATGCGTTTTTTCATTGGTGTCAGTGATATAGCATGGCACCTGCGCCGGATGTTCTTCAGCCCGGCCCATAAAAGAAAATACGGGTACTGGCGTATCACCATGTTGTTTTGCCAGTCGGGAAAAATCTATCGTTCGCGCATCAATACGTGGTGGTGTGCCGGTTTTTAGTCGGCTGACCCGCAGTGGTAATTCACGTAATCTTCTGGCGAGTGGAATGGAAGGGGGATCACCCGCACGACCACCGCTATAGTTGTCCATCCCGATATGAATTTTACCATCGAGAAAAGTGCCTACTGTCAGAATTGTTGTCCTGGAGCGAAATTTCAGCCCCATTTGTGTCACAACACCTACTACCTGGTGATTTTCAACGATAAGATCTTCAACTGCTTGCTGGAAGATCATTAAGTTGGGTTGGTTTTCTAACGTGGTTCTTACCGCTTGTTTGTACAGTGCACGATCGGCCTGAGCACGGGTTGCCCGGACTGCCGGTCCCTTACTGCTGTTTAGTATCCTAAACTGAATTCCTGCCCGATCAATTGCGTGAGCCATCAGGCCACCGAGTGCATCAATCTCTTTGACCAGATGTCCTTTGCCAATTCCACCAATTGCCGGATTACAGGACATTTGTCCCAGATTATCGATATTGTGGGTCAATAAGAGCGTTTTTTGTCCCATTCTTGCTGCGGCTAAGGCGGCTTCTGTTCCTGCATGACCGCCACCGATCACAATGACGTCAAAAGGATCTGGATAAAACATGGTACTGGCCTCGATAGATTGCAAAGGAAGATCGTGCTTCGGTGAGGAATTCTACTCAACTTTAGGTTGCGGTGAAAGCATGCCACGTCAGTGCTTAATTAAAAGAAGATCTTTTTATTTAAAGATCTCTTTATTAGATCTTCTATTAGGATCGCCGATCATTGTGGATAAGCGTTTTTAGTTGCCTATAAACAATCGGTTGGAAAGGATCATTTGTTGTTGATGAACGGTGATCCTTTCCCGTATAAGCTGGGATCAAAACAGCATGTTATTCACAGCCCTTGTCAGCACATCAGGTTGTTATTTGAATAACCACCGGATGTTAACGTGAAAACAGCATAGTTATCCACATCTGATTGCTGCTTTTTTGTTCTTTTTAGCGCATAATTTACAAATCTATTCTGCTGATCTGAAGGAAACAGCTTGATCGCTGCTCAGGAAAGTTGTTTTTTCCAGCTTTCTAACCAGACTTCGGCAGGATCCTCTGGGATGTCATGTTCGGTGACATCGATTTCCAGTCTTTCACCGATCTTTTTCGCTCCTAATGATTGCAGGAGTTGATCCAGTTTTTTTATGGCACCACAAAAGAGATCATATTCACGACTACCCAGCCCTACAGCACCATAGCTAACTTGTGACAGATCGGGGTTTTCTGACTGCAAAGCTTCAAAGAAGGGCTGTAAATTCTCAGGTAGATCACCCGCTCCGTGGGTTGAAGCGACAATAAGCCATACACCACTGGGTTCAATTTCATCAGCCTCAGGACCATGATGAAGCGTGATGGAAAATCTATCCTCTTCAAGTTTCCCGGCCAGATGTTCAGCTACATATTCTGCACTACCAAGCGTACTGCCAGTGATCAGGGTTATCTCAGTCATAGTTGATCCAGATACATGAAAATTGCCTACAGTGTACGCTGTGATCTCATTGTGATCTACCTGTGGAAAAGTAAGGTTTTTGGAAAAGAGTGCTATTTTCAGATATTGCAGTTACTGAATTTTACAGGATTACTGGTTGATATGGGATGGGGATAAATATATCCCCTGTCAGGGTTTGATAGTTCTCATGATGGGATTTTGTAAAGAGATCAGTGTTTCAGTTGACTGGATTTCATCAATGGTCTGGATCTTATTGATCAACACTTGTTGAAGCGCATCAATTGAACGGCACATGACTTTGATAAAGATGCTGTAATGACCTGTGGTGTACCAGGCCTCAACCACTTCATCAAGCTGTTCTAATTTGGTGACGGCGGAAGTATAGTCTCTGGCGCTTTTTAGGATAATCCCAATGAAGCAGCAAACATCGTATCCGAGATTTTTAGGATCAATTTCAACACGGGTTCCTTTGATGATTCCCGCCTGCTTCATTTTCTCGACCCGCACATGGATCGTACCTGGACTGACATTAAATTGCTTCGCCAGTTCAGCATAAGCTGTGCGGGCATTTTCCATCAATGCGGTTAAGATACCCCGGTCAAGATGGTCTATCTGATAGTTGTCGTTCATATTCCACCCTGAACAGATCGGAAATGATAACTTGCCGTAAACGACGGCGGCTGGCAAGTTTTTCATTTATCCTTTGTAACCCGATGTTATTTTTCAATTTTATGAATTAACTGGTCGAGTTTAGCTACATCTATCGGTAATGACGTGTACTCTTCGCTATCAGGTAAGGTTATTTCGATACTCCTTTTCTCTTCAAATGACAGAACAGCGCTTTTAGCTGAGAATTGCAGAACATGCCCGCTAATATGCTTTTCGGTGTCTAAAAAGTGAAAATGAAAACCGGGCACAGAAACCCGGCCAAAAAGCTCAGGTGTCCAGAAACCAACTAAATGACCACCAATCGCGTGATGGGTATCGACCTGCTGCGCAGATGCTACTTCCTCAACACTACGTTCACCCTCATCCTGGCGGTGTGGACGACGTATGATCATGGTATCAAAGTGGGCTTCGATGGTGATTGCGAGAAAGATGTTATCGGGATTAATCGACTGTCGCAGAATGCTTTCGATGTTCTGTTCGTTGACTTCTCCGGTATTATGTTGGTGTTGTGGCGTAAAATCAGTCACCTGAACAAAAGGCAGCGGACTGTTTTTTTCCAGCTCTGTCAGTGATTCATCCGCTGTCGCCCGGTAAGCAATACCGTCGAAAACAGTCAGTTCTCCATTCAGTTTTTCAGAACAGCCTAAACCGAAACTATACTGTGATTTTCCTAGTAATAAGCAAAACTCACCTTTGAAAAAACCCGACATTAATGCGCCGATAGTGGAAAACTGTGTAATTTTATTCATCTGCTTACCTGTTTGTGAGAGTAGTGAGTGAGGCGGGACACTAACTAAAGAATAGCTACAAAATTGCTGAAAATAAAGATTTCATATGAAATTATTACCACGCTATCTTGTGATGAGTTATAAGCCAGAGGGTATCAGCAAAAGAAGAAAATGAGAGACAGAGCAACATCCCCTTTTGTTTATTTTCTCAGTCAATTCTGTAACTATCAGATCAGATACCGGATAGGATGTGGTGACTGCATCCTGTTTATTGCATCCTCGTTCTGTCTATAGTTGTTACATCCCCGAATCTTTTTTCGGACAAACAGTATCCGCTTGTGTAACTATGATCGTTTATGAATAAAAGAGAGTACTAAAGCATGGAAGAATTAGTGTTTCTCGCCATTGTTTTTTTGCTTTTTGTCGGTCTTTTCATACCTATTCTGGCAATCTCAGCACACCAGCGCACGAAGAAAATTTCAGCGCAGTTGCATGAACTAAACCTGCGTATCGAAGCGCTGGAAGCGCGTGACAACAGGAACCCGTCAGGTGAATCTGTCACCCGGACAGAAGCTGTGGCCTTTGCTCCTGAAAAAAGCGTTGTCACTTCTGCGCCGCTCAATGAAAAAATACCAGAGCCAGAGCCAGAGCCAGAGCCAGAGCCAGAGCATGTTGCTGTAATCGCTGATACGCAGCACTCACCGCATCAGCAGACTAATGGCTGGGATGACAGTTTTGCCAGTCAGACACCATCAGTAGTTAGTGGGCTTTTTACCTCACTGTTCCGCTGGTTCATGCAGGGAAATCCTCTCGCTAAACTGGGTGTATTGTTATTATTTATCGGAATATCTTTCCTGTTGCGATATTCAGTGGAAAACAGACTTTTTGTCTTCCCTGTGGAACTACGTTTAGTTGTCGTCGCTTTATTTGCCATTGTGATGTTAGTGCTCGGCTGGCGACTGAGACATAAAAAACCGCTCTATGCCTTGATTATTCAGGGCGGCGCAACAGGTGTGCTTGTAGTGGCACACTGAATTTGGCCACCTGAGCAGAGGTGATATGCTCACCTCAACATCTTATAGGTGAACCAATGAGCAAAGCATTTACTGCTGAATTTAAAGTCGAAGCGGCAAAACTGGTCCTGGATCAGAACTACACTCACGGCGAGGCGGCTAAGGCGATGAACGTCAGCCTCTCCGCCATCAACCGCCGGGTAAAATCGTTACGTATCGAGCGCCAGGGGAAAACGCCCCCGGGGCTGCCTCTGACGCCTGAGCAGACTGAACTCAGGGAAATGAGAAAACGGATACAACGCCTTGAAATGGAGAATGAAATCCTAGAAAAGGCTACCGCGCTCTTGATGTCGGACTCCCTGAACAGTTCACGATAATAGACAGTCTGAGGGCGCACTACCCGGTAGCGCCATTGGGCCGGCTGTTCGGTGTTCACCGAAGCAGTTATCGCTACATTCGTAAAAATGGCAGGGATTCTGACGCCGAGCGTGCCGTTAAACGGAGTCTCGTCAGTGAAGTCTGGAACGCCAGTGGTGGCTCTGCTGGCGCGAGAAGTATCGCCACGATGGTCAGCGCTAAGGGCGTCAGACTCGGGCGATGGCTGGCCGGTAAGCTGATGAAAGAGCTGGATATCGCCAGTTGCCAGGTCCCGGCGCATAAATTCAAACGCGGCGGGAACGAACACATTGAAATACCGAACCATCTCGACCGGCAGTTCGCGGTTACCGCGCCGGATCAGGTCTGGTGCGGCGATGTGACGTATATCTGGACGGGAAAATGCTGGGCTTATCTGGCAGCAGTGCTGGATCTGTTCGCCCGCAAACCTGTGGGCTGGGCGATATCGACGTCGCCGGACTCGGCCCTCACGGTCAAAGCATTGCAGATGGCCTGGGAGCTTCGGGGTAAGCCAACAGGCGTGATGTTCCACAGCGATCAGGGCAGCCACTATACCAGCCGTCAGTACCGGCAGGGTCTGTGGCGCTGTCGGATAAAGCAGAGCATGAGTCGCCGGGGTAACTGCTGGGATAATGCCCCGATGGAGCGGTTCTTCCGGAGCCTGAAGACCGAATGGGTGCCGACGAAGGGCTATAACAGCTTCAACGAGGCTCAGAGCGCGATAATCAGCTACATCACGGGCTATTACAGTGCCATCCGGCCCCACTGGTATAACGGTGGCTTAACGCCAAATGAATCAGAGCGGCTGTTCCACGAACAGTCAGGTCGTGTGGCCAAAATTAGTTGACCACTACATCGGCTATCCCTTTGTCTGTTGAACCCGTGCAGGCTATCCGGCTTACCACGCTCAATACACGGCTACCTGAAGTAATGCCTCAGATTACCGGTAACCATATCAGCTATCAGTTAATCTTTCTTACTCAGGGAAAAGCACCTTATCTTTTGACTGTGGGCAATCGTGCCGCTGAATCAGCCATGGTGCCTCTCGACACTTTGATCCCTCGCGAGATACGTAAGACATCTGATCTGGATTGGATTGCGGAAGCGGAAATTCATGAAAATATTGTGCTGGGTGGTCTCGATCGTTTGGTGGCTGATTTAAAAGAAAATAGTGGATCTAAGCGCAATAATCTATTGGTCTGGGTGGTCTTAATCGTTGGGGTTGCTGCTTTATTGTTTATGGTTTGGCGTATCTGGCGTGAAGTGAATCATGAGCAAAAAAAATCAGGTGCGGAGAAGAACATTTCTGATGAGTAGCAGATGAAATTTTCGATGATGTACCTCTTTGGTATCGTTGTTCCAGGCTATTACTGGTTAGCAGAGTGCGGCTAAAGGAGACGAATAACCCTGGTCGTGCCTGATACATTTCATCGGTTCACGGGATAAAAGAGCAGGCCAGTACGCTACTGGCTTGCGCGCTTTGTATGAACACGTGAGCTTAAACAGATGATAGTCGTGGCAAAAGCAGCGCTTTCTTTTCGGATTCCGCCCGTGGTGGTATATCAGAGTGTAAAGTCACCGGGAACAATAAACATTGGTACAGGTCATCAGTAAACTTTAAAAATGAGCATAGTACGCGGTGTACAACCTCTCAGAGAGATCACCAAATTTTTGTTCAGCCTGGTTACTACGATTTTCATCTTTCTCTTTTGGATAATGTCATTCTGCTATGACTCTACTTATTCTTCATTTCCTTAAGATATTTATAGGTCGTTGTTCTACCTAAATTCAATACACTGGAAATATAGTCAGTGGCATTCTTTGCTCTGAAAGCCCCCTCATTAAAAAGTGAAATGACCAGCTGTTTTTTCTGCTGCCGATTGAGTGATGATAGTGATGTGTTGTTTTCTTTCAACCACTTGTGAAGATAAGTATTAATCTTCTCCTGCCAGTCATCTTTGAACAATTCTGTAGGCTGAGGTTGCAGACGAGTCACAGACAGAAAAAGCTCCAGCGCATTTTTCGCTTCCTCAAATATCGATGTATCAAGATTGATACACAACAAATAGCGGGGATTGCTGGCATCGTCTGTCGCAATACTGACCGAACGGATAGTCCGTCCATCCCAGTTTAACTTTTGGTACGGACCACTGACTGATGGCAGATTACTGATCTCTGCCTCTTCCAGCCCTGCATCATCTCCCGGCTGTCTTTTGGATAGATTATTGGCAATATAAGCCACTTTGCCTGTGGTGACGTTGTGAATCACTACTTCAACGGACGGAAAAAACAGCGCAGCGATCCCCTCCGCGATCGACTTGAGTAACGTAAATTGTGCATCGTCAGGCATTACTGCGCTCATCTTGCTGCTCTCTGTTTATCTTTAAATGGAAATGATGGATTGTATTGTGTAGCGAGAGTACACTATCATTGTAAAAAAAAAATTCATGATGTACTTTTTAGTTCAAAAAATTAGTTTTCACCTATGTAAGTGGACAGCACAATGGCCAACCCTGGGATCCCAGTTCTGACGGCGGAGCAGACAACGTCGTTACTTAATCAACACGATGTATTGTCAGCATTACGACACGTTTTCATCCGTCTGGCAGAGGAAAAGGCAGTACAACCCGATCAACAGCTGGTTTTGTTACCTGAAGGTCGCGGCGATTTTATTAACTATTTCGGTGCGGACCTGCATGAAGGTGTGCTGGGTGTCAAAATATCACCTTATCTGGTTACCGGGAAAAAGCCCATTATCACTGCCTGGACACTATTATTGTCAACCACCACCGGACAGCCTGTCCTGTTGTGCGATGCTTCGCGATTGACGACTGAACGTACTGCCGCAACCACTGTGCTTGCTGTAGAGCAGTTAGCCCCTGCACGCGCCTCCATTCTCACGGTAGTCGGAACCGGACCAGTTGCTAAAGCACACATCAGATATGCAGCTTCTTTACGCAACTGGCATGAGATCAGAGTCGTTAGCCGCAGTAATCACATCACTGTAGGGCAATTAAGTGAAGAAACAGGGGTGGATTCAGCCAGACTGGCGCTTTATCCTTCTGTTGAGCTGGCTGTGACAGGGGCCGATGTGGTGATGCTGTGTACCTCTTCAGCGACACCAGTGATTCAACCTGACTGGCTCACTCATCCTTGCCTGGTCACATCAATCAGCACTAACGCCATGCGTGCGCATGAAATCCCGCCAGAAGCTTTGTCAGATATGGATGTGTATTGTGACTATCGCGCAACGACCCCGGCTCAGGCAGGTGAAATGGTGATAGCAGAAAGCGATTATGGCTGGCAGCGCAGTGCGATTCGTGGTGATTTACCTGAACTGGTAACCGGACGTTGTGAAAAACCGGATTATCAACGTCATGTTTTCTTCCGTTCTCTGGGATTAGGTATTGAAGATATCGCGATCGCTGCTCTGATTCAGACATGCTGGCAAAATAAGGATAATTGAAATGTATATTGAACCGTTTGGTGTTGAGCAGTGGATGAATGAATGGGAAACCCGTTGTCAGCTTAATCTGGCTGAAACCTGTGTTGAGTCGCTGACACTGCGTCAATTAGTGGCGATGTCAGACAGAAGCGCAGATTTTCACTGGGAAACGCTGCTTGATACCAAAATGACTTACGGTGCTATTACCGGATCCGAGCGGCTGCGAGGGTTGATTTGTCAACAGTATCAGAAACAAACAGCTGATAACATTATGATCACTCATGGCGCAATCGGGGCCAATGCATTGATTTACTCCTCGCTGGTAGAGGCTGGAGATACGGTCATTTCAGTCTTACCGACTTATCAGCAGCACTACTCCATTCCCGCCAGTTATGGGGCTGAGGTGAAATTGCACCGTTGCGCGAGGAGAACGGTTTTCTGCCGGATATCGAAGAGCTAAAAACGCTGATCGACGATAAAACAAAAATTATTGCTCTGAATAATCCCAACAATCCGACAGGTGCAGTGATGGACGAAGCATTGCTTAAATCGTTCGTTGAGGTTGCCAGACAGGCTGATGCCTGGCTGTTGTGTGATGAAGTGTATCGGGGAACAAATTAACAGGGTGAAGGCTATACTGCGGCTATTGCTGATTTGTATGATAAGGGGATCAGTACTGCGAGTATGTCGAAAGCCTACTCTCTTGCCGGGTTGCGCTTAGGCTGGATAGCGGCACCACATGCGTTACTCAGGGTAGTTGAGCAACATCGCGATTATAACACCATCAGTGTGGGGATCGTGGATGACTATTTTGCCTCTCTGGCCCTGGAGAACCGTCATAAGATTTTGGCTCGCAATCAGGCAATGTTACGGCAAAATTTGCAACTCCTTGATGAGTGGGTCAACCAGGAGCCACTGATCTCTTATACAAAACCTCAGGCGGGTACCACTGCGTTACTCAAGTATGACCTTCCACTCAGTTCACGTGATTTCTGTATTGCACTCTTGCAGCGTTATGGTGTGATGCTGACTCCAGGAAGCGCCATGGAGATGGAAGGCTATCTGCGCATCGGGTTCGCTAACAATACTGACGCCCTGATTGAAGGGTTATCACTGCTTTCTGCATTCCTTAAAGAGCAGGCATCCGCCATGAGTTGATGAGTTGTGGGGGCGATCTTATTCGCCCCTGTCGCAGCGTTTTCACTCTCTGTTGATTTATTTCATCTGGGATCCGATCCATCCCACAAATCATCACATTTAAACTTTATCTTTCCTCCTCTGAATGATTTGATGCGGGTCGTTCAGGTATGAATTTTACAGAGACCATCAGAACAGGGAGCTGTCTCTGTCATCGGCTGAGAGTATGCATGCTTATTGCTGTTTAACTGTGTGACTTCCAGCGATGTTCTCTGTTTTCCTATCAATGGCTATATGTCGGGAAAATTATAATGGACGTAATGCCGGTTTCTGCAACAGGAGCTCTGATCGCCCTGGCTCTGTCAATTATCTTGATTTTAAGAAAAATCCCCCCGGTGTACGGCATGATGGCTGGTGCGCTGGTGGGGGGGCTTGCTGGTGGTGTCGATCTGATTCAGTCGATTGATTTAATGATAAAAGGTGCGCAGGGTATCACCAATGCTGTGTTGCGAATTCTGGCTGCTGGTGTGCTGGCTGGTGTGCTGATTGAATCTGGTGGGGCAAATACCATTGCAGAAAGTATTGTACGACGGGTCGGAGAAAAGCATGCATTGTTAGCCCTGGCGATAGCGACATTGTTGCTGACAGCGGCAGGTGTTTTTGTTGATGTGGCGGTGATTACTGTCGCGCCAATAGCGTTGGCCATTGGCCATCGTGCTGATTTGTCAAAAATGTCTATTTTGCTGGCAATGATTGGAGGCGGTAAGGCGGGCAATGTTATGTCGCCCAATCCAAATACTATCGCTGTGGCTGAGAATCTGAATATTCCACTGACCTCTTTGATGACAGCTGGCATCATTCCTGGTCTGTGTGGGTTGATGGTTGCTTATTTTCTGGCTCGTGGTTTGATTCATCGCGGCAGAAAAGTCACTGCATAAGAGTTAACCGGTACTACGCTGAAACGGTTACCCTGCTTTCTGCCCGCGATTTTTGCACCCGTAGTGGCTATACTGCTTCTGTCATTACGTCCTGTTGCCGGTATTTCTATCGATCCGCTGGTTGCACTTCCTGTGGGTGGTTTGGCTGGGCTGATAATGATGAAGAAAATTTCGCTGACGCATCATTGCATTGTTTCTGGTCTTTCCCGTATGGCTCCTGTTGCGATTATGTTACTGGGTACAGGAACCCTCGCTGGGGTAATTGCGCAGTCCGGGCTCAAAAATTTACTTATTGATGGGCTGACAGCCTCAGGACTACCCTCTTATCTGCTGGCACCATTCTCTGGTGCTTTTATGTCGATGGCGACAGCATCGACTACGGCGGGTGCCTCAGTGGCTTCCTCGGTATTTGGCGATGCGGTTATGCAGATGGGAAT
Source organism: Erwinia sp. (assembly GCA_964016415.1). NCBI lineage: Bacteria > Pseudomonadati > Pseudomonadota > Gammaproteobacteria > Enterobacterales > Erwiniaceae > Erwinia > Candidatus Erwinia impunctatus. Next base: position 3,243,126 of record OZ024666.1, on the reverse strand, counting down.
AACTGCATTGGCTGCAGGGGCGATGATTCATGCCGGATCAACCGTATTTGATCATATGCCTCATGGAAGTTTCTTCCATGCCACGGGGGGCAGTGTATCAATGTCTATGCAGGAGCGGCTTAAGCTGATCCCTTATGAAACAGCAGTAGGTCTGACGATTACGCTAATATCCACCCTGCTATTTGGCGTCTTCCACTTTTTCGGCTGATGGAGTGAGATAATGAAAATAGTCATTGCCCCTGACTCCTTTAAAGAGAGTTTAAGTGCAGCTGACGTTGCCTGTGCGATTGAGAACGGTTTTCGCGAGATATACCCCAATGCTGAGTATGTGAAATTACCTATGGCCGATGGTGGAGAAGGAACCGTCGATGCTATGGTGGCGGCGAAAGGGGGGAGATAAGAAAGCTTGCAGTCACCGGGCCATTAGGTTACCTGGTTGATGCGTGATATGGCTGGCTGGAGAAGGAAAAAACCGCGGTGATTGAAATGGCGTCAGCGTCAGGACTACACCTGGTTCCTGCCGGGCAACGGGATCCGCGCTTCACAACGTCTTTTGGTACCGGAGAACTGATCCTCGATGCGTTACAGTTGGGTGCTGAAACGATGATCATTGGTATCGGTGGCAGTGCCACTAATGATGGTGGGGCTGGTATGATGCAGGCGCTTGGTGCCCGATTACTTGATAAACAAGGTGAACCACTCGCCGCTGGTGGCGAGGCATTATTGAATTTACATCAGATTGATATGGAGAATGTTGATCCCCGTTTGTTGTCGACTGAACTCCGTGTGGCCTGTGATGTTGATAATCCATTATGTGGTGTTAATGGCGCGTCAGCAGTGTTTGGTCCACAGAAAGGGGCTACCCCTGAGATGGTGAAACAACTGGATGCTGCATTACGTTGTTGGGGCGAACTTATTTTTACTCTCACGGGGCAGTCAGTTGCCGAGCTACCAGGCGCGGGGGCAGCCGGAGGCGTCGGGGCGGCGTTGTCAGGTTTACTTGGGGGTAAGCTGGAGCCGGGGATTAAAATTGTCACCGATGCACTTCATCTGGCACAGCACATTCAGGGTGCCGATTTAGTTATCACTGGCGAAGGTCGCATCGATAGTCAGAGTATTCACGGTAAAACTCCGATAGGTGTAGCACAGGTAGCGGCTCAGTTTTCCGTTCCTGCTATTGCGCTGGTGGGTGGCATGGCAAAAGATTACGCAGTAGTCCATCAGCATGGACTGGCTGTGGTACTTTCTGTGGTGAATCGTATAGTCTCATTCTCTGAAGCGATGGAAGAGGCGGCTGATAATCTTCGGGTAACGGCAAGGAATGTCGCTGCAGTCTGGCAGTTAGCCAGTAAAGAGACATCAAATGTACCGCCGGTCTCTTACCGGCGGTGTGAGAGTAATTAAAATTTTTCCCAGTTATTATCATCAATAGCGACAGGTGATTTTTTCCCGGGACGAAGCAGGGATTGTGTTTTAGCTGGCGGAGAGATAATAGCCGGACGCTGCTGTGCCTGCTCATTGAGACGAAATGTTGCAACCACTCTGGTGAGCGATGAGGCCTGTTCTTCCAGAGAGCGCGTTGCCTGAGCTGCCTCTTCTACCAATGCTGCGTTCTGCTGTGTTACACCATCCATATTGGTGACTGCATCGGCAACCTGGCTGATACCTTTACTTTGTTCGTCGGAAGCGGCAGAAATTTCAGCCATGATATCAGTAACACGATTAACCGCGCTGACCACTTCATGCATGGTTTTTCAGGCATTTTCTGCCAAATGATAGCCATTTTCTATTCCAGTGACTGACTCGCCTATCAGCTGTTCTATCTCTTTAGCGGCCTGAGCACTGCGTTGGGCAAGATTACGCACTTCGCTGGCAACAACAGCAAATCCTTTTCCCTGTTCTCCTGCTCTCGCCGCCTCAACAGCTGCGTTGAGTGCGAGAATATTGGTCTGAAACGCAATACTGTTAATCACGGAGGTGATATCAGCAACTTTCTTCGAGCTGACAGAGATGCTTTTCATCGTGCTGACCACTTCGGTAACAATATCTCCTCCCTGACGAGTCATGGACGAAGCTTCTACCACCAGTTGATTAGCACGATGCGCATTATCAGTATTATGTTTTACCGTTGCGGTTAGCTCCTCCATGCTTGCTGCCGTTTGTTCCAGGGAAGAAGCCTGCTCTTCGGTTCTCGATGAGAGGTCATGGTTTCCGGCAGAGATTTGTTTGGCTCCGACTGCAATTTCTGATGAAGCATCGCGTACATCAGCAACAATTTTTCGCAGTGCATCCTGCATGCCATCCAATGCCGCCATCAACTGCCCCATCTCATTATTGGGTAGAGGCGGAATAGAAATAGATAAATTACCCGACTCCATCTCTTTGAAATGAGCCCGCATGGCAGCAACCGGATGCAGAATCGCATTTTTTACGATATAACCCGAGAACATCACCATAATGACAGCGATGATCAGTGTCGTCACGATAATCATCATTGCAATATCTTGGTCAGTATCTGATTTTAATAATATCTGGCGGCTTCTTTCTCTTGAAAAATCAGTAAGGTCGGATAAGGAGTTTTTGAAATTAACATCATATTTGGAAAGAATGGGTAATAAGCGGTCAAAATCACCAATATTTTTATTTTTTAATGCTTCTTTCAGAGGAGCAAAACCATATTTTTTATACTCCTGGTAATTCTTTAAAATATTATTTCTGAGTGATTGACCTTCTCCTGTGCGTGAAGGCATCTTATCTAATTCATCGATTATTTTATCTGCGCCATCCAGATAGCTAAGATAAATATTGAACATCTGCTCTGAGGGTTCGTTTTTCTCTATGTAGATATTCGCATATTGCGCAGCCAGTCTTGCGCTCAATATGTTGTTATAAATCTTGTACATAGGAATAGACTGGTTCGCCAGACGATGATTGATGTTATCCGTGAATTCCCCCTGGCTTTTTAAGGCTGAGAGTGAAAAAACGCTGACACCAATTAATAGCGCACTCACAACAAAGATGATAAAAATCAAACCCGTTTTAATTTTTAATTTCTTTAACATAAATTCACCACTGAGAGAAAGATGATACTCTTTATCGGCAAACCTATATTTTTCTGTAAGGTAATTTTTTTATAAATTTTTATTAATAATTAACATCTTAGACTATTTTTTATTTTACTTTGGGTGCGTTGAGCACCCAAGGTAAAGCTAAATTAGCGTCTGCGCCAGATTGTCAGTTGGGCAATAGTATACTGATATTTTCTGGCAGTTTCTTTGATAACAAAGGGGATATCTTTGGGGGGAGCTATCTCAATAAAATCCTTCTGCAACTGGCGCTGCATTGCCTGGTAGGTAGTCAATGCTGCACCATTTTCTCTTTTACCACCTAGCCAGTTTTCGCGGGGAGTAAAAGTATCAAGCCACGTATAAGGAGAAGATAACATCAATATTCCCCCCGGTTTTAATAACCCGGAGACATTATCAAGAAATCGTTCTGATTGACGTAAACGATCAATCAGGTTGGCGGCAAGTAGCAAGTCATACTGTTCAGATTGTGGTTTCAGGTTACAGGCATCACCCTGAACAAACTGAACACGTGCGGCCTGTTCTTGACTCAAATCGATATCATGTAAATTGATTTGATGATATTCAACCAATTCCCCTTCTTGCTGAGTCAGATAGCGGAAGTCTTCACCGGTAGCGATTTGTAAGGCGACATCAATAAACCTCGCAGAATAATCCATACCCGTGACTTCGCTGAAATGACGGGCAAGCTCAAAGCTGGCTCTGCCTGTGGCACAACCTATATCCATCGCCCGATGACGGTTTTCACTGAATTCACAGGCAATATCTACCAGGACTTTGCTGTAGTTGGCCACATCAAGATAATCAGGCCCATAGTGGAAATCGAGATACTGAGAAACCATACCATCGCTTTCATAAGGATTCTGTCCCCTTTTCTCTTCATGGCTGGAAGCCACATAACGGAATCCGGCATGCTGGAAAAAATGGCGGCGAAATGCATATCGGGAGGATTTTAGCGCTTCATTTCCGGTGGAGATCCAACTGCCACCCTTGATTAACGTATGCTTACCGTCGAAGGTGGGAGTAGAAAAATCATCATACAGGGGGTGTACCTTAAAGCCTTCTAACCCACTGATAGGTGTCGAGGTCCACTGCCAGACATTTCCCACCAGGTCGAAAAAGTCGCCAGTGGCAAAGAGATCAACCGGACAACAAGAAGCCCACCATGCAAGGTTGATATTGCCGGGTGGTGTTATCCAGTCGGGCTGATCACTGGCAAGTTGTTCACGTAACAGCAACCATTCACCCTCACTGGGTAGCTGCACGGATAATCCGGTTTTTTCTGCTTTCCAGCGACAAAAGGCTGCCGCTTCCAGTTGATTGACTTCAACCGGCCAATCCCAGGGCATATCAACCACCTCTGTCATCAGCCGCAACTTCAATCTCTCCGGGGTTGCAGGAGATCCAACCCAAAACACAGGGGCTGTCGCTTGCCGGTAGTTACGCCAGCCAAGACCTTCATCATCCCACCAGCCGTCATGCTGATATCCGCCATCCGCGACGAATTGGAAAAATTCGGCATTACTCACCAACATTTTACTGGCCTGAAAGGTATCGATGTCGGTTATTTTAGAACCGTATTCATTATCCCAGCCGTAGGTGTCGTCATTTTTACCCTGTCTCACCTCACCACCATGTACCACCAGCAGGCTATTTTCCGGTACCTGGCTACGTTGATGGCGTGCTTGCGGGCATACCGGCCATTCGGGGCGGGAGTGAACCCATGCCAGCGGTAATTCCCGGATCAAGACGCTGGAGGTTTCAAGATGGATTCTTTCATGTTCTATCCCCATTAAAATGACCCACGCCGGACTTTCCCATGTCACCGGCAGGGTCAGTGGCATTTCAAGGATAACATTGCGTACGACCTGAAATACCTGATGGCGATACTCTCTGAGCGTGCTAAGTGCTGGCCATGAATAGTGTCCTCTGTTGAGATCATCCCAGCTCATCTCATCGACACCGATAGCCATCATCGCTTCAATATCATCGTTCACTCGCTGTTTGAGTATTCCTGCGGCCATTAACTTATTGATATAGAAAGAGGCAGTATGACCAAAATAAAAGATCAGGGGGTGACGAAGCGGGTTAGCTTTTGTGTAATAAGCCTGTTCATCCGCCAGACAATCAAACAAACTTTCATACAGTGACCAGGTTTGCGAAAAATAGTCGAGTAGCTCCTGGCGTTTTTCTTCACTGCTTCCTGTGCTTAAACGTAAGGTTCGCGTCACGGCGGGCAAAGCGTTGTCAACCTGAGAAAGTGTAGCCACGAGTGATATCTCTGAGAGTCATTGAGGGCTTACTATAAGACTATAGCAGCAGAATAGATAAATGCTTTTCAGGGCAGCCAGTGACGCAAGAGACGATTTTTTAAACTGGTATCAAAATGCCAGAGATGATCGAAGATACGCAGAATACCGGGTTTCCCATGTGCTGAGAGCGTTACCGCATGAAACCGCTGTTGCCGCCGCGTTTTATGCTGTTCGATTTCATCAATCAATGACGCAGGTAGCCGTTGGGCAATGAAATCAGAAATGATAACAGCATCGGCATCTACCCACTCGGCTTGCGAAAGAAGAGAGAGAACTTGTTTCAGACATCCTGCAAGGTCAGTTCCGCCACGAAAACGCTGACTGAGAAAGCGTATCGCTTGTATGATACCTGTTTCTGCGGTCAGTTCGTAGCTGATGACCTGATGAGCAAAAAGTATGACGAAACAGCGTCGGTTATTTTCCAGCGCAATTTTTAATAGTGCGAGACAAAATGCTTTCGCACAACGCTCATTAAATCCCCCCATCGAACCTGATGTATCAACGCAAATTACCATGGGTCCTGAAGGCTGTAACTGCTCACTTTGCTGATGAGTTACCGGGCGTATCGCCAGCCGTTGATGCAGGGTTTCACCGTTAAGGTCATAACAAAATAGCCGCTTCTCCACCAGACGGCGATAAAATTCTATCTCCAGTTCCTGGCAACCTATATTTGCCAGTTCAGGTGGAAGTAAACGAAGAATATCGTCACTTTGATGGAGCCCGTTGATCTCTTGCGGTGAAGGGGCCCGTGTTTTAATCCATTCACGGTAAGTCTCTTTCGGCGCATCAGGGTTTGCGAGTGGTTTAGCAGTACGGCTTCGGCCTATTTTTTGCGCTATCTCCTGTAACAGCGGTTGTGTTGCCAGGAAATGGCTATACTCTTCAATCGGTTGACACTCTTCTGGCAGTACGCTGCTTTTGGTCAGATCCCACAGATGTCCGGCGGTAATTTCGTTTTGCTCGGGCATGAGCGTGGAAAATTGCAGACTAAGGGTCATTCTTTGCTGGAGCTCACCTAATAACCGTTCTTTTTCCTGCTCAAGAAGATGTAAGTTAAGCGTCAGTGTCTGTGTAGAGAGTGCGCGCCGCCAGTGATAAATAAAGCGTGCCTGTTGTGGTTTTGACAGCTGGGTTGCCGGAGATGACCCTGCTATTAATTGCTGGGCTTCATGGCAGAAAGCGCGATCTTCCTGTTGTAAAAAATTTAATATTTCAGGCAGTTGATCAGAAAAGCTTACAGCGTCAGTGGACTGTATCGCCTGCCAGTAATGGAATTCATTTTCCAGTGACTCAGGCACTGTTTGTTGTTTCATTGCTTCCTGCAGGTCATTTTTCCAGCGAGAAACCTCACGTAACAGGACCTGTTTCATTGGCGGACACTTCTCAAAATACGAGACTAACTGAGGTGTGTTAAGCATGGTGACGATGAAGGTGTCTATCAGATCGTCTTCGTTGATCGCCAGTGAAAGTGTCAGGGTAGCAAGGTTCATTATTGTCGCACTGACCGGATATTGTCGGCAATTTTTTGCAGGCTCTCTTCGATACGTGCAAGCCACTCATCACCAATAAACAGACAGCGGTGATATTGTGTAAAGCGTGAGCGTTGTTTATTCAGTTCTATTTCTAACTCATCCAGGGCCTGTGCTATCTCATCTGGCAGGGAGGATGCGTCATTTTCGTTTTGCACCATCAGTCTTGAAGGTTGCAGACTGATATCGCGTAACATTAAGTAATCCTGCCCATCAACGTGCAAATCAAGCGGCTGTTCAAAACCAACACCGTTTAATTTCCCGCGGACAACACCGCCTTTCAATAACCAATGATTCAGCGCATCCCTGGATAAGTCGATATGAGATACAGTGATATCGTGCAGTACTAATTTTTTTTGTAGAACCAGCGTCAGTCTCTCATCAGAAAGTGTCGCTGGCAGGTCATAGGCATGTTTTCTGCTGAAGCGCCCACCATGTTTTTCTACTCTGACGGCCTGAGTAAGGCCATTTTCCTGCACCATGCTCTGATGATGTGTCACGATTTGTTGTAATTTGAACTGCAGAGATTGTTGCTGCCAGGCATGCTGGGTGATCAGCTGTTCAATCTCCCTGTCCAGTAAGTCCATTGAGGCAACGTCATGCCACAGACAATCTTTAAGCAGAATAAGATCAACAGGCGCAATAGCCTGTCGGCCGCTGTAGAAAGCACACGCCTGCAATAAATGAATAGCTTTTTTCCATCTCCGGTCAGAAACATAAGGAGAATCAGGTTGTTTTTCTAATTGCTGGCGTAACAGGAAAATCAGCTCGAAGACGTCATCAGGCAGTGACACTTCAGCGATCCCTTTTTGCCATTTCAGATATTCTTCATCACTGATGCGCAACACAGCAGGAATTAATGAAGCATTGTCATCAGGTGGATCGGTAAGCATGCTGCGAAAGTTATCTTTTTCATGCACATTATCCAGCCATAAGCGAATTAACATGCGGTCGTACAACGCTTCCAGTCCACTGTCTGCTTCTGGTAACTCATTTGAGGCAGCTACCAGTAACCGCATTGGGATCTTCTCTTCGCCATTACCATTGCGAAAGCGTCGTTCGTTAATGACGGTGAGCAGCGTGTTGAGAATAGCCGGCCCTGCCTTCCAAATCTCATCAAGAAACACGATTTCAGCATCGGGTAAATAACCGTGAGTCAGCCGTTGATAGCGCCCTTCATCTTTCAGTGCCTGAATGGAAAGCGGGCCAAATACCTCTTCTGGCGTTGAAAATCGGGTCATCAGATATTCAAAGGCCCGTGCATGTTTGAATGCATACTTCAGCCGCCGGGCAATAAGGCTTTTTGCTATTCCTGGCGGACCAAGCAGAAAAACGCTTTCACCACACAGCGCGGCTAACAGGCAAAGTCGAATAGCATGGTGGCGTTCATATAACCCTTTTTCCAGGGCGTTGCTCAGGCTGGAGATTCTCTCTGCTAGTTGCTCAGGCTGCGGCATCATTGAACATTTATCCTTTTTACTCTCTCATCAGACAGCTATTCTGGTCGGCGTAGACTCTACTGGTTATCATGCTGGAACATGTTGATACGTGTCAGCTTTTTTCTTATCGGCAACTTTCGCTTTTTTTTATAGTTGTTTCATAATGTAATCAGGAACGAGTTTCTATCACAATCTGAGAGTACTATTTATCTTTCTGCCGCCTGATAAGATATACGCGATTTTGCGTCAACGGGTTTTAACAAAAGATGGGTCTATGAGTTCTGATAAAAAGCAATCCCTTGGTGCCGTGACACTGGCTGCGATTGGTGTCGTGTATGGTGATATTGGTACCAGTCCGCTCTATACGCTCAGAGAGTGTCTGTCCGGGCAATTTGGTTTTGGTGTCGAACGTGATGCTGTGTTTGGCTTCCTGTCACTGATTTTTTGGCTACTGGTGGTAGTTGTATCACTGAAGTATATCAGTTATGTCATGCGGGCAGATAATGCCGGAGAAGGTGGCATACTGACGTTGATGTCTTTGGCAGGGCGTAACACAGGCGCAAGGGCAACCGCAATTCTGGTTATTATGGGGCTAATCGGGGGGAGTTTTTTTTACGGCGAAGTGGTAATTACCCCTGCGGTATCGGTACTTTCAGCGATTGAATGGCTGGAAATTGCAGCGCCTCAGCTTGATTCCTGGATTGTCCCGCTGGCTATTGGTGTGCTAACGCTGCTATTTATGATCTAAAAACACGGTACAGGCATCGTTGGCCTGTCTTTTTGCTCCAGTGATGCTGTTATGGTTTTTTACACTCGCGGTGTTAGGGATAAGAAGTATTCTTGCTAACCCCGAAGTCTTACAGGCACTGAATCCCTACTGGGCAGTTCATTTTTTCTTTGAATATAAAAGCGTCTCTTTTTTTCGCGCTCGGTGCCGTGGTGCTGGCGATTACCGGCGTAGAGGCTTTATATGCCGATATGGGCCATTTTGGGAAATTACCCATCCGTATTGCCTGGTTTCTGGCAGTGTTACCGGCTCTGGTGCTCAATTACTTCGGTCAGGGGGCACTATTGCTGAAAAATCCTGATGCTATTAAAAACCCCTTCTTTTTGCTGGCACCCGACTGGGCGCTCATCCCATTGTTGATCCTGGCAACCCTGGCGACGGTGATCGCTTCCCAGACTGTCATATCGGGAGTGTTTTCTCTCACCCGGCAAGCTGTTCGTCTGGGATATCTTCCTCCGATGCGTATTGTCTATACCTCTGAGGAGGAGTCAGGGCAAATCTATATCCCGGTGATAAACTGGCTACTGTTTTTTTCCGTGGTGGTGGTTATTCTTGGCTTTAAACACTCGGCTAATCTGGCAGCAGCCTACGGCATCGCAGTGACCGGCACTATGGTATTAACCTCCATTCTCTGCAGTGTTGTGGCGATAAAAAACTGGGGTTGAAATCCCTGGCTGGTGCTGGTGCTACTGGCTGGCATGTTATGTATCGACTTCTCGCTATTTGCTGCCAATTTGGTCAAAGTTTTTTCGGGCGGCTGATTACCGTTATGCCTGGCAATGATTATGTTTATTGTAATGACAACATGGAAAAGTGAACGTTTCCGTCTGTTGCGTCGTATGCATGAGCACGGTAACTCTCTGGAGGCGATGATAGCTTCGCTGGAAAAATCGCCACCGGTACGAGTGCCCGGCACCGCTGTGTATATGTCCAGAGCGTTAAATGTGATCCCTTTTGCCCTGCTACATAACCTTAAACATAATAAAGTGCTGCATGAACGTGTGGTTTCATTAACGTTAAGTACTGAAGATGCCCCCTACGTTCACAATGTTAGGCTTGTCACGATAGAACAACTCTCACCGACATTCTGGCGGGTGGTTGCCAGTTATGGCTGGTGTGAAACGCCTAACGTTGAAGAGATTTTTCATCGTTGCGGACTGGAGGGACTCAATTGCCGGATGATGGAAACATCATTCTTCATGTCGCACGAGTCGTTAATTATTGGCAAACGTCCATGGTATCTGCATCTGCGCGGCAAACTTTTCCTCACTTTGCAGAAAAATGCGTTACGCGCTCCTGACCAGTTTGAAATCCCGCCTAACCGGGTGATTGAACTGGGTACTCAGGTTGAGATTTAAAATGATAACACCGGTTTTTACCGGTGTTATCTGTCACCAGGTAAGCGTGACGCAAAAGCCACCTGCTGGTGGGTTGCGAAAGCTAACCTGTATCTGATGAAAGCGCGCTATTTGGTTTACGATCGATAATCCCAGCCCGCTTCCGGTCTTATGCTGACCGGGTGGGCGATAGAATCGTTCACCGAGACGAGATAGTGCTTCTGCGCTCACCCCCGGTCCCTGATCTTCTACTGTGATTTTTCCTGGTGCCAGAGTAAGGGTAATGCGTCCTGCGGGTAAACTATAACGAATGGCATTATCTATCAGGTTTCGCATCATGAGGGATAATAACAAGGCATCCCCTTGCAACACGACAGGTACAGTATCCGCATCCAGTGCCATTTCTATTCCCGCCTGTTGGGCATCATGGTAGTGATCAATGATGGATTGTTGCAGGATTTCGCGCATCTCTACCCGATGGCGTTTTATCTCACCGCCATTTTCCAGACGGGATAACGTCAGCAATTGATCGACCAGGCGACTGGCGCGCTCAATACCTTCATTCAAATATCCCAGAGCCTGATGTCGCAGTTGATCATCATCATGGGCAAGTTGTGCAACCTCACTTTGTACTTTAAGTGCCGCCAGCGGACTTCTTAATTCATGCGCGGCATCGGAGGTAAACCGTCTTTCCCGAATCAGCATCTCACTGACATTGCGGAACAACATATTCAACCCATCAAGAAGAGGGCGAACTTCAGGAGGAACGTGCTTATCCTGTATCGGTGAGGCATCGTCAGGGGCACGTGTTACCAGTTGACGGGTGACTCTTCTGAGCGGGGCCAGTTCATGAGTTACCAACCAGAAAAGGAGAATAATCATTACTGGTAAAGCGATAAGCCAGGGCAACAAATTAGTTTGCATAATGTCGCGGGTCATGTCCTCACGATAATCCCACTCCTGTCCGACAACAATACGGTAACGTTGGTCTGGCGTGGTAAGCCACACCAGACGCCATAAGTCATTATCATCATCTATTTTGGCATTGGTAAAGCCATCCCGCTGATATTCGAATAAGAGGGATTTGCCATTATCACCATCATTGATCAGCATTTTGCCATCGAGGGTAAAAATGGCAAAGGCCAGTGCATCATCATCTAATTCTCCCCGGTGATGACGAAGCATTTTCTTACTGGCGGGTAACGTAGTGACTGTCTGACTCAGGGTGTCGGGATTCAGCAGAGCCAGTCGTTTAGCAAACAGCATCTGCTGGGTATCGAAGAGGGTATTAATCCCCTGACGGGTCTGCCACCATGCGCCAAGACTCGCTGATCCCCAGCAGATCAGCATCAGCACTAAAAAACCCACCATCAGTCGCAGACGTAAACTCAACCCATTCATGAGGCCTCTCCGAGGGTATAGCCCACGCCATGCACGGTGCGAATGAATGTGCTGCCCAGTTTTTTCCGTAAGTGGTGAATATGTACCTCAACAGCGTTACTTGATACCTCTTCATCCCAGCTATAGAGCTTTTCTTCCAGCTGAGTCCGGGTCAGTATTTTTCCTGGACTCATCATAAAAAGAGTCAGCAAAGCCAGCTCACGCGAGGTGAGTGACAGAGTTTGTCCGTGCTGCATGACGGTGTGTGATCCGGTTTCCAGTACCACCCCGCCATGGCTCAGTGTTGGTGTTAATTGTCCATGACGGCGGCGGATAAGTGCCTGTAATCGTGCGGCCACTTCACTGAGAGCAAAGGGTTTACAAAGGTAATCGTCAGCGCCTTTTTGTAAGCCTTCAACGCGTTGCTCCAGGGCATCTCTTACGGTCAGGATTAACACAGGTTCGTCGCGCCCCTGCCTGCGCCACTGTTCGAGCACTCGCAAACCATCCATACCAGGCAAGGTGAGGTCTAACCCCACGGCATCATAAGGGGCATTTTCCAGTGCTGCTTTACCCAATTTACCATCGGTGAACCAGTCGACACTAAACCCCAATTTTATCAACCCAGCCCGAATACCGTTGCCTATCAGGCGGTCATCTTCAATTACTAAAATACGCATTGTTTTCCCTCACTATCGGTATCGGAGAGATTTCCGGGTTCCGTTGCATGCAGACTCACTACAGAAGGTTGCTGCTTTATTCGATCTGACTAAGAAAAATATCATTCATTGAACGGCTTTAAGATCCTGTTAAGAATAATTTTGTTTTAATGGCAACCATGAAGTAATTTAACTGCATTATGCGTAATAAAAGGTGAATCCTATGAAAAAGACAGCTGCAATTCTCGCTATTACGGCCCTGTTTACCACGCCATTGTTGGCTGCGCAGACCGGAGGGTTTGTTGATCCTCATGCCACCACAACGCAGCAAGGCGGGTTCGTTGCGACACAAAGCGCAGTGACTACCGTTAAGCAGGCGCAGGATATGGCTGATAATAGCTGGATAACTCTGCATGGCACGATAGAAAAGCGCATCGGTGATGATGACTATATCTTCCGCGATGCAACAGGCTCTTTACGTGTTGAGATTGATCACAAACGCTGGGAGGGACAGACGATTACCCCTGCGGATAAAGTTGAATTACAAGGGAAATTAGATAAACACTTCAATGCCATTGAACTGGATGTAAAACAGATCCGCAAAATCAGTAACTAATTTTAATCAGCAGATTTTTCCAGCATGGCGACCAGATGCATGACCGCCGGTGAGCGATCAAGCCGTCGCCATGCCACGGCAATATCGGTGCAAAGGGTGATATCACTAATAGGGTGGAAAGTGACATTCGGGTGACTGATACAACGCAGTGACTCCGGAACAATGGTAAAACCGAATCCGGCGGCAACCATGCTCAGCGCTGAGGCGATCTGTGGTGCCTGTTGTCCTTTATCCGGCTGCAGACCGGCACGTAAGCATGCACTGACTATCAGTTCATATAAACTGGGGGCAACTTCACCAGGAAACAGAATGAGTGGTTCGTTTTTCAGTTGAGAAAGTGATAACGAAGCCTGACAACTAAGCGGGTGTGTAGCTGGCAGAGCAACGCACATTTTTTCACTGGCTACCACTTTTACATCAAAAACACGACTGCTTTCACAAGGCAGCCGGACAAACGCCACATCCAGCAATCCATCCTGCAGATCGTGAATCAATGCCTCCATACTGGCTTCGCGCGTAAGAAGTACCATTTCCGGGTATTTATCCTGAAAATTACGCAGCAAATGAAACACGTCACGATGAAACGTCACCGAACTGGCAAATCCCAGCGAAAGCTGACCACTGATCCCTCGTGCAATTCCTTTAGTTTTTTCCAGAGCATTATCCGTCAGCTCCAGTATCTGGCAGGCATCCAGGTAAAACGCTTCACCTGCCACCGTCAGCTCCACGCCTCGCGTCAGCCTTTTCAGTAACGGAGTCCCTATCTCGCGTTCCAGGCGCTGGATCTGCTGACTCAGTGGTGGCTGAGAAATATTTAACATTTCCGCTGCACGAGTGAAGTGGCCGGTCTGTGCCATGGCGACAAAATAGCGCAGGTGACGAAGTTCCATATCAAAAACGTCTTAAAGAGAGAGGTTCTCTATATTGGTCTTTAGAAGCAAACAGAGTCAACATTCAATCAACCTTTCTAACATTCATATTGCGGTGAAAATGATGAGTAATTCTGTAAATCATTGTTTATGTGAAAAAGAATTATTTTCTACCATAGGTGCTCTTCAAAAGGAAAGACCAGAAAGTGTTATCTATCAGACATCTTTGATGAGTGCACTGTTGAGTGGTGTTTATGAAGGGAATATCACCGTCGCGGAGTTGCTGGAAAAAGGAGATTTTGGTCTTGGCACGTTTAACCGCTTAGACGGTGAGTTAATTGCCTTTGACAGTGAAGTTTATCAGCTACGTTCTGATGGCAGTGCTCGTGAAGCGGAGCTGCAACAAAAAACACCTTTTGCCGTCATGACATTTTTCCAGCCGCAGTATCAGCACCGCTTTTCTGCACCGGTTTCACGCCAGTCTGTTCATGAGGTTATTGATAGTCAGGTGACATCTGATAACCAATTTTGTGCGTTACGTATTGAAGGTATGTTCTCTTCAGCACAGATACGCACAGTTCCCTGTCAACAGCGGCCATACCGCTCCATGCCCGAAGTTCTTGGTCAGCAACCTGTTTTTCATTTTACGCATCGGCAGGGCACCCTGATCGGTTTCCGAACCCCGCAATTTATGCAGGGCATTAACGTAGCCGGATACCATGAGCATTTTATTACCGATGATCGGCAGGGAGGCGGACATTTACTGGATTATCAGTTGGAAGAAGGTGTGCTGACTTTTGGTGAAATCAGCCGGCTGGTGATTGATTTTCCTGGGGACAGCGATTTCCTTACTACAAATTTACAACCACAAGGACTCGACTCAGCAATCCGCTCAGTCGAGGGTTAATCAGAGGATCTCAAAATGAAAAAAACCACGGAGCAATCAAGCTGGTTACATGGGGCTGATTTAGTGGTTGCTCAATTGGAAGCGCAGGGGGTGAGCTATGTTTTTGGTATACCTGGTGCAAAAATTGACAAGGTTTTTGACTCATTACTCGACTCCACCATCCAGACAATTCCGGTACGCCATGAAGCAAATGCTGCATTTATGGCTGCAGCTGTCGGGCGGTTAACGGCTAAAGCTGGCGTCGCGTTGGTCACATCCGGGCCAGGTTGCTCGAATCTTATCACCGGGATGGCAACCGCAACCAGTGAGGGAGACCCCGTAGTTGCCCTTGGGGGAGCAGTAAAACGGGCCGACAGTGCGAAACAGGTTCATCAGAGTATGGATACTGTTGCGATGTTTCGTCCGGTGACGAAATATGCGGTGGAAGTGACAGCTCCTGGTGCGCTGTCAGAGGTTCTTGCTAATGCTTTTCGTCGTGCAGAGCAGGGGCGTGGCGGAGGCGCCTTCGTCAGTCTGCCGCAGGATATTGTCGATCAGCCTGTTAACGGGCGTGTATTGGTCGAAAAAAGAAAAATAGTACAAGCTGCGGCCCCTGAAGCAGATATTTCTGCAGTAGCTGATGCACTTTCCGGGGCTAAAAACCCGGTGTTGCTGCTTGGTTTGATGGCCAGCCAGCCAGAGAACAGTGCGGCGATAGACCGTCTGCTGAATGCGACTCATCTCCCTGTTACCAGTACTTATCAGGCGGCTGGTGCAGTGCGTGAACAGCATTTTTCACGCTTTGCGGGTCGGGTAGGTTTGTTTAATAATCAGGCAGGCGATCAGCTATTACGTCAGGCTGATCTGATTATCACCATCGGCTACAGCCCGGTGGAATATGAACCCGCCATGTGGAATAGCGGTACGGGAAAACTGGTTCATATTGATGTATTGCCTGCAGATGTAGATAACAGTTATCTCCCTGATATTGAACTTGTCGGTGATATAGCGGCAACGGTCGACAAGCTGGTGGGTAAAGTAAGTGGGCCGTTAGTTCTTAGTCGTCAAACATCCGCTATTCTCGATGACCGTCAGCAACAGAGAGCGTTACTTTCTTTACAGGGCAGAAAACTGGAACAGTTTGCCTTACACCCTCTGCGGATTGTGCGTGCCATGCAGGATATTATTAACAGTGATGTCACGCTTACCGTTGATATGGGCAGCTTTCATATCTGGATTGCTCGTTATCTTTACAGTTTTCGCGCCCATCAAATCATGATCTCTAATGGCCAACAAACTATGGGTGTTGCTTTACCCTGGGCCATTGGCGCATGGCTGGTAGACCCGAGACGCAAAGTGGTATCGGTATCGGGAGACGGAGGTTTTCTTCAATCCAGCATGGAGCTGGAGACGGCGGTAAGGTTGAAAGCAAACATACTGCATATCATCTGGGTAGATGGTGAATACAATATGGTGGCGATGCAGGAGGAGAAAAAATATCAGCGAGTTTCTGGTATTAAATTTGGTCCGGTAGATTTCAAAGCGTATGCAGAAGCATTTGGTGCCGCAGGATTTGCAGTCACCTGTGCCACAGAGCTGGAAGCGACATTACGCAAAGCCATGGACGTAGCAGGACCAGCTGTCATTGCTATCCCTGTCGATTACAGTGACAACCCGATGTTGATGGGGCAATTGCACCTGAGTCAGATTTTGTAAATCTTAAACTAAGGAGTCGATCATGAGTACAAAAGTAGCGTTAGTTACCGGAAGTGGTCAGGGGATAGGCAGAGCGATAGCTTTACGTCTCGCAAAAGATGGTTTTGCCGTCGCAGTAGCGGATTACAACAGTGAAACAGCGCAACAGGTAGCAAAGGAGATCATTGCGTCAGGGGGCAAAGCGTTGACAATATCCGTGGATGTCTCTCAACGTGATGCTGTGTTTGCAGCGGTAGAGCAAACACGTCGTGAGCTGGGTGATTTCAATGTCATTGTCAATAATGCCGGGATCGCACCCAGTACACCGATTGACACCATTACGGAAGAGATTGTGGATCGGGTTTATAACATTAATGTCAAAGGTGTTATCTGGGGAATCCAGGCTGCAGCCAGTGCTTTTAAAGCGCAGGGACATGGCGGTAAGATTATTAATGCCTGTTCTCAGGCAGGTCATGTTGGTAATCCGGAACTTGCGGTATACAGTTCCAGCAAATTTGCGGTACGTGGATTAACACAAACCGCAGCGCGCGATCTGGCAGCACAAGGTATTACGGTGAATGCATATTGCCCGGGTATTGTAAAAACACCGATGTGGGAGGAAATTGATCGACAAATATCCACTGCCGCAGGTAAACCTGCCGGATACGGTACTGCTGAATTCGCCAAACGTATTACTCTTGGGCGTCTTTCTGAACCAGAAGATGTTGCGGCGTGCGTCTCTTTCCTCGCAGGACCAGATTCTGATTATATGACAGGTCAATCTTTGTTGATCGATGGTGGAATGGTGTTTAATTAAAACCAGAGAAGAAAAATCTGAAAAATACCTGTACCACAGGGTCTGACCAGGTGGAATGCTCTGAAAACAGGTTGATCAGCAAAGTATTACGCGAACAGCTTACGTAAAGTGACTTTATCCTGAACTATATCACTGATAGAGTGCTCACAAGTCAGTAAGCTGATACTGGCTGAAAAAAAGCAAAGAAGAGCATGGCATGCGCCACCATTGGTGGCGCTTTTTCTTGCTAAAGGGAACTCAGTGTGACTGGGAATGCTCTGCCTTTTCCTCACTCTTTTTGCCAATCAGATTTTTACCATCGCTTGATTTCAATAACAAAAAGACCAGCCCTGAAATCACGGTTACGGCTCCCATCGTCAGAAAGGTGGCATGGAACTGCGCAATAGTAGAACTCTCAACACTTTCATAAAAACGTAACACAGCTGCACTGACTGCCACACCAAAACTAATGGCTAATTGCTGAGTGACAGCCAGCATACTGTTGCCATTACTGGCATTGGTATCAGTCAAATCGGCAAGGGTAATGGTATTCATCGCAGTAAACTGAGTGGACATGGCCATTCCGAGAATAAATAGAGGAATGAGTAACAGTGCCATGCTCATCGATGGCGTCTGGAGTGAAAAAGAGGCAACCAGCAGACCGATTATCACACTGATCCACACCAGTGTTTTACGGTAACCAAACCAGCGCAGAATTTGTGTCACGGTCGATTTTGCCAGTACCGAACCCATTGCTGTCGGCATCATCATGCACCCTGCCAGCAATGCAGGATAACCAAATCCCACTTGCAACATCAATGGCATCAGGAAAGGAATGCATCCTGTCCCGAGACGCGAAGCAATATTGCCTGCAATACCAACAGAAAAAGTGCGTGTTTTAAACATCGGCAGTGGGATTAATGGTGTCTGAGAGTAACGGGCATGCAATATATAGAGTAGCAACAGGGAGATGCCAGCCACTGTTACCAGTGTGGCAATGCCTGTCGTGACAATTTTTTCTCCCAGTAACTCTATTCCGCTGGAAAGCATTACCAGCCCGAGGCCGAAGAGTAAAAATCCCATCAAATCAAAACGGCGCTTCGGTGTCGTAAAGTCGGGCATGTATTTGCGGGCAAAGATAATGCCAAGAATACCCACCGGAATATTGATCAGAAAAATCCAGTGCCATGTGGCATAAGTGACCAGGACGCCACCCAATACTGGGCCGAGTACTGGTCCAATTAGCCCGGGCATCGTGACAAAATTTAGCACAGGCAGGAGTTCACTACGGGGATAAGCGCGCAGCAGTGCCAGGCGGGCAACAGGCATCATCATTGCGCCACCAATGCCCTGCACAATTCTGAAGGCGACCAGCATCATCAGTGATTGTGAGAGGGCACAGGCAAGAGAGCCCAGAGTAAAGAGTGATACAGCCAGAATAAAAATTCGCCGGGTACCAAAACGATCCGCCAGCCAGCCACTGACCGGAATCAACATGGCTACGGTCAGCGTATAGCTGATAACAGCGGATTGCATGGCCAGAGGGGAGCGGCCGAGACTGTGAGCAATGGCCGGCAGAGCGGTATTGAGGATGGTGGCGTCGAGTGCTTGCATGAAAAAGGCCATTGCCGCAATCCACGGAAGTCCGGCCATGCTGCGCGCGGATTTTATCATTGTGCATCCTTTACGTTGTTGATGTTTCAGAATCACCCTTACAATAATGAAACAAAACAGCCTGACAGGTGAGAGCAAAGAGAGTGAACGTAAGTCTACGTCATTTTTATGAGGCTTTTATCTTCTTTTACATCTCAGCATGTTAATGATGGTCCACTCTTGTATGTGGCAATGATGTCTCTTTTTTAGACAAAAAAGAGGAATAAAGCGAGATATTGGTGATTAATTGTCACTTCTGTAGAAAAAAAACACTTAACAATTTATTTTCAAATAGCACTTGCCTTCCTCGGTGAGCTCCCTATAATGCGCCTCCACTGACCGGGAACAAGGCTGAGAAGCTGACGGTAAGTGAGAGGCAGAGTGATAAATCACTTGACTCTGAAGCGGGAAAGCGTAGTATCTGCACCCCGCGCCACACACGCTGTGGCACTGCTCTTTAACAATTTATCAGACAATCTGTGTGGGCACTCACAGGATTGATATCAGCATCTCCGGATGCAAAAAATATCAAGTCTTGAGTGAACACGTAATAAATTCATTACGACGTTTTTCTCGAGCATTGCTTACCGAGTGTAAGCAAATCAAGCTTTTAATTGAAGAGTTTGATCATGGCTCAGATTGAACGCTGGCGGCAGGCCTAACACATGCAAGTCGAACGGTAGCACAGAGAGCTTGCTCTTGGGTGACGAGTGGCGGACGGGTGAGTAATGTCTGGGAAACTGCCCGATGGAGGGGGATAACTACTGGAAACGGTGGCTAATACCGCATAACGTCTTCGGACTAAAGTGGGGGACCTTCGGGCCTCACACCATCGGATGTGCCCAGATGGGATTAGCTAGTAGGTGGGGTAAAGGCTCACCTAGGCGACGATCCCTAGCTGGTCTGAGAGGATGACCAGCCACACTGGAACTGAGACACGGTCCAGACTCCTACGGGAGGCAGCAGTGGGGAATATTGCACAATGGGCGCAAGCCTGATGCAGCCATGCCGCGTGTATGAAGAAGGCCTTCGGGTTGTAAAGTACTTTCAGCGGGGAGGAAGGGAGTGAGGTTAATAACCTTATTCATTGACGTTACCCGCAGAAGAAGCACCGGCTAACTCCGTGCCAGCAGCCGCGGTAATACGGAGGGTGCAAGCGTTAATCGGAATTACTGGGCGTAAAGCGCACGCAGGCGGTCTGTTAAGTCAGATGTGAAATCCCCGGGCTTAACCTGGGAACTGCATTTGAAACTGGCAGGCTTGAGTCTCGTAGAGGGGGTAGAATTCCAGGTGTAGCGGTGAAATGCGTAGAGATCTGGAGGAATACCGGTGGCGAAGGCGGCCCCCTGGACGAAGACTGACGCTCAGGTGCGAAAGCGTGGGGAGCAAACAGGATTAGATACCCTGGTAGTCCACGCTGTAAACGATGTCGACTTGGAGGTTGTTCCCTTGAGGAGTGGCTTCCGGAGCTAACGCGTTAAGTCGACCGCCTGGGGAATACGGCCGCAAGGTTAAAACTCAAATGAATTGACGGGGGCCCGCACAAGCGGTGGAGCATGTGGTTTAATTCGATGCAACGCGAAGAACCTTACCTGGCCTTGACATCCACAGAAGTTTGCAGAGATGCGAACGTGCCTTCGGGAACTGTGAGACAGGTGCTGCATGGCTGTCGTCAGCTCGTGTTGTGAAATGTTGGGTTAAGTCCCGCAACGAGCGCAACCCTTATCCTTTGTTGCCAGCGATTCGGTCGGGAACTCAAAGGAGACTGCCGGTGATAAACCGGAGGAAGGTGGGGATGACGTCAAGTCATCATGGCCCTTACGGCCAGGGCTACACACGTGCTACAATGGCGCATACAAAGAGAAGCGACCTCGCGAGAGCAAGCGGACCTCATAAAGTGCGTCGTAGTCCGGATCGGAGTCTGCAACTCGACTCCGTGAAGTCGGAATCGCTAGTAATCGTGGATCAGAATGCCACGGTGAATACGTTCCCGGGCCTTGTACACACCGCCCGTCACACCATGGGAGTGGGTTGCAAAAGAAGTAGGTAGCTTAACCTTCGGGAGGGCGCTTACCACTTTGTGATTCATGACTGGGGTGAAGTCGTAACAAGGTAACCGTAGGGGAACCTGCGGTTGGATCACCTCCTTACCTGAAGATACGGTTTTGTGAAGTGCTCACACAGATTGTCTGATAGAAAGTAATGAGCAGGACGGCTGCGATGTGGGGGGCCGGCGACAAATGACATTGTCGCTCGATTTTATTAATAAAATCTCGCCCTTACATAAAATCAGCAAATCAGTGATTCGCTGAACAAATTTTATGTCCCCTTCGTCTAGAGGCCTAGGACACCGCCCTTTCACGGCGGTAACAGGGGTTCGAATCCCCTAGGGGACGCCACCTGCCTGGTGACAGGTGAAAGATGTCTCCACAATATCTCAAAACTGCATTTACCTGCGGGTAAGTGGTGTTTGAGATATTTGCTCTTTAACAATCCGGAACAAGCTGAAAATTTGAAACGACATATTGTTCTCATTCTCCGTAATAAGAATGAAGTAATGATATGTTCGAGTCTCTCAAATGTTTGCAGTCTGCAAGCGTGTTAAACGCCTGTGGGTTGTGAGGTTAAGTGACTAAGCGTACACGGTGGATGCCCTGGCAGTCAGAGGCGATGAAGGGCGTGCTAATCTGCGATAAGCGTCGGTAAGGTGATATGAACCGCAACAGCCGACGATACCCGAATGGGGAAACCCAGTGCAATCCGTTGCACTATCATGTCATGAATACATAGTGGCATGAGGCGAACCGGGGGAACTGAAACATCTAAGTACCCCGAGGAAAAGAAATCAACCGAGATTCCCTGAGTAGCGGCGAGCGAAAGGGGAAGAGCCCGGAACCATCATCATCAGCTGTGTTAGTGGAAGCGTCTGGAAAGTCGCAGGATACAGGGTGAAACTCCCGTACACAAAAGCACAGTTGTTGTGAGTTCGAAGAGTAGGGCGGGACACGTGTTATCCTGTCTGAATATGGGGGGACCATCCTCCAAGGCTAAATACTCCTGACTGACCGATAGTGAACCAGTACCGTGAGGGAAAGGCGAAAAGAACCCCGGCGAGGGGAGTGAAACAGAACCTGAAACCGTGTACGTACAAGCAGTGGGAGCCTACTAGTTGGGTGACTGCGTACCTTTTGTATAATGGGTCAGCGACTTATATTCTGTAGCAAGGTTAACCGTATAGGGGAGCCGCAGGGAAACCGAGTCTTAACTGGGCGTTAAGTTGCAGGGTATAGACCCGAAACCCGGTGATCTAGCCATGGGCAGGTTGAAGGTTGGGTAACACTAACTGGAGGACCGAACCGACTAATGTTGAAAAATTAGCGGATGACTTGTGGCTGGGGGTGAAAGGCCAATCAAACCGGGAGATAGCTGGTTCTCCCCGAAAGCTATTTAGGTAGCGCCTCGTGAACTCATCTTCGGGGGTAGAGCACTGTTTCGGCTAGGGGGCCATCCCGGCTTACCAACCCGATGCAAACTACGAATACCGAAGAATGTTATCACGGGAGACACACGGCGGGTGCTAACGTCCGTCGTGAAGAGGGAAACAACCCAGACCGCCAGCTAAGGTCCCAAAGTCATGGTTAAGTGGGAAACGATGTGGGAAGGCCCAGACAGCCAGGATGTTGGCTTAGAAGCAGCCATCATTTAAAGAAAGCGTAATAGCTCACTGGTCGAGTCGGCCTGCGCGGAAGATGTAACGGGGCTAAACCATGCACCGAAGCTGCGGCAGCGACACTATGTGTTGTTGGGTAGGGGAGCGTTCTGTAAGCCGTTGAAGGTGAACTGTGAGGTTTGCTGGAGGTATCAGAAGTGCGAATGCTGACATAAGTAACGATAAAGCGGGTGAAAAGCCCGCTCGCCGGAAGACCAAGGGTTCCTGTCCAACGTTAATCGGGGCAGGGTGAGTCGACCCCTAAGGCGAGGCCGAAAGGCGTAGTCGATGGGAAACGGGTTAATATTCCCGTACTTGTTGTTACTGCGAAGGGGGGACGGAGAAGGCTATGTTATCCGGGCGACGGTTGTCCCGGTTTAAGCGTGTAGGCTGGTGTTCCAGGTAAATCCGGAGCACTAAGGCTGAGGCGTGATGACGAGGTACTACGGTACTGAAGTAACAAATGCCCTGCTTCCAGGAAAAGCCTCTAAGCATCAGGTAACGATAAATCGTACCCCAAACCGACACAGGTGGTCAGGTAGAGAATACCAAGGCGCTTGAGAGAACTCGGGTGAAGGAACTAGGCAAAATGGTGCCGTAACTTCGGGAGAAGGCACGCTGGTGCGTAGGTGGAGGGACTTGCTCCCCGAGCCGAAGCCAGTCGAAGATACCAGCTGGCTGCAACTGTTTATTAAAAACACAGCACTGTGCAAACACGAAAGTGGACGTATACGGTGTGACGCCTGCCCGGTGCCGGAAGGTTAATTGATGGGGTTATCCGTAAGGAGAAGCTCTTGATCGAAGCCCCGGTAAACGGCGGCCGTAACTATAACGGTCCTAAGGTAGCGAAATTCCTTGTCGGGTAAGTTCCGACCTGCACGAATGGCGTAATGATGGCCAGGCTGTCTCCACCCGAGACTCAGTGAAATTGAACTCGCTGTGAAGATGCAGTGTACCCGCGGCAAGACGGAAAGACCCCGTGAACCTTTACTACAGCTTGACACTGAACATTGAACCTTGATGTGTAGGATAGGTGGGAGGCACTGAAGTGCGGACGCCAGTCTGCATGGAGCCGACCTTGAAATACCACCCTTTAATGTTTGATGTTCTAACCTGGCGCCGTAATCCGGCGTGGGGACAGTGTCTGGTGGGTAGTTTGACTGGGGCGGTCTCCTCCCAAAGAGTAACGGAGGAGCACGAAGGTTGGCTAATCCTGGTCGGACATCAGGAGGTTAGTGCAATGGCATAAGCCAGCTTGACTGCGAGAGTGACGGCTCGAGCAGGTGCGAAAGCAGGTCATAGTGATCCGGTGGTTCTGAATGGAAGGGCCATCGCTCAACGGATAAAAGGTACTCCGGGGATAACAGGCTGATACCGCCCAAGAGTTCATATCGACGGCGGTGTTTGGCACCTCGATGTCGGCTCATCACATCCTGGGGCTGAAGTAGGTCCCAAGGGTACGGCTGTTCGCCGTTTAAAGTGGTACGCGAGCTGGGTTTAGAACGTCGTGAGACAGTTCGGTCCCTATCTGCCGTGGGCGCTGGAGAACTGAGAGGGGTTGCTCCTAGTACGAGAGGACCGGAGTGAACGCACCACTGGTGTACGGGTTGTGATGCCAATTGCATTGCCCGGTAGCTAAGTGCGGAAAAGATAAGCGCTGAAAGCATCTAAGCGCGAAACTTGCCTCGAGATGAGTTCTCCCTGAGACTTTAAGTTTCCTGAAGGGACGTTGAAGACGACGACGTTGATAGGCCGGGTGTGTAAGCGCAGCGATGCGTTGAAGCTAACCGGTACTAATGACCCGAGAGGCTTAACCTTACAACGCCAGAGGCGTTTAGAGAGACAGAATTTTCAGCTTGATTCACCGGATTTTAGAAAAATTTAGCGGATTAGAAAAATTTAGCGGAAACGAAAGATTTTGTGCTGAAGCAAGGCGGCAACCGAGACGATGAGAAGGAGCATACGCTGGTATGTGACTGAACATCGCGATAGCAGCCAACGCAGCAGCAGTGCAAAAGATTTGTTTCTGGCACCAAGAATTTGCCTGGCGGCAGTAGCGCGGTGGTCCCACCTGACCCCATGCCGAACTCAGAAGTGAAACGCCGTAGCGCTGATGGTAGTGTGGGGTCTCCCCATGCGAGAGTAGGGAACTGCCAGGCATCAAACAGAAAAGCCCTGCACATCGTGCAGGGCTTTTTTTTATGTGGTTTTTATAAAATTGAAGGTAATTATGGCTGTTGATGGTACCAGGCAGCGATAAAATCACTTACTGCACGGTGATCATTAATATCCAGAATCGGCAGGTGGCTGTTGTAAGGCTTGTCACAGGCAATGGCAATTATATTGTTGTCTGCTTCATCGGGTGGGGTGTGCGCATTATCCTCACGGTATAAGAGGATTTTAGGTACATTTTCATTCTTGAACCCTTCAACCAATATCAGGTCAATACGACTGGTGTCCATATGCTGTGCAAAGTCATAAACATTCCATTGATTTTCCTCTTCAAGCTCAGTCATTAATGCCCATCTTTTTTCATTAGCCAGCATGACCTCGCAGGCGCCCGCTTTTTGTAAGATGTCACTGTCTTTCCCCGGTTTATCGAGTTTCACATGATGATGAGTGTGTTTTATCAGCCCACAGCGTATGCCATGCTGTTGTAAAAGCGGAATGACGTTTTTCAGTAGTGTAGTTTTACCTGTACCACTGGGTGCGGATATCGCCAGGAGGGGTAACATGGTGCTGGTTATCATCTGACAAGTCCTTCTGGCGTATTTATGTTGATGAATGCGTGTTCCTGTTTCTCGAAGCGCACGGCTTTTCCTCCAATCTGTTGAAAAAATTTTTTTATTTTCCTTTCTCCGGCATCAAGATAATCAACTAATTCTTTTTTGACAGAGGAGTGCACCAGAGCAATGGTGGGGTGATCCTGTGTTTCTGTCCGGGCCCATACAACGGGCATATTTTCTCTGTTGCTCCACAGATGCATAGCATAATTCACTGGCAGGTGAGGCATATCACACGGAGCAAAAACGGTCCATTCATAAGCGTCTTGCTGCAATATGGCCAACATACCAGCAAGTGGCCCGAGGAAGTCGGCCGACTGATCTGGGATCACTCGTAAGCCACTTTGTCGATAGAGCGGCAGATTACGATTCGCATTAATGCAGATATCAGCTACTTGTGGTTTCAGGCATTGAAGCACGTGCTGATAAAGAGGCAGACCATGGTACAACAGTAGTCCTTTATCCTCCCCTCCCATTCTGCTCCCCTGACCTCCAGCCAGAATAGCACCGCCAACTGCAGCGAGAGATGTGATAGTCATGGGTGTTGAACAGCCTCTTTTATTGTCATAATAACCCTGCTAACGTAACAGAATTCTTCTATTTAAGGAAAAAACAGACCATGAAAAGTCATCGCCTGAATGAACTTATCACTCTATTACAACCGGCCTGGCAGGAGGATCCTGACCTTAATCTGGTGACTTTTTTACGCAAACTTGCAGATGAGGCTGGTTTCACTCAACCGCTGGAAGAATTGACCGATGATGTGCTGATTTATCACCTTAAGATGCGTAATACAGACCAGCATGCTGAGATACCCGGTCTGAAAAAAGATTATGAAGAGGATTTCAAAACCGCACTATTGCGTGCCCGCGGCATTATCAAAGATTAACGATTTTCTCATCCGTTGCTCTATTCATTTGATGTTATTCTTAGTATTGGTGTGATGCGATGACTTGTGAGTACAACGGATGAGTGAACCAGCTTTTAATTTTCGTCATCTTGATCCAGAAACTATTCTTGATGCGCTATGGCAGACCAACGTTCGGGTTGAATCAGGGTTGATGCCGCTCAACAGCTATGAGAATCGTGTGTATCAATTTTCTGACGAAGATAAACAGCGTTATGTGGCTAAGTTCTATCGTCCTGAGCGCTGGACAGATGAACAGATTCTTGAAGAGCATCGTTTCAGTGCGGTGCTGGCTGAAAATGATATTCCTGTTGTTGCCCCATTAATATTGCAGGGTCGTACCTTACATCATTATCAAGGCTATCGATATGCGTTGTTTCCCAGCATGGGAGGAAGACAGTATGAGACCGACAACGAGGAACAACTCGAGTCAGTGGGGCGTTTGCTCGGACGAATACATCAGATAGGGCGTGAACAGAATTTTATCTCGCGCCCGACGATTGGTCTGGATGAATATATCTACCAGCCATACGAGATACTTGAACAAAGCGATCTGATCCCTGTGAAACTTAAAGAGGGACTTTTGTCTGCTGTAAGTTCTATTGGCACAACTTTACAGAATTACTGGCATACTCAGTGGCGTTCACTGCGCTTACACGGTGACTGTCACCCAGGCAACATACTCTGGAGAGAGGGGCCGGTTTTTGTTGATCTCGATGATGCACGTAATGGTCCGGCGGTTCAGGACTTATGGATGTTGGTAAATGGCGATCTCAGGGAACAACGCATTCAGTGGGATATTCTGCTGGAGGCTTATAATGAATTCAGTGAATTTGATTCACAGGAGCTTTCTTTGACAGAGCCTTTGCGTGCAATGAGGATGGTCTATTATCTTGCCTGGGTAGAACGTCGTTGGGATGACCCTGCTTTTCCAGCCAGTTTCCCGTGGATGAACGACGAGGATTTCTGGCTCAGACAAACAGCAATTTTCCGCGAGCAAGTAGCTGTGCTGCAAAGGCCCCCTGTGCAGCTGATGAATACATTTCACGGTCTATAATCCTTATTACGTTTTTTGTCCTCAGGAGAGAGTTTAGGTTATGAAAAATGTGTTTTTCGCTCTAATCGGTTTGGTAATGGCTTTCGGTGCATCTGCTGCCCAGTTTTCTGAAGGAAAGCGGTATGTTGAATTGAAAAAAGCCGCACCTGCTGAACCCGCAGTTATGGAGTTCTTTTCATTTTACTGCCCACACTGCTACCAGTTCGAAGATGTATGGCACGTGAGTGATGGGGTGAAAAAGAATCTTCCGGCTGAAACCAAAATGGTCAAATATCATGTTGAGTTTATGGGCGGGGAGATGGGTAAAGCGTTAACTCAGGCGTGGGCTGTGGCGATGGCTCTGGGTGTCGAGGATAAAGTTATTCTGCCTATTTTCGAAGGCGTACAGAAAACGCAGACAATCACCGATCCTGCCAGCCTGAAGGAGACTTTTATTAAGGCTGCCGGGATAACCGCTGAAAATTACGATGCGGCATGGAACAGTTTCGTGGTGAAATCACTGGTGCTTCAGCAGGAAAAAGCGGCTGAAAGTGTGGCTCTCCGGGGAGTACCTGCGATGTATGTGAATGGGAAATACATGGTCAATAACGGTGGTCTGGATACCAGCTCACAGGAAGTGTATGTACAGCAATACTCCCAGGTAGTGAATTATCTTCTCAAGCTGAAATAAAAGCCTCACTTTATTGCGCCAGAGGCTCTCTCTGGCGTTTTTTTCAGTACAAATTGCGCTTTTACTACAGGTTGTGGTAGGTGATTGTTTCAATTGTTATGCACAATAAAATTTCATTCATATTCAATGAGTTGCCTGATGGGTGTTATTTATCTTATTGATATGATTAGTTATTATGATGTAAGTCACTAATTTTATAACAAATGAACTTTTCTTTCTAAATTTATACACAAACTTATCCACAGAATTTATCGTCGCTGATACATATCTGATGTCTGCTCATTATCGTGCCGACTTAACTCATTGTCTGACGCGAAAAAATCATCTCAACTTATAAAATCATCAGTGTGAAGATGACTTTTTTCGTGTTTGGTGCATGTCTGTGGCATGCTTGTACTCATAACATTTCAACAGAAATCTGATCTTATGGCTAAAATTGCAGAAAACCCGCTTATCCTGGTAGATGGTTCTTCTTATCTTTATCGCGCGTATCATGCCTTTCCACCCTTAACAAATAGTGATGGTGAACCTACGGGTGCGATGTACGGCGTACTCAATATGTTGAGAAGTTTGTTGTTACAATATCAACCCAGTCATGTTGCCGTGGTTTTCGATGCAAAGGGCAAAACTTTTCGTGATGAACTGTTTGAAGATTACAAATCGCATCGCCCGCCAATGCCTGATGACTTGCGGGCGCAAATAGAGCCGTTACATGCCATGGTAAAAGCCATGGGATTACCGTTATTGTCCGTTTCTGGCGTAGAGGCAGATGATGTGATCGGTACGCTGGCGAAAGCGGCTGGAAATGCCGGTGAATCAGTGTTGATCAGTACCGGTGATAAAGATATGGCTCAGCTAGTGACTACTCATGTGACGCTCGTCAACACCATGAATAATACCATCCTTGGGCCGGATGAGGTGGTCGAAAAATATGGTATTCCGCCAGAACTGATCATTGATTATCTGGCCCTGATGGGGGACTCCTCTGACAATATACCGGGTGTTCCTGGCGTTGGTGAAAAAACGGCACAAGCCTTACTGCAAGGTATGGGTGGGTTGACAACGATTTACGATAATCTGGAAAAAGTCGCTGATTTATCATTCCGTGGGGCAAAAACCATGGCAGCGAAGTTGGAGGCTAACAAAGCGCTTGCTTTGCTCTCTTACCAGCTGGCTACCATTAAAACCGATGTTGAATTGCCACTCGGGTATCAGCAACTGAATGTTCAGACACCTGATAGTGAGGCGTTGCAGGTACTATTCCAGCGCTACGAATTTAAGCGCTGGCTAGCTGATTTGGAAGAGAATAGCTGGATGCAACCCCGTAAGAGTAGTGCAACTAAAGCAATAGCGGCAGAACCAGTGGCAGAACCAGAATCAATAGAGTCTCAGCTGAGTCGTGAAGGCTATGTGACTATCCTTGATGAGACGCTGTTTGCTGCCTGGTTAGAAAAACTCCAATCGTGTTCTTTATTCGCATTTGATCTGGAAACCGATTCGCTCGATACCCTCAGCGCAAATATCGTTGGCTTTTCTTTCGCTGTTGCACCTGGCGAGGCGGCCTATTTACCGGTTGGTCATGATTATTTGGATGCTCCATCCCAGCTCGACCAGACAGCGGTACTGGCCCAACTCAAACCTTTACTTGAGAATCCCGAACGACGCAAAGTAGGACAAAATCTCAAGTATGACCGTGGCGTGCTGAAGCAGCACGGAATCGAATTGCAGGGCATAGCTTTTGATACCATGCTGGAATCTTACGCTTTGAATAGCGTATCGGGTCGGCACGATATGGATTCTCTTGCTGCACGCTGGTTACATCATAAAACGGTAACCTTTGAAGAGATTGCCGGTAAAGGGAAAAAACAGCTGACTTTCAACCAGATAGAACTGGAAGTTGCGGCGCATTATGCCGCTGAAGATGCTGATGTGACACTACAACTGCATTTAGCGATGTGGCCTGAATTAGAAAAGGAATCGGGTCCGCGAGCAGTGTTTGAAAACATTGAAATGCCTTTAGTGAGTGTCATCTCTCGTATTGAACGTCAGGGGGTATTAATTGACCCAACGCTTCTCGCTGTTCATTCTCAGGAACTGACAGTACGTCTTGCCGAACTTGAAGCCAGAGCTCATGAACTGGCCGGAGAACCATTTAATCTCTCTTCACCTAAGCAATTACAGGTGATTCTTTTTGAGAAACAAGGAATCAAACCGACGAAAAAAACGCCTGGTGGAGCACCTTCAACCAGTGAGGAAGTGCTGGCTGAATTGGCGTTAGATTACCCGCTACCGAAAGTGATTCTTGAGCATCGTGGGTTGTCTAAATTGAAATCGACCTATACTGATAAACTGCCGCAGATGATAAATCCGCATACCGGAAGGGTTCACACCTCTTACCATCAGGCGGTGACGGCAACCGGGCGCTTATCTTCTTCTGATCCTAATCTGCAAAATATACCGGTGCGTAATGATGAAGGACGCCGGATCAGACAGGCCTTTATTGCCGGGAAGGGTAATAAGATAGTCGCTGCTGACTATTCGCAGATTGAGTTGCGTATCATGGCTCATCTTTCTCAGGACAAGGGATTATTGAACGCTTTTGCTCACGGCCAGGATATACACCGGGCAACGGCTTCTGAAGTGTTCGGCGTGCCAGTTGATAAAGTGAGCGGGGAACAACGGCGTAGCGCAAAAGCAATAAATTTTGGCTTGATCTACGGCATGAGCGCATTTGGTCTTTCCCGGCAACTTAACATTCCGGCGGGAGAAGCAAAAAAATATATGGATCTCTATTTTGAACGCTATCCTGGTGTGCTTAATTACATGGAAAAGACAAGAGAATCAGCGGCTGAACAAGGGTATATCTCTACACTGGAAGGACGTCGCCTTTATTTACCTGACATTCGTTCCAGTAATGCTATTCGACGTAAAGCGGCAGAGCGTGCGGCAATTAACGCACCCATGCAGGGAACCGCGGCTGACATCATCAAAAAAGCGATGATTGCGGTTGATAGCTGGTTGCTCGAGCAAAATCAGTCAGAGATCAAAATGATTATGCAGGTGCATGATGAACTGGTCTTTGAAATACCAGACAGTGAGGTTGATACCGCAGTAGCGACTATCCGTGAACTGATGGAACAAAGTCTGCAGCTTGATGTTCCATTGCGGGTGGATGTTGGTGTCGGTAGTAATTGGGATGAAGCCCATTAATATCCTTATCACTAGCCCGATTCTGGATAATAAGCATTAGCTCAGTTTCAGTAAGACGATGCCAGAAAGCAGTATCAGCACCCCAATGCCACCTTTATAATTCAGTTTCTGATTGAACAAAATCCAGCCGGCTGCTGCGGTCGCAGCGATGCCCATCGCGCCCCACAAAGCATAAGCCACTGCCAGGTCGATCCCTTTTGCCGCTTGTGCCAGGGCGGTAAATGCGGCTAATACAGCGAGCAGAGAAAGCAAACCCAGATGCCAGCGCTGAAACCCATTTGACTTTTTCAACAGAATATTAGCGATAATATCCAGGGCAACAGCAAGAATCAGATACAGCAGATGTTCAACTGACATGCGCTGCCTCCGTTTTTTTCCCTGCGGGCATCACGGTCCCTGATTTAATCAACACGATACCGATGAGTAACAGACAGATAGCGCACAGTTTTAATAACGAGAGACTTTCGCTGAACAGCATCACACTGCAAAGGGTGATAATGACAATGCCAGCGCCTTCCCAGATCGCGTAAGCGACACCCAGAGCGATATGTTTTACGGAAAATGATAATAAAATATATGAGATAGCAATCAGACCATACATGATAAGCAATCCACTGCTCTCCTGGTTAAGAGAGGCATGTTTCATTGCCAGTGTACCTGTTATTTCACAGGCGATAGATAGAAAAAGCAGGATCCAGTAGATCATCGCATCCTCACAAAACAAAAAGACGAGTTTTGACCACATCAGATGATGTAGCGTTTATTTCGGTATGTTTTGTAAGAAAGCTATAGCTCGCCAGACCAGGCAAGAATACTCGCCATAACAGCGGTAATGAAGGCTGGAATAAGAAAAGGGGGCGTTACAACACCTTTTGAAAGAATCATCAGGGTTTATGTTTTCGGGTGGCAAGCGCGCCAGCCTCACATCCTCATATGGCTAAGACAAATTGATTATAAGGCTTTTAGCAATAAAAACCACTCAACAGGTTAAAAAATCAATTTTTTCCGGAGATAATTACTGTTTTTGTGATCATTATCCCCGAATTATATCTGAAAACTGCGGCGGGAATGTCAGTAACCGAAGGAAGAAGACACGCGATATCTGTCTGATATTGCGTGTCTTGTTGTCATAGGGGAGGAGAAAATCAGTGATGCAGCATTTCGTCTACGATTTGCTCTTTGTTAAGGTGATAAGGGTAGTAAGTCGGCCAGTTATCCATTTGGGTCAATAAAGCCGCTTGTGATTCATTACCCATAAAAATATGAAAATGTTGTGATTTACGAGGTGCGATTGTGTGATCACTGAACTGGATGAACTTAGGTGCTGTAGACTGGGCATCCTGGCATTTAAACAGGTAGCGAACCCCTTTTTTGCCTGATACATAGGTTAAAATTTGATGACCATCATACTTATAATGGCAGCTACTCACTTTTTTACCCTGGTGAAACTCAATTACGTCATTTTCAATACCGATAGTATCAACGTCGGTGGCGTAACCGGTTTTGTAGTAGGCGCGATACTCCTCAACGGTTTTTTTACCTTGTTTGGCTTTCTTTTCCAGAACCGGGTCTAAATCCCCGTTCAACAGATAAGGATTGACTGACTGCCAGACCCCTTCCCAGTCAGTGAGTGGACGATCTTTGACGTTTTGATCATCAAAAACCCCTTCACTGGCTTTACGTTCCATTTCTGTTAACGGTGCACCATGGTCATGACCGTGAGCGAAACTATTGGCAGAGGCAAGTAACAGAGTAAGAATAATAGCAAGCGGCTTCATTATCACATATCCTTTGATTTTGTTAGTAATGGTTATTATGTTATAACATAACATGCGTTGCTATCAATACTCTCGTGTTTTGTCTGGCGTATATAATGCTTGTGTGAAGCAGAGGAAAGAAAGCAGACTCGCAGGTATAAAAACGGCAGGGATATACATATACCGCGTACATCCCCTGAATACTTTATGTCAACTGTAGAGGTTACTCCCCTTCACTGGCCTGGGATAACAGGCTAAACCAGCTATCCAGTTTCTGACTCAGTTTATCAACACCGATTCTTTTCAGTGAGGAGAACATCTCTACCTGAACATCACCGGGTAAAGCGCTTAATGTTTCGCGCACGGTGTTCAGTTGTGCTTTCCGGGCGCCGGATGCCAGCTTGTCTGCTTTGGTTAATAAGACTAATACCTGGATGTTGCTTTGCACCGCCCAATTGATCATCTGCTGATCAAGGTCTTTCAGCGGATGGCGGATATCCATTAGTACTACCAGACCTTTCAGGCAATCGCGCATTTGCAGATATTCTGCCAGGGCGCGCTGCCATTTCTTTTTCATCTCTTCTGGTACTTCAGCATAACCGTAACCGGGCAGGTCAACCAGCCGGTAGCCTTCCGCTACCTGAAACAGGTTAATCAATTGTGTGCGGCCGGGTGTTTTACTGGTGCGGGCGAGGGATTTTTGATTGGTCAGTGTATTGAGTGCACTTGACTTCCCTGCATTGGAGCGTCCGGCAAAGGCGACTTCGATGCCTTCATCAGGAGGTAAATGCCGGATATCCGGGGCACTAGTGACAAAATGAGTAACGTGATAGTTCCAGCCAGACAAAATAAACACTCCAGATTCAAAATTACTGCCCCTAGTATACCCTGAATGGCGAGAAAGTACCTGACTATGCATTATTCAGCGCTGCTGATTAGTGTCGTGCAGTAATAAAACGTGTAGCAGGTCACAACACGTCATCAACAATAAATAAGAAATGTCAATGAGTGATAGTCATCACGTTTTTGTTGGATTGCTCTTTGTAGGCTGTGATTCGTTAAGCTAAATCAATTCAGCTAATAAGGGACAAAAAATGAAAAAAGTGTTTCTGGCGGGTGCAACAGCGGCAATTTTAAGCAGTCCGGTGATGGCAAAAACCTGGGTGCTGACCGATGCTGAACAGGCGACAGAGAAGGGAAACTGGCAGGTTACAAGTCAGGAGCTGAAGTTTTCCGGTGAGCCGTTCAGCATTGAACAAAAAGTATTACATGGCGGCAAACAGGAAGGCAGTAAAGTGCTGACCATCACCAGCAAAAACGGTCTGACGATTGCACTGAGTCCGACGCGCGGGATGGATCTGCTGCATGTTAATGGCCATGGTGTGCGTCTGGGGTGGGACTCTCCGGTTAATGAGGTGGTTAATCCTGCCTATATTAATCTCGACAGCCGTAACGGATTAGGCTGTCTGGAGGGATTCAATGAGATGATGGTCCGTTGTGGTTATGAGTGGACAGGCCACCCGGTGACTAAAGATGGGCAAATTTACACTTTGCATGGCAAAGCCGGTAATACGCCAGCGTCTAAAGTAGAAGTCACCGTCGATGATAAAGCGCCTCATGAGATCCGCATTCGTGGTCTGCTGAAAGAGAACACCTTTAAAAAAGGTCATCTCGAAACCTGGACTGAGTTGCGCTAGGTTCCCGGTGCTGAAGCATTTACTTTACATGATGTGCTGACAAATCAGGGCGACTACCCGCAGGATTACCAGATTATTTACCACAGTAATTTTGGTACGCCACTCCTTGAGAAGGATGCGCGTTTTGTCGCGGCAGTGAAATCAGTATCGCCTTTCAATGATTATGCGAAAAAAGGTTTAGCGGACTGGACGACATATGCCGGGCCAACCAAAGATTTCGACGAGATGGTGCTTAACCTGGTACCGAAAGCTGACAGTAACGGTAAAACGGTTGCGGCGCTGGTGAACAGTAAAGGCGATAAAGGTGCTTCTATCGAGTTCGATGTCAATCAATTGCCGCTGCTGACGCTGTGGAAAAATACCGACACGCTGAAGCAAGGTTATGTCACGGGTATCGAACCGGGTACTAACTATGCCTACCCGGTAACGATAGAGAAAGAGCAAGGGCGCGTGAAACAACTGCAGCCTGGTGAAAGTACAGCCTTTACGCTCACCTACACGTTGCTGAAAGACCGTCAGGCGGTAGAGCAGCTTGAGGCGCGAGTGAAAACATTACAAGGCGACGAAAAGCCGGTTGTTGATGAGAAACCGATCGCGGTGGAGTAATTCACTTTCGCGATGAACAGGGGGCCTTCGGGCCCCCTGACTTTTTTAGTGCAAAACGTCAGGATTGACGCAGTTTTTTTGCACGTTACCCGCTAATGCCGCCAGCATGTTCTCCACAGCATCTTTTGCCATCGCATAACGCGTTTCATGGGTGGCAGAACCAATATGGGGTAACGCCACGACATTAGGCAGACTCAGTAATGGTGAACTGGCCGGCAACGGCTCAGTCTCAAACACATCCAGCCCTGCGGCGTGAATGACGCCTTGTTGCAGTGCGGTAATCAGTGCCTGTTCATCAATGACGGCTCCTCGTCCGGCATTGATCAGAATAGCGGTCGATTTCATCTTCGCTAACTCCTTCTCACCAATCAGATGATGGGTTTCTGCAGTGAGTGGCAAGGTGATACAGAGAAAATCAGCATTTTTCAGCAGCGTATCAAGATCACAATAGCGGGCGGAAAAACGACTCTCTGCTTCCGGGTGTTTTTTCCTTGCGTGGTAGAGTACTGGCATATTGAACCCGTGATGGGCGCGTTGTGCCAGCGCCATACCAATACGGCCCATGCCTAAAATACCTATCGTCTTGTGATGGACATCGGTACCGAACCAGTCAGCACTGACACTGTGTTGCCACAGACCGGCTTTGACTCGTTCAGCCAGTTCTACCACGCGTCTTGATGTGGCAAGCATCAATGCCACCATGGTGTCGGCAACCGTATCCGTCAATACCGTTGGGGTATGCATTAAAGCAATCTTACGTGCATTCAGTGCCGTAACATCAATATTGTCGTATCCGACCGAGATGGTGGAAACGGCGCGAAGATGTGGCATTTTCTCCAGAAAAGGCGCATTAATTTTGCCTCCAGCACCGAGCAAACCTTCGGCTCGCTGAAAGTGTTCTGCCTGCTGCAGGAGCACGTCGTCAGTCAGATTATCGACGGCGACCACATGACAGTGGTTACAGAGTTGCTGATATAAATCATCGGGTAACGTCTTATATAACACCACGGTCGGTTTCATGGGGTTTTCCTTATCGGTAACGTCATTGAGTTGTTTTACGCCGGTTTTGCAACGGGCTGTTACGATGATGTAGGTTACAGTTATAGACCTTTTTGCTCCTCAGCGCATGTGTCAAATGTAACCTGGTGCGGCAAAAAACGGATGTCACTACAGTGTGCTTAAAATAGGTTAACTGTCTGTTATGCTCTCTGTATCTGATTATCAGGATGACAGAAACAGGTGATTTCGTGATCATTTATCAGGCCGCAGGCCTGCATAAAAGAGTAGCAGGTTGTCGATCCAACGAACTTAAAGCCACGTTTTTTCAGGGCGCGGGACATGGCATCAGAGACCGTGCTGGTGGTTGGCGCATCGCGATAATTACTGTAGTGGTGGTGTTGTGGCGTATGCTGCACAAACTGCCAGATAAAGTCAGCAAAAGGTTCACCTGCATGCTCCATCGCCAGAAATGCGCGAGCATTGGCAATGATAGCCTCTATTTTTCCCCGGTGACGGATAATCCCGGGATCCAGTAGCAGACGTTCAGTATCATCTTCTGTCATTTGTGCGATAGTCTGAGGGTCAAACTGGTGAAAAACTTCACGGTAATGGTGACGCTTTTTTAACACCGTCAGCCATGATAGCCCTGCGACCTGTGCTTCCAAGCAGAGCATCTCAAACAATGGTTGTGCTTTTTTTTCCGGACGGCCCCATTCCGTATCATGATAGGCCTGGTAAATCGGGTCGGCAGAGACCCATCCACAACGCGTTTTCATACCCTCTCCTCAGTCATCAATATGTCGGATGAAAAGGGTAGCATCGCGCAGCAGATGCTCGTTCCCTTTGCGCCGTGTAAATCCGCAACGATCAAAGAACTCCAGTACCTGTATTGCCAGTTTACGACCAGTGCCGAGGGCATCACGGAAGTCTGCAGCGATAGTATTTTGTCCTTTTTCCGCCCTTGATCTGATTAAGTTGGCGAAACGTACCATTTGATCGTGATGATAATAACGATCTTTTACGATCGCCACGATCTGCTCAGCTTGTGCTGCTTTATGCAGTGTCTGACGCACCAGGGTTTCTTCTAGCCGGAGCTCTTTTGCCAAATCCCTTGCCCACCAGGGATCGTCAGTGAATAGCGGGGCAATACGTTGCCAGAGAGCGGCCTCTTGTGGGGTATATCGCACGCTGAAGTCAGGCAGATGTAACCAGCCAAGGCGATTGCTCAATTCCCCGGCAGTAGATAATTGTTCAATCAGAGACATACCAACCACATCAGGTAATGTCGGTAATGACATTCGGCGTAATCTGTCTTTACCCAGCCCGGGGCGGTCACTGTGTTGCTGATGATAGAGGCTGAGCGTCTCCAGCAGTTTGTTCTGCCAGTATCTGGCTCTTTCTGTCAGCAGCAAATAATCACCGGCTTGTAAATAAGACAACGGTGTAAGCTGTGAGAAAAGGGCCGATTCAGAGAGTTGCCTGGCCCAGCAGAGATCCTGAACTTTGCATGGCTGAGATTGTAACAGTAAGGCCAGATGTTGCGATTCACTCTGACTACTCGCGAGTGCATGTAACCATGCCAGGTAGTCTGGCCGGCGTTTGCCGCGCTTTCTTGGTGTCAGCTGGATAACCCTGGCACTCGCCAGCGTTTCCTGTGCATTGATATCGCGCAGAATCAGCCGATCGTTATCTGCCAGATAGAGGGGATTATCCAGGGTCAGTTCTGCCAGTGTTGCAGAGAGCAGTGATACCCGACCCGTAATATGGCTGGCTGCATGATGCAGATGAAGTGACTGCCCCTGTTTAAGAGGGCTAATGCTGTTAAGCTCGACAATCACACGTTGAAATGCTTCAGCTGGTGGTTGCGTCAGTAACCAGTCTCCGCGTGTCAGGTCGCTCTTTTCAATATCTCCGGTGATATTGAGTGCAATACGCTCACCTTCCCGTCCTGTCGTTGAGGGCTGATTTTGTGCGTGCAGACCACGAATTCTCACGCGACGATTTGCCCCTGTTACCCAGAGTGTCTCTCCGGTGCAGATCTCCCCTGAGAGGGCGGTACCTGTGACCACCAGTCCCGCCCCTTTCACGTTAAAGACGCGGTCAATGGCCAGCCGGAAAGGTTTTTCAGTTGATACGTGACGTTCCGGTAGCTGGCCAAGAAATGCAGCCAGCTCACTGATACCTGCTTTACTGGTCGTGCTGGTGATGAAAAGAGTGATGCTTTCCCACCCACTTTGCTGTGTCAGTGTAGTGATTGCCGTGACAACGCGGTCAAGTTGTGTGCTATCTGCCAGGTCACTTTTTGTGATCGCAACGATGAGACGAGGGGAGCCGCTCAGTTGCAAAATATTCAGATGTTCACGGGTCTGTGGCATGATGCCATCATCTGCAGCGACCACCAGCAGAGCGTAATCAATGCCTCCCATCCCACACAGCATGTTGGCGAGAAATTTTTCATGACCTGGCACATCAATGAAACCGATCACCCGGCCATCAGGTTGAGGCCAGTAGGCATATCCCAGGTCGATGGTCATCCCGCGCGCTTTTTCTTCTGGTAGCCGGTCGGCATTGATGCCGGTGATAGCCTGTAACAGCGCTGTTTTTCCATGATCAACATGGCCAGCAGTGGCGATAATCATACGGTAAGTACCTGCAACAAACGTGTCTCATCCTGCAAACAACGGACATCAAGCCACAGTTTACCATCATGGATCCTGCCGATGATGGGGACTGCGGTCTGACGTAATGTAGTTACCAGTTGTGTCAGTGATGCATTTTCAGCCTGAAGAGGGGTAAAGGTAATCGCAATTCCCGGCAGACGTTCAGAAGGCAGGGCACCACTACCGATTTGTGAGTGACACGGTGTGACCGCTAACCGGTAATCATTGCCGAAGCGTTGCTGGAAAAAGGGTAACAGACGCTCTGCCTGCTGGGTCATCTCATCTTGTGATCTTGTCAGTAAACGTAACGTAGGTAACTGCTGGCGGAGAGTCTCAGGATTGAGATAGAGCTTCAGCGTGGCTTCCAGTGCAGCCAGAATCATTTTATCTACCCGTAATGCCCGTTTTAGTGGGTGTTTTTGCAAACGTTCGATGAGGTTTTTTTTCCCGATAATGATACCAGCCTGGGGGCCTCCGGGTAATTTGTCACCTGAGAAACTGACCAGACTCACCCCTGAGGCAATTAAATCCTGTGGCATCGGTTCTGCAGGCAGACCATAAGCGGTCAGGTCGACTAATGAACCACTGCCTAAATCAGCAATCACCGGCAACTGGTGACTCTCACCCAGCGTGACCAGTTCAGCTTCGCTCACGGCATGGGTAAAACCTTCAATATGATAATTACTGGTATGCACTTTCATCAGCAGTGCAGTCTGTTCATTGATTGCCTGATGATAATCACGCAGGTGAGTGCGATTTGTCGTGCCCACCTCACGCAGCTGACATCCTGCCTGTGTCATGACATCAGGAATACGAAAAGCACCGCCAATTTCCACCAGTTCGCCACGAGATACCACTACTTCCTGCTTTTCAGCCAGCGCTGCCAGCATCAGGAGTACGGCGGCTGCATTATTATTCACAATACAGGCATCTTCAGCCCCGGTGAGCCGGCAAAGCAGTTCCGCGATAGCACTATCACGATGGCCACGCCCCGCTTCGTCGAGTGCGTATTCCAGGGTGACTGGTGAGCGCATGGCCTGAGTAACCGCCTCTACCGCTGTTTCACTGAGCAATGCCCGGCCTAAATTGGTATGCAGCACTGTACCTGTAAGATTGAAAACTGGTTTCAGAGCGCTTTGATGTTGTTTCTCAAGGCGTTGCTGGAGTGCCGTTGACCACTCCTCGCACCAGGCTGGCAGCGCATGATGCTGGCGAATATGAGAGCGTGCTTCTTGTTGCAGAGCACGTAAAAGGTCGGTTATCTGTTGATGACCATATTGTGTGACAAGCGTATGGATGGTCGGGATATGTAACAGATGATCAATGGCAGGCAGTTGGCTGAAAAGTGTCTTCATCGCTACAAGCGGCTCCGGTAATGAAGAAAACCAGGTAACAAGGTCCTTGTTACCGCCGTTCGGCCTCCCAGTGTAACCGATGAAAGCGGGGGACGGTACAGATAATCCCCCTGGCGGGTGTTAATCTGTCTCTCCCGGAAAGAGGAAGGGATTTAATCCGCTGCGGGAAAATCCCTCCTGTTCCATATGTGCATCAAGCATCACGGAGGCCAGATCATCGGCAATGGCATCAACGTTAGAATCTTTTTCCTGATAGAGGACTTTCAGGTAACTCTGACAATCGTCACAGCTCTCCGCTTTTACTGCCGCATGTTCACTGTCCAGTGACCAGTAGTGCAACGCGCCGGTCTGTTCACAGTTACTGCATTTTGCGCGAACAATATTCCACTCACTTTCGCACAGGCTGCAGTGCAGGTAGCGTAAACCTCCATGCTCCATCCCCATATGAACGACACTGGCGACAGGCATGCTGGCACAGACCGGACAAAATTGACGATGCTCACCATACTCGGCCTGAGCTTTACCGGGTAACTGAGCGGCCATCTGAGCCCAGTACACGGATAATGCTGCCCAGATAAACGGTGCTTTATCGTTGCTGACGTCACTGAATTGTTGATGGAGTAACGCAGTTGCCATCGTTTCACATTCTGCGTCTGTGGCCTCTTCCAGTGAGGCAACCGCTGCCTGCGCTACGCCGCTGAGTTCGGGTTTCAGTGTAGTAAGCAGCGAGCGTAATATCACCAACCAATGTGAATGGCGGGGAAAAGTACGGCAGTCAAGCGGTGGCAACCCCGTGCTGGCTGAAATTTGCAAATATTCCTGCAGATCGACCTGCAAAGTATAACTTTCCAGCAGAGGTGCCTGATGCCGGGCAATTAATGCCGCGAAGCGCAGGTAGTCCCCCATCGGATGGGATTCAGCCAGATGGTGCAAACGCTGTGCACGATCGGTGTAAAGGTTTTTCAGGCGAGGAAAAAGTAACGGCGGAGCCCACTCCGCCGGACGTTTCTCGCTTTTCTCCAGTTGATCCTGGGGAACGATGCGAATACTCATCAGGGATGTTCATCCTGTTTTACTGACGTGGATTGCTTCTGGCGTAATTCACGGTACCAGCGTGGATGGTGTTTCTTCGCCCATGAACTGCTAACCCAACCTTCAACCATTGCAGTGATGGTGCCTTTTACCCATAACGCTGCGTAAACATGCACCATAATCACCACAATCAGGGCAACTGCGGAAACGGAGTGTACCAGCAGTGCAATGCGAATGATCGGAATTGGGAAGGCCTCTGCGAAGTAGGGACGCCAGATAATAATCCCACTGGCCAGCAATAATAACAGACTGAGAATAGCGGCCCAAAAGACGCATTTTTGTCCGAAATTATAGCGACCCGTATCACCAACCTCTTCATTCATGGCGATTTTATGAATGTTTTTTGCCCACAGCAGGTCATCACGCGTAATCAGGTTGTGATGCCAGTAGCGAAAAAACATCAGTAAAAAAGCAACAAACATCACTACACCGACGAACGGATGCAGGATACGCGCCAGTTGCGGTGTCCCCATCACATTCATCAGCCAGTTAAATGATGGAAAGAAGAAACCTAATCCACTCAGTGCCGCGAAGATAAAGCAGAACGCGACAATCCAGTGATTGATGCGTTCAGGTGCAGTGTAGCGCACGATACGGTCACGTTTTTTCATTTGCGTTCCTCCTTGTCATGCAGGGTTTCCTCATCCTCATCTTCCACTCGGTTTGGCCCGATACCGACATAATGGAAAATACTGGCGGCGAAGGTGGCCGCAAAACCGATAGCAGCCAGTGGCTTCCATACCCCTTTCCAGAATGTCACCGCGGAACTGATCGACGGGTTATCCGGTAAGCCATGATAGAGCTGTGGTTTGTTTGCATGATGCAGGACATACATCACGTGTGTTCCACCCACGCCCTGAGGATCATATAACCCGGCATTTGTGTAGCCCCGAGTGTTCAGCTCACTGACCCGTTCAGCAGCAACTTCTTTCATTGCTTCTTTAGTGCCGAAGTGAATTGCCCCTGTCGGGCAGGTTTTTACACAAGCGGGCTCCTGGCCGACAGTAACCCGATCAACGCACAACGTGCATTTGTACACCCGGTTATCGTCTTTGTTCATTCGGGGAACATTAAACGGGCAACCTGCAATGCAGTAGCCACATCCAATACAATGTTCTGACTGAAAATCGACAATACCATTGGCATACTGGATGATGGCACCTTCCGACGGACAGGCTTTCAGGCAGCCTGGGTCAGAGCAGTGCATACATCCATCTTTACGGATCAACCACTCCAGTTTACCGTTCTCTTCTACTTCAGAGAAACGCATGACAGTCCAGGATTTGGCGGTCAGATCGGCAGGGTTATCATACACCCCAACGTTATGTCCGACCTCATCACGAATGTCATTCCATTCTGAGCACGCAACCTGGCAAGCTTTACAGCCAATACAGGTGGTGACATCAATCAGTTTGGCTACTTCTTCCTGGTGATCCCGCGCCTGTGGCGCGGGGGTCAGGCCGTTTGTCGCGGAGCGACGAATAATGTCTTGTGACTGATAAGCCATAATCTCTCTCCCTTATACCTTTTCCACATTCACCAGGAAGGATTTAAATTCCGGTGTCTGGGTGTTGGCATCGCCGACAAACGGTGTCAGGGTGTTGGCGATAAAGCCTTTTTTTGCAACCCCTTCAAAGCCCCAGTGGATAGGAATACCAATAGTATCCACTGGTTTATTGTCTACGGTTAAGGTACGGATACGTTTCGTGACTACTGCTTTGGCTTTGATGTATCCGCGTTTTGAGCTGACTTTTACAGTATCTCCGGCTGCAATACCCAGTTTACCGGCCAGATTCTCACCAATTTCGACAAACTGCTCAGGCTGGGCAATTGCATTCAGCCGGGCATGTTTGGTCCAGTAGTGGAAATGCTCAGTCAGCCGGTAGGTGGTGCCGACATACGGGAAGGCATCGGCTGTTCCCATATTTTCCAGGTCGTTTTTAAACACCCTAGCTGCCGGGTTAGAGATCACATTAGGGTGCAGTGGATTAGTCCCAATCGGCGTTTCAAACGGTTCATAGTGCTCGGGGAATGGTCCTTCCGCCATTTTATCAATAGCAAACAGACGTCCCATCCCTTCAGGCTGCATGATAAAAGGCCCGGCATCGCTGCCCGGAGGGGCTGCACTGAAATCAGGAATATCATAACCTGTCCACTTGCTGCCATCCCAGTGCATCAATTCGCGTTTTGCATCCCAGGCTTTACCTTGCGGGTCGGCAGAGGCGCGGTTATAGAGAATACGTCGGTTCAGTGGCCACGCCCATGTCCAGTTCAGTGTG
The DNA here is from genome assembly GCA_964016415.1 of Erwinia sp. Taxonomy (NCBI): domain Bacteria; kingdom Pseudomonadati; phylum Pseudomonadota; class Gammaproteobacteria; order Enterobacterales; family Erwiniaceae; genus Erwinia; species Candidatus Erwinia impunctatus. The sequence goes on along the minus strand of OZ024666.1, from coordinate 3,199,301 downwards.
TTACCCAGACCTGAAGGGTCACTGTTATCACGCCGTGCCATTTGGTTACCTTCCTGGGTCCAGCTGCCAGCGAAGATCCAGCATCCACTTGAGGTGGTACCGTCATCGCGCAGATGGGCAAAGGTGCTTAACTGCTGACCTTTTTTCACCAGCACGGTACCAATATCATCGACAATATCAGCCAGCGCACGACCGTTGCTCTCACGGGCGACTTCTTCTGAAGCGGGATTTTCAGGTGTCAGATAATCCCAGCTCATATTCAGCACAGGTTCAGGTGCAGCACCGCCTTCCTGGGTATAGAGCTCACGCAGGCGCAGATAGATACCCGCCAGGATTTCACCGTCATTCAGTGCTTCACCGGGGGCATCGGCACCTTTCCAGTGCCATTGTAACCAGCGGGCAGAGTTAACAATCGAACCGTTTTCTTCGGCGAAACAGGTGGATGGCAGACGGAAAACTTCGGTCTGAATAGATGAGGGATCAACATCATTGAACTCATCGTGATTCTGCCAGAAATTCGATGTCTCAGTATTCAACGGGTCAATTGTCACCAAAAATTTCAGTGATGATAATGACTTAACGATTTTGTTTTTATTGGGGAACGAGGCAACCGGGTTAAAGCCCTGACACAGGTAACCGTTTACTTTACCTTCATTCATCATCTCGAAATATTGTAAAACATCGTAGCCTTTATCCCACTTCGGCAACCAGTCAAAGCCCCAGTTATTCTCTTTCTGTGCTTTATCTCCATAAAAAGATTTCATCATGCTGACGAAGAATTTAGGGTAATTACCCCAATAGTTTACCTGGCCTGGCAGGGTCGCTTTTGGCGTATTGGCCGTCAGGTAGGTTTGCAGGTCAGTATGTTTCTCTGAGGGTAAGGTCATATAGCCTGGCAGACTTTGAGAAAGCAGCCCGAGATCAGTTAATCCCTGTATGTTGGAGTGACCACGCAGAGCATTGATGCCGCCACCCGCCATGCCCATATTTCCCAGCAGTAACTGAACCATTGCCATAGTACGGATATTTTGTGCACCGATGGAGTGTTGTGTCCAGCCGAGGGCATAGAGGAAACTGGCAGTACGATCTTTTGCACTGGTTTCTGCCAGCAATTCGCAGACATGCAGAAAATCGGCTTTCGGTGTACCACAAATAGATTCCACCACCTCAGGGGTATAGCGACTGACATGCTGTTTGAGCAGATTCCAGACACAGCGAGGGTGCGTAAGCGTTTGATCACGTTTGGCAAAACCGTTTTCATCCAGCTCATAGTTCCAGCTGGTTTTATCGTAATGGCGTTTGGTTTCGTCATAGCCGCTGAATAGCCCGTCACTGAAGTGATAGTCTTCGCGCACGATCAGGCTGGCATTGGTATACGCCTCAACATATTCACGCTGAATCTTTTCGTTGCTGATCAGGTACAACAAAACACCAGACAGGAAAGTAATGTCCGTGCCTGAACGAATAGGAGTATAGAAGTCAGCGACCGAAGCTGTACGGGTAAAGCGAGGGTCAACGACAATCAATTTTGCTTTATTGTGAATTTTGGCTTCCATCGCCCAGCGGAATCCTACCGGATGCGCTTCGGCGGCATTACCACCCATCACAATAATCAGGTTAGCATTGCGAATATCTACCCAGTGGTTGGTCATCGCACCGCGACCAAATGTTGGAGCAAGACTTGCTACCGTTGGTCCGTGTCAAACGCGTGCCTGGTTATCAACTGCTAACATACCCAGTGAGCGGGTAAATTTCTGTGTCAGGTAGCCGGTTTCATTACTGGAAGCCGATGCACACAGCATACCGGTGCTTAACCAGCGATTGACCGTAGTGCCACTGGCATTTTTTTCAATAAAGTTGGCGTCGCGGTCTTTTTTCATCAGACGTGCGATGCGATCGAAAGCGTCTTCCCAGGAGATGCGCTGCCATTTATTTGAACCTGGCGCACGGTACTCCGGGTATTTCAGACGGTTTTCACTGTGAATAAAATCGATAAGACCCGCGCCTTTTGGGCACAGTGCTCCACGGTTTACCGGATGATCCGGATCCCCTTCGATATGAAAAATGGACTCTTTGGCGTTTTTTGCGCCATCACCGAGGCTGTACATCAGTAATCCACAACCAACGGAGCAGTAGGTGCAGGTGTTACGTGTCTCGCGGGCACGCAGGAGTTTGTATTGACGCGTCTCAGCCAGTGCGACTTCTGGCATGAAACCCAGCATCGCAGCGGTGGTACCTGCCATGCCTCCTGCGCAGATTCTGAAGAAGCTTCTTCTGCTGACATTCATGGGGTCATTCCTATTCGACATTGCTTAGCATCTATCCTTATACGGGCGATTGACGCTTCCCGTTAAATCCACAGGATAAAGTGGCTAACACTGACAAAGGATGTCTGTGCTAATGCTTTATGTCCTGATGGAATGCCTCAGTGCTACCCGTTGAGACAGATACTTCATTATTGTTTTGCGCTGTTGTATTAATCGGTTCAAAATCCCCGATCTTTATACTGTTATTAGCCTGGTAGATATTACCATACTCTTAATAAGGTGTTATCGCGGAATCGTCACAGAATGAATAAAAAAGATGAACAAATACAACAGTGCGGATTAAGTCAAATAGAAATTCGCCAGCGCGGTGATCTGTCAGTGGTTAAGCCGGACTGGCTGGCAGATGAAGTGCCGGTAGCATTGGTTTTCAACGGAATTTCTCATGTCGTGATGATGACAACACCGAAAGATTTGGAGGCTTTTGCCATCGGTTTCTCACTTTCGGAAGGGATCATTACGACACCGTCCGAGATATATGATCTTACACTTCAGAAAAGAGATAATGGTATCGAGGTGCAGATCACACTTGCCAGTCGCTGTTTTATGGCCCTGAAAGCACAACGCCGGCGTATGGATGGGCGAACTGGTTGTGGCGTTTGCGGTGTTGAGCAGCTGGCGGAGATAGCAAAGCCCCTTGACCCATTGCCTTTTACACAGACGTTTACGCTTAGCGCACTGGATGATGCATTTACATCATTACCGCAATTGCAACCCGTGGGACAATTGACCGGGTGTACTCATGTGGCTGCCTGGTTGAAGCCCGGGGGACAACTCGCCGGAGGGTGTGAAGATGTCGGGCGCCATGTAGCGCTGGATAAATTATTGGGTATGCGCAGTAAACAGTCAGGCTGGCAGCAGGGAGCCGTCCTGGTATCCAGTCGGGCCAGTTATGAGATGGTACAAAAAGCGGCACGATGTGGGGTCGAGATACTGTTTGCGGTATCGGCGGCCACCGGGCTGGCAGTAGAAGTGGCACGACGCTGTCAATTGACGCTGGTCGGTTTTTGCAAGCCTGGCCGGGCAACGGTGTATACTCACCCCGAACGGTTAGTGTAAAAGCTGCTGTGTGTTACCCTGTTACTGACAGGGCATTGATAGCCCTTTCACGGTTGGTTTATTCAACTATAATAGTAGCCTGACCCTGGTCGCGCTAAATTCTGGCGACCGCCCAATGTTAATGGAGATGATGAACATGAGTTATTCACTGCCCTCCCTGCCGTATGCTTATGATGCCCTAGAACCTCATTTTGATAAGCAGACGATGGAGATCCATCACACCAAACATCACCAGACTTATGTCAACAATGCCAATGCTGCGCTTGAAGGGACAGCATTTGCAGATCTGCCTGTTGAAGAGCTGATCACCAAACTGGACACGGTGCCTGCAGATAAAAAAACCGTACTGCGTAATAACGCAGGTGGCCATGCAAACCACAGTTTCTTCTGGAAAGGTCTGAAGCAGGGCACTACCCTGAGTGGTGATCTGAAAGCGGCGATTGAAAAAACCTTTGGTAGTGTTGATGCATTCAAGGCTGAGTTTGAGAAAGCAGCAGCAACCCGTTTCGGTTCTGGCTGGGCGTGGCTGGTCAAAAAAGGTGATCAGCTGGCTGTAGTCTCTACCGCAAACCAGGACAGTCCATTAATGGGTGAGGCGATCGCGGGTGTTTCTGGCACCCCAATTATCGGTCTTGATGTCTGGGAGCATGCTTATTATCTGAAGTATCAAAATAAGCGCCCTGATTACATTAAAGCCTTCTGGGAAGTGGCGAACTGGGACGAAGCCGCAGCACGTTTTGCCGCAGCAAAATAACAGTTTCGATTATTCCGTTTCATTTTTTACCGGCAGCGTACAGTGTGCGCTGCCGGTATTTTTTTCCCTTTCATCTTGAAAAAGAACAGTTCCAGGGACGCTGACCCGGTCTGCTGGTGTGACTGAGCGCTGAGCAGGATTGCCACTTTCCCGTCTTTCCGTCAGTCAACGCGTTTTGAGACGACAAACCATTATTATTCCAGACAAACAAACAACTCGGAAAAGGCGTCTGGACGTCTAAACGTCTTTTGTGTTAGCGTAGCCACTTTGAGTGAAGCACTCCCTATCTGTAGACATGAAAACCTGCCAGACAACACCAGCGCAGGTGGAGAGACTGAACAATGAGCGTGCTTAATTGTCTTGAGATGCGTCAGATTTCTATTGATTTTGGCGGCTTTTCCGCACTTAAAGAGGTCGATTTTCTTCTCGAAGGGTATTCAGTTCATGCTCTCACTGGCGCGAATGGTGCCGGGAAGTCGACACTGATGGCAATATTATCAGGTGCATACGATCACTATCAGGGTGAAATTTTACTCGATGGTGAAACAGTAAATATTCGGTCACCGCGTGAGGCAAAAAAACTGGGAATACATCTGGTGCAGCAGGAGGTTGACCAGGCGTTAGTGGCGGGGCTGAGTGTCGCGGAAAACATCATGCTGGACAAGTTAGCTGAAGGTGGCCTTTTGTTTAACTGGCGAAAAGTATGCCGCGAGGCGCGTGCATTGTTGGCACAGCTGCAGGTTTCACTGGAAGTGCGTCAGCGTGTGGAGTTTTGCACTTTAGCGGAAAAACAGCACATTTTACTGGCCAGAGCATTGTCACATCACTGTCGTTTTTTGATTCTTGACGAACCCACCGCGCCACTAGACCAGCAGGAGAGCGAGCATCTCTTTACTGTGGTGAGGAAGTTGCAAACACAGGGGATCGGTGTGGTGTTTATTTCGCACCGTATTCACGAGTTACGTGACTGTTGTGATCAACTCACCGTACTGCGCGATGGCCAATTGATAGAAAGTACTGCGATGCACAGCCTGAGCAGTGAGCAGATAGTGGAAAAAATGCTGGGTCATACCCTACAGGATATCTATCCGCCACCCCGCCAGTTATCTCAGCGCGATATTCTGCTTCAAGTGCGTGGTCTGCAGGATGAACATTTGCTGCGTGACATCTCCCTGACACTTCATAAAGGAGAGATTCTGGGTATTGCCGGATTAGCCGGCGCGGGGAAAACCGAACTGTGTAAAGCCCTGTTCGGTGCCAGTAAAAGTGTGCTTGAGGAAGGAGAGTTACATCACCGTCCATGGGATCCTTCCACTCCGGATGCCGCAGTACGCCACCGTATGGCATTGATTCCCGAGGAACGGCGTAAAGAGGGGATTTTTATCGATGAATCCGTGGTAATGAATCTCAGTGTAACGGCAGATGACTCCTTTTCCCGTTGGGGGTGTTTCTCTTTGCGAGCGGCGTGGGCTTGGGCTGAGCAGGTTATTAAGCAGCTTGGCATTCGTACTACCGGGCCAGGACAGTCGCTGCGTCGTTTATCCGGAGGGAATCAGCAAAAGGTCGCGGTGGGAAAATGGTTGCGCAGCGATGCTGATATTCTGATTTTCGATGAGCCGACAAAAGGTATTGATATAAAAGCGAAAACCGATCTATTTACTGTCATTGATGGATTGGCCCGTGAAGGGAAATCAGTGGTCTATGCCTCAGGGGAGTTTAGTGAATTAATTGGTTTGTGTGATCGAATTTGTGTGCTGTGGGATGGACGTATAGTTGCCGAAGTAGACGCACACCAGGCCAGTGAAGAGACACTGTTAATGTATTCTACCGGAGGTATTCCTGCATGAGCACAGAGAAAAAATCGTATCTTTCAGGCAGGCTGCAGGGAGGTGAATTCCTGCATAAATGGGGCATGCTGTTTACCGTCGTCGCGTTAATTGCCGGATTTGGTCTGGCTTCTGATAGTTTTCTTGCCGCAGGTAACCTGATTAACATATTACGCTCGATTGCTATTGTGACGGTTATCGCGACAGGCGTATCACTCTCTCTGACGATTGGTGGTTTTGATTTATCGGTGGGGGCAACCGCATCTTTGGCCAATGCGTTGGTGATCTCTCTGTTTGTCTGGTTCGGCTATGGAACAACAGCCGCCATCACTATCACGCTATAACTGTGCGCGCTAGTTGGTTTGTTTAACGCCTTTCTTATCGTGGTGCTCAGGATCCCGGATATGCTGGCAACACTCGCCAGTCTGTTTATTGTGCAGGGGGTGGCAACCACCTGGAGCCAGGGGGGGTCAATCACAGAAAATATGATGATGCCTGATGGTGAGATGGCCACGGGCATTATCCCTGCTGATTTTTCATTCCTTGGGTAAGTGCCGGGCATCGTTGTCATCATGCTGGTGGTTACGTTGATCACCCAGCTTGGATTATCACTGACCCGTCAGGGACGCAGAATGTATGCGATTGGCGGCAATCCTCAGGCAGCTCGTTTATCTGGCATTAGCATTCACCGTTACCGGATAATGGCCTATGTATTGGCTTCACTGCTTGCAGGGTTAGGTGGCATTTTACTGGCATCGCGTATTGGTTCCTCACAGGTGAACGCCGGAGGTGGGTATTTAATGGATGCTGTTGCCGCAGCCTGGATTGGACTGTCATTAGGCGGATCGGGTAAACCTAATGCCTTAGGAACCCTGCTTGGCGCCGTGATTCTCGGGGTGTTGCAGAATGGATTGGTAATGTTATCAGTGCCTTATTAAGCGATGGACATTATCAAAGGCGCGGTGTTAGCGGCTGCACTGGCAATGACTTATATTCAGCGTCGGCATAACTAATCAATGATGAGTTAAGCAATCAATGGTCTCAGCCAGCAACTCAACAGAAAAATGATTCGACATCTGATTTTCTGGCTGTAAACACCTATTGCAGGCATGAGCAACCCGCTGACTGGCAGATAACCAACGGCTGCATGATGGAAAGTGAATATTGATTTATTCCGGTGGGTTAACTTTCTTACCCTGGTGTGCTGGCCTTGCTAACCAGCAGAGCACACCAGGGTAAGGGTAGTCACAGATATTGTGTTGTTAAAATGGTGCGTGAGCAAATCCTGTCATCTCTTGCAGGCCCATTTCCCGCCCCAGAGAGGTCATAGGGTGCACTACCACTAAACCGCGAACACTTTTTTTCAGCGCCCCCATATTAGCCTGCTCTTTTTTGGTAATTGCCCGTTTGAAAGGCATTTTAGCCAGCTTTTGCGCTTCTTTGCTGAGTACCTGTTCCTGTACGCCTCTCAGTCGGGTAATTTCAGCCTGCAGTTTATCTTTTTCAGTGAGTAACTGAGCCAGTTTTTCACTTTCACCCGCGGCGAGAAGTGGTGCCTCTTTATGCGTAAGGGCATCAAGTTTATTACTCAGATTTCTGATTTCGTCCTGGACGAGTGATTTCATGTCGATCTCTTAACGGTGAATAACGGTCTTAATGACAGCATACATCAATGCATTTGCTGATGAAAATCTCAGTGACGAATGAACAGGGTATTAGCGGGGGTATTAAAGCGGTTGTCTACGGCATCCTTGCCATAGCACACCTCAATTACAAACCTCAATTACAAACCTTGTTGCAGCAGACTCTGTGCCTGATTCAGAGCCTGAGAGCTGGCAGAGAGCGAGGCCATTAAAGCATTATATTGCGCTGCTTGCTGCTGGGTAGGAAACTGGATGTTCATACCATTAAAGGTAACCTGAGAACCTTGCTGCTGCAGGAAATCGCCAGCCTGAACTGCATTCTGACAAAGTGTTTGTAATGCGGGTAACAGGGGCATGAATGTTGTGCTGGGTTGCAGAACAACTTTGTTATACACCGTCTCATACACAGCTTTCAGGTCATCGGGTTGCTTCAGGCCAGCTTTACTGGTTTCAGCCTGCATCTTAGCTGTTTGCATCTGTTGTGTGGCTAAGGTTAAAGCGCCACTTACCTGATGCAGTGTATCGCGTTGTGTCAGATAATCCTGTGGGGTTCGTATTGCTGATAGTGTCTCGACCACCGGTTTTACTCCGGTATCCAGTGTGCGGTTCAGCTGCTGAGAGAAGCCGTAAAGAATGGCATAGTCACTGACCAGAGGACCGAACTTCTGTTTTTGATCTTCGCTCAGCGTTGGTAAGCGGCCACTGCTGCGCATCGCGGTATTTTGCAGAAAATCAACAAAAGCCTTGCGCTGTTCTGCCTCTTTATCACCACATCCGGTCAGTTGAAAAACCAGTAAAAAAGTAGCAAAGGGAACAAGCCAGCGAGTCCATTGGCGGAAAAATCCTGTTGTCATTGTGAGTAACTCCTGTAAAGGAAAGAAGCTTTCTGATGAGCAGGCGCTTTTGCACCTGCATTACACGACAAGAATAGTCTAACTCAGCAAGGGAGGATACGGAAAAAGTATGATAAATGCGTTGTTAATCGTGTCTTTACTTATGAAATTTTTTGCTATATCAGTTTGGATTTTATGAGGTTTTTTTAGGAGTTTTCTGATTACTGTTATGCGTAACATCATCCAGATGTTGCTTATAAAGGTGATTATTATTTAGGGATTCCGTCAACTTCTGTTAATTACTGTTTCAGTATGTTTCACTTTTTGAAAAAAACTAAAGAAAAGGAGATTGTAGAGATGAAAAGAAAAAGAAATTAGTTTGACTTAATTGTAAAACTGGAAAGAGGATAAAACAGTTTTTCTGATGGTTTCTATTTTTTGATAATCAGGCTGGAAATACACTCTCTCACTCACGTTTTTTATAATATCTTTCATAAAAAACAATAAGATAATGAAATTATTTTTGAATGGGAACTCTTACTGACTCATACCTCTTTTGCGTGTTTTTATCCTGTAAACCGGGATTAGAATTCCATCGGGATAAAAAAAACAAATAGATATCACTTAATCTTATTGATTCCTTTTCTCATCTCTGTAACATAGCAATGTTTTTTTGTGGGGTTAATAAAGTATTAATGACAGGATATAATGATTTTCATCAATGAATCATTGCTATTTTTTAACCTTTTACCTTATTTGGCTTGAGAAAGGAAAGAACATTAGAGAGTGTTAATTGTGACAGGAGGCTAAGGAGTAAGAAGAATATACAAAATCATCAATGAAATTCTCCATCTTGTTTTAGTAAGAACAGAATTGGTGTTGGTTTTATTCTAACGTTATGATTTTAATGGCTTTTTGTTTGATGTTTATTTATTTTTCATCCTCCGGGATATTTATTTTTTTATCCTTAAGGCTAAAAATAAGGATGAGACAGTTGCTTGACTTGGCATTATCTCATATGGATAATAAGTTTTTTTTAATCAAAAAATAACTTTTGAACATCAGGGGTTTCTTATAAGTCAAGTTGAGTGGAATAAGTTTTTTCCTTATCGATTATGAATGTTCATTCATTATCAGCACACGTTCTCTCCGGGAGACGATTATGGCTGATAATGTGGTTGAAATGATTTTTATGTTTCCATGGAAGGTGTTATGAATATTGTTAATGATGAAGAGAAAACGTTCTCTTTGAGCGAGGGTATTTTCGAAAATGAATTTGTGTTGTTAGATAACCATAACGCAAATATCGTTTTCAAAAGGGAAAATGTTGAGATTAAACTGACTGAATTACAAAGAAGATTCATGTTTACTTTACTCAAAGGTGTAAACAAAAAAACGAAATCATTAAATCAGTTTGGTTTTATAATCATGAAACAATCGCTGATAACAATTATCACCAGATAGTTTTCCAGTGTCGGGCATTAATTACCAGACATGAAATTCCGGGTGATATTATTAAAACTATTCCACGTTACGGTGTGATGCTCAGCTTTCATGATTACGCTCAGGCAGTACCAGAAAATAGCGGCAGTAATGAAGATAATAACCAGCGGAGTGATGAGCGCCAACAGTGTAAGATTAAAACATCACGTGTCTCTTTTATAAAAAACAAGTTCACTTTTATGGTAATGACAGCACTCTCTTGTGCAGCATTTTTTGCTATCACTGCTTAATAAAAAGGAATGTGAACTCAATAAAACCAGGGAAGAAGATGAAAATTAGTCGAGGCAAATTTCGGTTTTTAGTATGTTTTTTTTTATCTTTAATTTGTTGTTTATATCTTATCAGGCCATGAGTTTGTGGTCTAATGAAACGCAAAAAGTAAACATTAAATTTGATAGAAAAGAAAAAAAAATGAAATAATTACATTCCCTGATGAGCAAGGGATCGATGCACTCAAAGCCGGGATGGTGTTTGGAAAGCCTGGCGAGAAGAACGCTACAGTAAACTCACGCTTCAGGATGACAGGTGAACAGATCAGTAAAGATGTGCTGGAACATGCACCTGAGAGTAAGCTTACGGCCAGAATAACCGGTTTGTTGTTCAGTGAAGATCGCAATAAACGTGTTGTTATCTTAGAACGTTCAGGTAATCAGGAAAGCTACGGTGAAGGTGAACGCATTGCTGGTATCAAGGCCGAGATTGTACTGATATTGCAAGACAAATTAATACTAAATGAAAATGGTTATTATACAAGGATGTTATTTTAATGAATCGATTGAGAATGATTTTTCGCAGACTTTTTCTCGCCGATAATTTTGGCGGGAAAATAAATGTTCTGTTTAATAGGAAAACACACTTTTCATGGTCTCATCTGGCTGTATTAATAATGCTATTTTCTGTCCCTGTGATGGTAAAAGCAGAGCAGTTCTCAGCTAATTTCAAAGGAACAGATATTCATGAGTTTATTAATACGATAAGCAAAAATCTGGGAAAAACCATTATTATTGATCCCCCAGTAAAAGGGAAGATCACTGTTCGTAGTTACGAACAACTGGATGAAAAGCAATATTACCAGTTTTTCCTGAACGTACTGGATGTTTACGGCTATACCGTCATCAGTATGCCTAATAACGTTCTGAAAGTGTTGTCAGATAAAAGTGGTAAACGAGCGGCACTTTCCAAATCCGGTGAAGCCATCGCTGAAGGTGATGAAGTTGTCATGCGCGTTGTGCCATTGCAATACGTTTCCGCTAAAGATATCTCTGTAGTGGCACACTGAATTTGGCCACCTGAGCAGAGGTGATATGCTCACCTCAACATCTTATAGGTGAACCAATGAGCAAAGCATTTACTGCTGAATTTAAAGTCGAAGCGGCAAAACTGGTCCTGGATCAGAACTACACTCACGGCGAGGCGGCTAAGGCGATGAACGTCAGCCTCTCCGCCATCAACCGCCGGGTAAAATCGTTACGTATCGAGCGCCAGGGAAAACGCCCCTGGGGCTGCCTCTGACGCCTGAGCAGACTGAACTCAGGGAAATGAGAAAACGGATACAACGCCTTGATATGGAGAATGAAATCCTAAAAAAGGCTACCGCGCTCTTGATGTCGGACTCCCTGAACAGTTCACGATAATAGACAGTCTGAGGGCGCACTACCCGGTAGCGCCATTGGGCCGGCTGTTCGGTGTTCACCGAAGCAGTTATCGCTACATTCGTAAAAATGGCAGGGATTCTGACGCTGAGCGTGCCGTTAAACGGAGTCTCGTCAGTGAAGTCTGGAACGCCAGTGGTGGCTCTGCTGGCGCGAGAAGTATCGCCACGATGGTCAGCGCTAAGGGCGTCAGACTCGGGCGATGGCTGGCCGGTAAGCTGATGAAAGAGCTGGATATCGCCAGTTGCCAGGTCCCGGCGCATAAATACAAACGCGGCGGGAACGAACACATTGAAATACCGAACCATCTCGACCGGCAGTTCGCGGTTACCGCGCCGGATCAGGTCTGGTGCGGCGATGTGACGTATATCTGGACGGGAAAATGCTGGGCTTATCTGGCAGCAGTGCTGGATCTGTTCGCCCGCAAACCTGTGGGCTGGGCGATATCGACGTCGCCGGACTCGGCCCTCACGGTCAAAGCATTGCAGATGGCCTGGGAGCTTCGGGGTAAGCCAACAGGCGTGATGTTCCACAGCGATCAGGGCAGCCACTATACCAGCCGTCAGTACCGGCAGGCTCTGTGGCGCTGTCGGATAAAGCAGAGCATGAGTCGCCGGAGTAACTGCTGGGGTAATGCCCCGATGGAGCGGTTCTTCCGGAGCCTGAAGACCGAATGGGTGCCGACGAAGGGCTATAACAGCTTCAACGAGGCTCAGAGCGCGATAATCAGCTACATCACGGGCTATTACAGTGCCATCCGGCCCCACTGGTATAACGGTGGCTTAACGCCAAATGAATCAGAGCGGCTGTTCCACGAACAGTCAGGTCGTGTGGCCAAAATTAGTTGACCACTACAGTCTGCAGGCGGTGCTGGCACTGAACAGCTGGACGAAGGCGTCGGCACCGTATGCTATCACCGCAGGGGCGGCGGTATATGCAAACTCCGGGATTGTCGCTGACCATGAGAGTTACGTGGCGGGCGGTGAGATGAAGGTCACAGTGACGCTGAAGGATGCGCAGGGCAATCCGGTGCCGGAGCAGAGCGGGGCGCTGGGCGGTACGAACGTAGTGAGTGTGGCGAATGCACAGGTGAAAGCAACAGGCTGGTCAGAAGGCACAGGAAATGCTGTCGGGACATATACCCGGACGTACACCGCCATCACCAGTGGCAAACAACTGACAGCGACACTGAAGCTCAGCGGCTGGAGCGGGGTTAAGTCATCAGGGTTCTATACGATAAGCAGTAACACGACAGGGCCGCTGACGGTGAGCGTGGTGAGTCTGCAGACAGCCGTGACGTCTCTGCCGGCAGACAGCCAGTCGGCATTTACCTATAAGGCGACGGTGAAAGACCAGTTTGGTAACCTGGTGAATGCAGAGACGGCGGGTAGTCTGGCCAAAGGCATTATCATTAACTGGAAGCAGAATACCCAGGCGACAGGTCTGACGCTGTTCCCGGTGAATAATCCGGGCAGTACGGATGCGGCTGTCAATGATGTGAAGAGTGCGACGGATGAAAACGGAGAAGCATGGATATCACTGCTTAGCCGCCAGCAGATAAGTAATGTGCGAGTGAGTGCGCAGGTGGTTGCCGGCAGCACGGCGATTGTTAATGCGGATAAGCTGGTGAACTTTACAGTGAACACCGACGCCTCGAAAATGCGCGTGAAGCTGGTTGAGCTGACGGACAGTGTGCAGACAAAAGTGGCGAACGGAACGGCGTATTTCAGTTACCGGGCGACGGTAGTGGATGCGAACGGGGATGCGGTGCCACTGGCCGGGGTTGCGGTGGTATGGGATAAGGTGCTGCCTGCCGGGGTGAGTGAGGACGATACCCGTAAACTGAGCTTCCGTGACAGCGGGGGTGTGCAGACGGCAGAGAGCAGTACGGATGCGCATGGTCTGGCGGTTATCCGTCTGAGCAGTACGCTGGCGGTGCCTGGCGTGGTGGTGACTGCGGCGGTGAAAGCCAACGGAAGTGTGAAGACGGAGGCGAATAAGACGGTGACCTTTACCGCGGACAGCGCTGTGAAAGACGGGACATCGATTGTCACCGACGGGGCGAGCTACGCGGCGGGGAGTGACATTAAGGTCACGGTGACGCTCAAGGATACGCAGGGTAACCCGGTAACCGGGCAGAGTGGTGCGCTGAGCGGCGCGGACGTGGTGACGGTGTCTAATGCACAGGTGAAAGATACGGCGTGGGCGGAAGGCACCGGGGATAATGTCGGAACATACACCCGTACTTACACCGCTGTTACCAGTGGCAGCAGCCTGAAGGCGAAGCTTGCGCTGAACAGCTGGACGAAGGAGTCTGGTGAATATGCCATCACGGCAGGGGCGGCGGTGCAGCTGAACTCAGCGATAGTGACTGATGTGACGAGTTATGTGGCGGGCGATGATATCAAGGTCACGGTGACGCTGGTAGATACCCACAATAACCGGGTGCCGGGACAGAGTTCGGCGCTGCTGGCGTCGGGCGTGGTGACGGTGTCTAATGCACAGGTGAAAGACACGGCGTGGGCGGAAGGCACCGGGGATAATGTCGGAACATACACCCGTACTTACACCGCTGTTACCAGTGGCAGCAGCCTGAAGGCGAAGCTTGCGCTGAACAGCTGGACGAAGGAGTCTGGTGAATATGCTATTACCACAAACCTTTCGACGCTGCGTGTGGCTACGGTTGCGTTGCAGAACAACAGTGTTGTCAGCCAGGTAGCGAACGGAGAGAGTTACTTTACCTATCATGCGACGCTGAAAGATAAGTACGGTAATGCGTTGAGCGGGTCGAACATCAAAGTTAACTGGCAGGTGAAAGGCGGCCAGAGCGTGGTGCTGTCATCATCGGCACCATCGGGTGGCACAGCGACTGTGGCATCGCAGACACTGACAGACGAGACAGGTAAGGCGGTGATATACCTGACGACGGATGCCGCGAAAACGCTGGTGAGCAATATTGTGGTGCAGGCGAGTTCGGGAGAGCGTGCGGTGAGTAACGATGCTGAAGCACCGAACCCGTGGGTGGATGCGGACAAAGCGACCGCCTTTACCTATGGGCCTCTGAAGAATATCACGGTAAATATGTTGCAGTTAAATAGTGAGTCCAACATTGAACCGCTGGTTAATGGCATGATCTCTACAGTGGCGGGGACCAACCGCAATCTGCAGATATCTGCTGATGACGGGTTGGGTCATAAAGTGCCTTCGGTTGCCTTCACCATGGATGATGGTGAGAACAACAGTGCCTCTTTTTATCCGGCAACTATCACCAGCGATTCAGTGACGGCATTCGCTAAAGTGTTGGTTGGTGATAATAAGGCGAAACGGTGACAGCCACTGCTTCGACAACAGTAGAGGGTGTTAAGGTTACAGGAAGTCTGATTATCAAATATATACCTGGGCCTTTGTCGCTGCAGACAAGCTCGATTTCAGCTGACCCTGCAGTGATTGTTGCCGATCCTGATTTAACCAGCGGAAACAGTTCAACAATTACATACCAGCCAAAAGATGCGCTGGGGAATGCGATTACCTCGATTGCCCCTGATACGATCAGCGAAAATATCACGGGTATCACTGGTAGTGTCCCAACCCTTACAGCATGGGAACTTAAAAATAATGTTTATACAGCGACGCTGAAAGCCGGCACGAAAACGGGCAGTGTTAAAGTGATCCCGATTATCAATAGCCAGGAAGCTGTATCGTTGCAGACTCCGTTGGTAACACTGATTGCCGGCGCGCTGGATGTGACTCAATCAACGATTACTGCGAAACCATCAGCTATTTCGGCTAATAACGGCAGTTCCACGTCAACGCTGGTTTTCACGCCGAAAGATAAATATAGCAATACAATCACCAACCTGAATAAACAGACTATTTCGCAGCGCATGACTGTGCAGGCAGGTGGCACATCCGCTAATTGGGAGGATTTAGTCTCTCTTAATGATGGTAGCTGGGACTATAGTTCAGAGAGTCAAACCTATAACCGCACTGTCTGGTCAGGCACCCAGGGAGGGACACTGGATATTATGCCGTTGGTGAATGGCAGTGATGCTTCTACCGCTGCCAATGGTGCAACCGGCACGCTGCAGTTGGTTTATAACTCATCGGTGAGCCGTATTGATATCAGTAAGAGTGATGAAAGCGCTGTAGCGGATGCCTCCAGCTATAACACGGTGACGTTCACGGTTTACGGTCAGCCTGAAGGCGGTAATGCTGCACAACCGCTCGCAGGTAAGGCAGTGAAAATCACCCTTCCGTCCGCGAGTGAGCTGCTGATTGGTGACAGTAACAGCGATGCGGGGCAACGGCAGAATGCTACATATGAAGGGACAACTGACAACTCTGGCAAATTGACAGTACGGATGTCATCAACCCGCAGTGGAGATAATAGTTACGCGGTGGAGAGTGATTACAACGCAGTATCCGGCAGTACGGCAGTGGGGGTTTATGTTTCAGAAACACATTCAACCAATACAGAACTGAACAAAATGTATTTGATTAATGACGGTTCAGATTATGTGAAGGCCAGTTTCTATCCACGTGATTTAAAAGGACGCTTAGTCAGTGGTCTGACAGGGATTACGTTCACTACCACGCTGGCCGATGCGACGTTAAGTGCAGTCAGTTTCTCGGAGTCGGAGGGATACTCGGCAATGATTCGTTCTTCCAGTACCTATTTTGGTAACTATTTTGTGTCAACATCCTTCAAGGGAGCGAACGGGACAATACTGCCGCCTGCAGGTAACTGGAATGTACCGGATACCTCTTATACGCTGCGTCCGGTTAACGCACTGAAGCTGGGGACATTAAAAATAGTACCTAAATTGTGCGGTACCACGACTTCAGCATCGCCTGCAGTGTTTGACAGCTGTCAGGTGAATTCATCTGCCGATGGTTATTATTATTCCGGGCTAGGTTTTGTTGTGGTCATGGAAGATAACGCACCAGGCGTTTGGGATGGTCAGTTTAATCTTAAATCCACTGATGTCAGCGGAGATGTGGGACTGACTACTCTTGACGGTAGTATCACGTTTGCCTGTACTCAGCCGGTTTCGCGGACTGATGCATGGATGAATGATTTCTATGCAAGTAATGACTACTCGGTAGATATCACCTTAAAAAATATTGGTGATCAATTTGATACCTACAGTTCACCGGCCACCGGTACAGTGAATGGTGGCGCAGGGATCTGTAACATTGGCTGGAAAGAGACTGCGAAAAAAGTACGGCCTTTGCTGACAGGTAGTGGAGAGGTTAAATTTACCATTACCACCCAGCATCCGTCATCGTTATCAACCTTAACGGTTCCTTTGAGTGGAGAGAGGATTGACCGGGGAGTATTGCCAGACAGTAAGGCTGCCCGTATCGATATTTACTCTTCTCAATAACCCATCGTCTGAAGCCCCTCTCTGCGCAGAATGATGCAGGGAGGGGCTTATACAGTGGGTATCCTTGGGAAAGGGGTCGGTTTATTTCGGTGTTTTTTTGTGGGTGAGAGGACCTGTTACGGTTAGTCAGGGTGTCTTATTTACAAAGTGGTATTCACCGTTCAACCGACTTCATTCTTCTGTGGTTTTGTTTATTGGTGGCCAGAGTCGTGTATGTAAAAAGCCCTGTAGTGCAATGGCGGTACACGCAGTGCGCCAGTGGCAGGTTTGACACGCTTCTCTGATGTCCCCGTTGCTAAAAGCCTGACGCAGCTGGCTGACATGATCAGCACTGAGATGGAACATGGTGCCGGGGATCATCGGGGCGCTGAAATATTTTTTCAGCGCGTTGATTGCCAGAAGATCATTCGTTAGCGTTTGCTGGTCATGACAGTGGGCGCCGTTGCAGTGACGTAACGGAGTGCAAATATCATCCGGCCCCTCGATCAGTTCAATGGCTTCACCATCGGCGATGCGCTGCAGGATCGTGTCGTAATTGCGGGTAAATGCGCGTGAATAGCCTTTACCGGCGTAGGTCAGCAGGCAAAGCAGATGATGAGGGCGTAATCTAACGGTCATCGGGCCCGATCTATAAATCAGGCGAACGGGCACGAATAGCTTCGGCTATTTGATCGCCCGATTTTAATGTACGCAACATAAAGGGATTAAGTAGCGCCAGAATATTTTTATCCCGTCCCCTGGCCCGTTGTGCCATACGAATTTCTTCTGCCACCCGTCGTAAAACAGGAATAAACCGTAACGAAAGCGAAATAGCCAGCGCTATTTTTTCCGCAGGTACCCAACGTGGTGCATAACGTAACAGAGAGAGTATACCTTCGACGAATTCACTGGAACGTGTTGTCAGAGTCACCAGATGAGCGGCAACAATCAGGCAGCTTAAACGCAGGGCAATAAAAGCAGCAAAAGATAAACCAGCATAAACCAGCTGAAATATAAAAATAATTGCCACAATAATCAGGGCGGGTTTTAGCCCCTGAAAAAGATGCCGGAAAGAAAGCCGGCCGATTTTATATCCCACCAGAGGAATGAGGCCAGCGACCGCGACCCATGGCCAGGACGTTAACATAAAAACACCGGTGCAATAGAGGGCCAGCAGGGCGATTTTATACGCCGGCGCCATGGTGTGCACTACACTCTGACGGTTAACGTACCCTTCCCCTATCATGCATACTCCTCGTGATAGCAACGAATAACCTCTGCTGGCGGACCATCACGTTTGATGGTGCCATTTTCAATCTGTAACACCCGGGAAAACTGACTGAGAGTATCCAAATCATGGCTAATCATCACCACTTGCTGGCTCAGTTGATTAATCGCGTCCAGGAGCTGTCGCTTATTTTTTAGATCAAGCAGTGTGGTTGGCTCATCAAAAACAATCACTTCAGGTTCCATTACGACCACGCCTGCCAGCGCAATCATTTGCTGCTCACCACCGCTCAGTTGGTGAGTGAATCTCTCCAGCAGGTGTTCAATACCCAGTCGGACAGCAATAGCCTCAATGCGTTGTCTGATCTCTGCGGCAGACAGCCGCAGGTTTTTCAGCCCAAACTCAAGATCCTCACGCACGCCAGGATAAACAATTTGATTCTCGGGATTCTGGAACACGAAACCCACTTCCCGACGCCGTTTTTTCACCTCTTCACTACCCTGATAACGCAGTGTCCCGGATGTGGGGAGTTCAAGGCCATTCAGCAGGCGGGCGAACGTACTTTTACCGGATCCATTTAATCCGATAATGCCAATACGCGGCTCGTTAAGCGTAACAGTGATATTACTGAGTAGTGTGCGATCCTCTTTTTCCACCGCAACATCAATGAATTTAAACATTATCACCACTCATGGTGCGCGGCTTCTTCTGTGGCACAGAACGGATTAACGGGTAAGTGCGTTTTACTGACATGATCACTACAGCCGCGATCAACGCTTTAGTGACATCGCCCACCAGGAAGGGGAGTGCGCCTATTGCCGCGGTGGATAATGGCAGATGTGCTGCCGCGGCACTCCAGGGAATACCAATAGCATAGATAACCACAATGCCCCCCACGACTGCGGCACCGAACGCCATCAGCATAGTAAGGCGTTGCCAGCAGCGTTCGACTATCCAGCCCACAGTAAAGGCTGCCAGCATCCAGCTCAGCAGATAACCTCCGGTTGGACTGACAAAGACACCAAGCCCGCCTCTGCCTCCTGAGAGTAAAGGTAACCCCAGGGCGACCAGTAACACAAACAGAGCCATGGATATCGCGCCCCGGCGTGCCCCTAATATTCCGCCTGCCATCATTGGCCCCAGAGTCTGGGCTGTGATCGGTACGCCGGTAACCGATAATACCATCGGGGGAAAGGCGCCAAGTGCGGCGACAATTGCGGCAAAAAGAGCAATAAAAACGATATCTCGGGTTTCCACGCTATGAGTCTCTGCAGAATAAATGAATATAATGTGCGGCAAAAAAGAGACAGACTGCCGCTTACCGACTGACTTTTCTTGTAAACTAAACGAATATAATTTAGTTTACAATACTTGTCGGAGGCGTGGTGACATAAACTCTCCCTTATTTACATTACGTTTGCAGGTTTTGCCAGATGTTCAACGCTTCTGATGTGCTGTTAAATTTGTTCACCTCGCGCCATTCATGCCGGGAATTTCTTACTGATGAAGTTCCACAACGTGTCCTGAAAACCATGCTGACTACCGCACGCTGCGCGCCAAGCAGTGCTAATTTGCAACCGGGTAAGTTTCATGTGTTACAGGGTGAGGCTCTGCAGCAGCTTACCCGTCAGTTGACTCAGGTTGCCAGCCAGAATCCTCCGGAGCCGCCAGAATATAGCTATTTCCCTGTTCCATTGCCGGAATACCTGAAGCAACGACAAAAAACAGCAGGTTATGCGTTATATCAGTCACTGAATATTGGCCGACGTGATATCAGCCGACGGCGAGAGCAGTTTTTAGCTAACTATCGTTTCTTTGATGCGCCGGTAGGCATCGTGGTGACCATGCCGCGTGATATGGGCAAAGGGGGCTTTATCGATCTGGGCATGTTACTGATGAGCTTTTTACTGCTCGCTGACAGTAACGGCTATGGAACATGCCCGATTGGTGCGCTGGCCAATTATGGTCATACGCTTCATCATTTACTGGCCCTGGATGACGACGAGATGGTGGTATGCGGTGTGGCTTTGGGCCTGCCCAATCCTGCGGCAGCGGTAAACCAGTTCCGAACGGAACGTCTGGCCGTGGATGACTTTGCTGTTTTCTACACTGGCAGTGAGCAGTCGGTAGCGCAATGAGCCAGGTTGTTTATCAGGGCGTTGCCCTTGAGCGAGCCAGTGGTGATATCGCAGAAAGTTTAACGTTACTGGTGCGCCTCTATCAACAGCAGCGCAGTTTTCGTGTACTACCACAATTACCGCTGGTGTGTGAACAACCCGGGAGCCAGTATATTGAATGCACCACCGGAGGCAGTAGCGGCACCCCGAAAATAATACGCCGCCATTTTCGCTCGTGGCAGCACTCTTTTATCATCAATCAGCAGCACTTCCGGATAACCTCAGCGGATCGTTACGCCATTTTTGGTCATATCAACCATTCACTCTCGCTATATGCGCTGTGCGAAGCGCTTCACCTGGAACTTCCGATTGAGGTGCTGAGTGATATGCGTCCTCGCAGTCAAAAGAGACAATTACAGAAATCAGCAGCCAGTGTGCTCTATGTTACGCCAACCCAGCTACGCCTGTTAGTCAGCGTGGAGGGTATATGCCCGGCGGTGAGAGTGATACTGTGCGGTGGCAGCAAACTCGATACCACACTGCGGCAGCAGGCCATGGCATGTTTTCCTGCTGCACAGCTGTATGAGTTTTATGGTGCTTCTGAAACAAGTTTTATTACCCTCTCCGATGCAGGAACACCATCAGGATCGGTAGGTAAAGCTTACCCCGGAGTGAATATCACACTGCGTAATAAACAGGATGATAACGGCGAAGTATGGGTGAGTAGCCCTTATTTGTTCGAGGGCTATACCCAGGGTGAGAGCAGCGATACACGCTGGTGTGATGGTGCGGTGACTGTAGGTGAACTGGGATATCTGGATGCAGAAGGCTATCTCTGGCTACGAGGTCGCCACAGCCGGATGATTACTACAGCAGATAAAAACGTCTACCCCGAGATGATTGAAACGGTGATAAGTCAGTTTACTGGCCCGGTCTCCTGCGCTGTGGTTGCCAAACCTGATGTGTTACGCGGCCATGTGCTATATGCCTTTATCGAGGGTGAAAAGCATGCGGTGAGTGAAGCGGAGATACGTCAGGCGGTACGTCAACAGTTAGGCAACACGATGGAACCGCGTCATTTTATCTATCTGCCAGCATTGCCACTGCTGGCGTCAGGAAAACCAGATTTAGCTATATTATTCAGCAAGTTACCCTTATGAGTCTCATCATCGCCGCGCGCAGAACTGCAGTCGTACCCCGCGGCGGCGCATTTAGCGCGCTGGAACTACATCAACTGGCAGCACCAGTGATTACCCGTTTACTTAAGCGTTGTGGCATTGCACCTGCTGAGGTTGATAATCTTATTGTGGCTAATGCACTTGGTGCCGGTGGCAACCCGGCACGCATGCTGGCTCTGGCCGCCGGGCTGCCTGATGTGCCGGGTATCTCAGTGGATAGCCAGTGTGCCGGAGGGCTGGATGCAGTGATGCTGGCCTCAGCACTGGTTAATGCCGGGCTGGCAAACATTGTCATTGCAGGAGGCGCGGAGAGCTACTCCCGTCGTCCGTTGCGCGCCCACACATTCGCTGATGGCAGCGCGCCTGTATTTTATACCCGTCCGCCTTTTGCACCTGAAAAGAACGATGATCCTGATATGACTGAAGCAGCGGCAGCACTGGCGGAGCGTTACGCTATCGGACGCCAGGAGCAGGATGAATATGCGGTAACCAGCCATCGTAAAGCGCTGGCGGCAGCCGACAGACTACGTGCAGAGATTGAAGCGGTTAATGGCGTGGTGATGGACAGTTATACCCGTGTGCTGACGGTAAAACTGGCATCGCGCGCACCCCAACTGGCAGGGTCGGTCAGTGTGGCATCGACGGCTATAGAAGCTGATGGTGCAGCATTTTGCATTATCGTTTCAGAGCAGGTTGCCCGTCGCTTACGACCTGATTATGCAGTAACGATAGCTGACTATCAGAGTTGTGGCGGTGACAGCCGTCTACCGGGTGCCGCGCCAGTCACCGCCATCAGGAAGCTGCTTGCCCGACACGCGGAGATCTCTCCCCGGCACTGCGTCAGCGAAATTATGGAGGCCTATGCTGCCCAGGCAATGGTGGCGATTAGCGGAAGTGATTTGCACCCGCAATCGGTAAATCTGGGAGGAGGCGCACTGGCACGCGGCCATCCGATCGGTGCTTCCGGGGCGATTTTAGTCTGTCGACTGTTCCATGAACTTATCTATCACAATAAACCCTATGGTTTATGTGCCATTGCCGCCGCAGGAGGAATTGGTGCCGCGATGCTGCTAACAAGCAAAAGATAATGGCAGGGACATTTTGTTGTTGCACAGAGAAAGTATGGTATTCGGCAGAGATAGATCAGTAGTGACTGAGGATATTAATTCCTGACGCAAAAATAGTATAAATAAAAATACCCGGCTGAATATTAATAAGTATTACCCAAACGCTACGGCGTCTGAAAGTAGGGAATGTGTGCTTACACCACGAAGAGCGCAGCACGCCTATAACCCGTTTTCACAGCAGCCATCCCTGCCTGTATCTGAAGGATGCCTGACAGAGGCGGGATTGACGGCTAATACATCAGATTTTCGCTATTTCAGCCTGCAGCCACTGCTCAAATACCGTCAGCACTGGCTGATTTATTCCTGAATTAACTGGCTTTACAAGACAAAATATTTTGTGCACATTTCCGGTTTCAGGCCAGGGAGCGATGAGTAAACCTTCTCTGAGTTCTCTTTCTATATAGACTTTCGGTACCAGCGCTACACCGAGGCCCGCAAGCGCGGCAGTGATTGCCATTTCGTGCAGGTCATATCGTGGGCCCTGAAGAGGATTATCAATAACAATACCGCTCTCCTGTGCATAATGATGCCAGGCGTCAGGATTTTGCCGCCGGTGAATCAACGGAAGGTTTTTCAGTTGTGCTGCAGGGTTTTTATCACACAACAACCGGGTGACACACCGGGATTAACGTTTCTTTAAACAGCGGTTGTAATTGCATACCAGCCCATGCCGGGTGCTGATAATGTAGCGCTGCATCAAATCCGCTGCCGGGAGGAATAAAGGGCTCACTTCTTGACGCCAGGTTGAGCATGATTCCGGGATGCAGGGTTCTGAAATCCGATAGTCGTGGGATAAGCCATCGGCTGGAAAACGTAGGCAGCACGGCAAGCCCCAGCATTCTGCTGCCTTGCGACATCCCCTGTATATACTGCGTGTCTCTGTCGAGACGCTCGAGTATTTCCCGTACGTGATAAGCATACTGTGTACCTGCCGCATTAGGCTTCACTCTGCTTCCGATACGTTCAAAAAGCTGGCATTTCAGGAGCGCTTCAAGGCGTGCTATCTGACGGCTTATCGCGCCCTCTGTCACCGACAGTTCCTCTGCAGCACGCGCGAAACTGCCATGCCTTACTGCAGATTCAAAAGCGACCAGCGAAGCGTTACTGGGTAGCTTTTTTCTCATTACACACCTCTGCTTGCTGTTTACATCAGTCACGGTCGGTGACTTTATGTCACTGAGTCATGAATTTTAATCGCTTCATCAGGCGGTTGATAGCGTTTAAAGTAACAACTCATCTGACAACTACACTCACTACGGCCAGATAAAAGCGTACCGGGATGACAAACAGCATTGGGTGTTTGCGCGACCAGGTTCCACAGCGATAACAGCGCAAGGCACCAGAGAGAGGGGCAGGAATGGATAATTTATTATTTTTTACTCGTCAGGTTGGTGACTTTCATGTTACCGCCGTGAGCGATGGCACCATGACCGCCAGTTTTAATGTGCTCAACGGTATTGATATATCAGAAGCGGAAAATATTCAGCACCGTGCCGGGATTATCAACGCAAACGATATTCATATTAACTGTTACCTGATACGTAGCCATGGAAAGACCATTCTGATTGATACTGGCACTGGCGGGTTGAATAATGCAGGGGGTGAACTCACTAACAATTTGCGCACCGTGAGCGTTTTTCCTGAAGATATCGACATTATTTTGCTGACACATGCACATCCTGATCATATCGGTGGCCTGCTTGATGCCCAACAGCGCGCTGTTTATAAAAATGCAGAAATTTATCTGCATACTCTTGAAGCTGATTACTGGCTGAATGATGATGAAATGTGTGCCGCGAACGAGAGAGTTAAACGCAATTTTTCGCTGGTGCGCCGTACCTTTGACGTCTACGCCGAAAAATTACATCGCCTCACCGATAAAGCTGTCATTCCGGGTATCACTCCCCGACTTCTGCCCGGCCACACACCGGGCCATACAGGGTTTCAGGTTGAGTCAAAAGGGAACAGTTTACTGATTTGGGGCGACATTGTGCATTTTCCTCAAATACAGTCATCGCACCCTGATGTTTCCGTTATCTTTGATTACAACCCGTTACAGGCCGAAGCAACACGCAAGCAAATTATGACGCAAGTCGCCAGGGAACATACGCTGATCGCTGGTATGAATCTTGCGATGCCTGGCTTTGCCTGGGTGAATCAGGAAGATACAGAGTTTCATATTCAGTACGTTGACTGACCTTATTTCGGCACCGATGAATAAATCCGCTGAGTGTTTGTATCAGCTCGCCGGGATAGGCGCTGTTTATGCCTATGCTGCTTACAGCGGTTCTGGAGAAGCGCTGTAATAAATGAGCGTTATGTTACCAGGGCAACGTTAAAGAGCGACCGCATTCCGCGAGCTGGGAATCACAGTCAAGATAAGGGATCTCACCGAGGAAAGGAGCATCAAGATAGTGGCGTAATGCGGTGATATATTCCGCATGGCGATTACCCGGAGGCTGAAGATCGTTAGCAATCCAGCCAGCCAGACGCAATCCCCGGGCTCTCACTGCCTCAGCGGTCAGCATTGCATGGTTAATACAACCCAGTTTCACTCCCACCACCAGAATCACTGGTAGCTGTTCGACTGTCACCCAATCGGCAAAAGTGTGGCTTACAGACAGCGGGGTAAACCAGCCACCGGCACCTTCCACCACCACCCATTCTGCCTGTTGTTCCAGAGTACGTAATCCCGCTGACAGAGTGGCAAAGTCAATCGGGCGTGCTTCTGCCGCACTGACAATATGGGGTGACGTCGGCTCAATAAAAGCCAGTGGGTTAACCTGTTCGTAGCTCAGTTTTTGGTTACTGTAACGTTGTAAGGCCATAGCATCACTATTACGCACTCCTTCCGGAGTGATTTCACTTCCGCTGGCGACCGGTTTATAGCCTGCGGTACGTAAACCCGCAGCATTTGCTGCTTGTAGCAAGGCGCAACTTGCCACTGTTTTACCCACTTCAGTGTCAGTTCCGGTGATAAACCAGCAAGTCATTTTTTCAGTACTCCATATATCAAATGATAACTCAGGCGATATCCCCGTTCATCCTGCGGCCAGTGTTGCTCAAGTAACGTCAGTTGTTTGCGCGAGAGAACTGATCTACCGCGACCTTCGTGAAGGTGTGTCGCGCCTGTGCCTTTCAGCGAACGCATTGCACTCAACGCACTGGGGAAATGCAGTGTGATCACCTGCTGCTGGCTGGTAAGCGGTAGATCAACGGTGGCAGCGGTGAACTCTGCCTCACCAGGAAAAGAGTTGGCATGTGTACTACCATCAATCTGTGCCCAGGCATGGTGTACCTCATGCAAAGAACCCTCAAGCAGGGTTGAAAATAACACGCTGCCTCCGGGACGTGTTACGCGCAGGAACTGCTGTAAAGCCAGACGTAAATCGCTGCTCCACTGCACGGCCAAATTGCTCCACACCCCATCAACGCTATGATCGGGTAACGGCAACGCATCAATATCGCCTTGTATATAGTATTGTGCGGAGTGCTGCGCGCGTGCGGTATCCAGCATGGTGGCAGAGAGATCGAGTGCCGTGACAGTTCGCCCCCGGTCACACCAATACCGGCTGTACCAGCCAGTGCCACAGCCAGCATCTAACAGATGAGTGCCAAAACCCGCAGGGGCTAACGCCAGCAGTGCATCACCACTCTGACGTTGCAGCCCGGCGTGGTGTTCATAGTGCTGCGCCGCACGTCCAAATGCCTGAGCAACAGCCCGCTTATCAACTGGCAGCATCATGCAGCGCCTCCAGCAGACGATCTATATCCTCAGTATGATGAGCCGCCGTCAGGGTAATACGCAGACGTGCAGTTCCGGGGGGAACAGTCGGAGGGCGAATCGCACTGACCCAACATTTAGCCTTTGCCAGACGCTGAGATAGCCTCAGCGCTGCACTGTTTTCGCCTACTATTAGTGGCTGAATCGCACTGTTCGATGGCATTAATTGCCACGGTAAATCGGCCGCGCCAGCACGGAAGCGCGCAATATGGCTATGGAGCCGTTTACGCAGTTCATCACCCTGCTGGATACGCTGTAATGAAGCCAGCAATGCACAACATTGCGCAGGTGGCATAGCAGTGGAATAGATCAGATGGCGTGAAAATTGTTCAACATAATCGGCAGTTGCCTCATCACATAACAGGGCAGCGCCGCTGACGCCAAAGCCTTTGCCAAAGGTGATAATCAATAATTCAGGTTTCACGCCTTGTTGCCAGCAACTGCCACGGCCTTGCTCACCGCAGACGCCAATGCCATGTGCATCATCTACCAGCAACCAGGCTTTCCGGCGATGAGTTTCGTCTGCAATGGCAGCAAGCGGAGCGCTATCGCCATCCATACTGAAAATACCTTCTGTCACCACCAGGGTACCGCCCTCTGACGGGGTTGCCAGCAGTTTTGCCAGGCTCTCCGGCTGATTATGCGCGAAACGTCGCAGCGTTGCCGGACTATGGCTGGCAGCATCCAGCAAAGATGCATGTGCTAACTTATCAGCAAGAATACGATCCTGCTTTTCCCCCAGCAGATGAATAATCGCCTGATTAGTGGCAAAACCGGAAATAAACAATAGCGCACGCGGATACTTCAGCCAGTCAGCCAGTTGCTCTTCCAGCTGGGCATGATAGCCACTGAAACCAGTAACATGGGCCGAGGCCCCCGCTCCTGCTCCGGCCAGACCAGCACCGCGTTGCCAGGCGGCAATCACCTCAGGATGCTGACTTAGACCCAGATAATCGTTACTGGAAAAATGGCGGTAACGCTGCCCGCCGACGGTAATCTCACGTACGCTGTTGTCGGTTATATGATGACGCACACGCCAGCCATCAGCAGCCCGTCGTGCAGTCAATGCCTGTTCAATACGTTGTGACCAGCCCATCACACCGCCGCGTTGTAGAATTGTTCAGTATTGGCGTGAATTAACTGCTCCCTGAGCTGGTAGTGTTGCTCATTGTTGCCTAAAGAGGTGCCAGTGTGCTGTGAGTTGAGCCCCAACTTAGCGAACAGGATCAAATCTTTATCCTCTTCCGGGTTAGGTGTTGTCAGGAGCTTACAACCGTAGAAAATAGAATTGGCTCCCGCCATAAAGCACATCGCCTGAGTCTGTTCGCTCATCTGTTCACGACCGGCAGATAATCTCACGTATGACGACGGCATCATGATACGTGCTACGGCGATGGTGCGGATAAAATCAAAAGGGTCAACATCATCATTATCAGCCAGCGGGGTGCCTTTGACCTTGACCAGCATGTTGATAGGTACGCTTTCTGGTGGCACCGGCAGGTTCGCCAGTTGCACCAGTAAACCGGCGCGATCCGTCACGGTTTCCCCCAGCCCAACGATACCGCCTGAACAGACTTTAATTCCTGCCTCACGTACTTTATCCAGGGTATCAAGACGCTCCTGATAGCTGCGCGTGGTGATAATGTTGCCGTAGAACTCGGGTGAGGTATCGAGGTTATGATTGTAATAATCGAGCCCGGCACTCGCCAGACGTGCAGCCTGACTGTTATCCAGTGTGCCCAGCGTCATACAGGTTTCCATGCCCATCGCTTTCACTCCCTGTACCATCTTCTCCAGATAGGGCATATCGCGTTCATGGGGATTTTTCCACGCAGCTCCCATGCAAAAACGACTCGATCCCGCGGCCTTAGCCTTACGTGCAGATGTCAGTACCTCATTCACTTCAATCAGGCGTTCGGACTCCAGTCCGGTTTTATAACGCGCACTTTGTGGACAGTATTTGCAATCTTCCGGGCAGGCACCAGTTTTAATCGACAGCAGGGTACTGACTTGTACCTGGCGTGGGTCAAAATTTTGACGGTGCACTTGCTGTGCCTCGAACATCAACTCAAGAAATGGTTTATCAAATAGCGCCTGAGCCTGAGGTAGTGTCCAGCAGTTTACCATTGCTTACTCCATGAAAAAGGGTTCGATCTGATGACGAAAATCGCTACACTTGTAAACTAAATCTTTTTAAAATGGTTTACAACACCCATGTTGACCCCGGATGATCTCGATTTTGACCGCCAGCATATCTGGCATCCATATACTTCAATGCACAATCCACTGCCGTGTTATCCGGTGGTCGCGGCCCATGGTTGTAAGTTGCAGCTGGCCGATGGACGTGAGCTGGTGGACGGTATGTCATCGTGGTGGGCAGCAATTCATGGCTATAATCATCTACGCCTTAATCAGGCGTTGCAGCAGCAAATGACCCGGATGTCGCATGTTATGTTTGGTGGGATAACCCATCCTGCCGCGGTAAAACTGAGTCGCCAGTTGGTCGCCATGACACCGGACGCCCTGGAGTGTGTTTTTCTCGCCGATTCGGGGTCAATTGCTGTTGAAGTATCGATGAAAATGGCCTTGCAGTACTGGCTCGGTCGTGGTGAAAAAAGGCAAAAGTTCTTAACGCTGAAGCGGGGTTATCACGGCGATACACTTGCCGCTATGTCGGTGTGCGATCCTGAGAATGCCATGCACAGTTTATGGCGTGGCTATTTGCCAGAGCATCTGTTTGCCGCAGCACCGCAGTGTGCTTTCTATGAAGAGTGGGATGATACTGATCTTGCTGACTTCGCCCGACTGGCAGAGGGACATCATCGTGAGATTGCTGCGGTAATCCTCGAACCCATCGTACAGGGTGCCGGTGGCATGTATTTCTATCACCCGTGCTATTTGCAACAGATACGTGAACTCTGTGATCGCTACGGCATCCTGCTGATTGCTGACGAGATAGCCACCGGCTTTGGCCGCAGCGGAAAACTGTTCGCATGTGAACATGTTGGTATCTCGCCAGATATTCTTTGTCTTGGCAAAGCCCTGACCGGTGGCACGATGACGCTTTCGGCAACACTTACCACGCGTGAGGTCGCCGATACCATCAGCCGCAGTGCGGCAGGCTGCTTTATGCATGGCCCGACCTTTATGGGTAATCCGCTGGCGTGTGCGGTAGCCGTCGAGAGTATAACCATGATCAACGAAGGTCACTGGTCTGGGCAGGTGGCGGCCATTGAACAGCAGTTGCAGCGCGAACTGCTGCCGTTACATCAGCATCACGCCGTCACTGATGCACGAGTCCTCGGTGCGATAGGTGTCATTGAAACCCGTTGGCCAGTTAATATGGCGACCCTGCAGCAGTTTTTTGTCGAACGAGGCGTCTGGCTGCGGCCGTTCGGCAGGTTGATCTATCTGATGCCTCCTTATCTGATTTCTTCCGCAGAGTTAACCCGGTTGACCCAGGTAATACGCGCAGCACTGGATGTTGAGGCACATTTCCTGAGGTTATAGACTATTTTTGTGGTTCAGTTTCTGAGCAACGAGGTGGACGGGCGAACCATCAGTTAACCACCCGTACAGGTTTTCCGGCGATAAAGGCCTGTGCATTTTCGGTCAGTTGTTGGAGTACCTGCTGTCGCGCCTCAAAGCTTCCCCAGGCAATATGTGGGGTGATAATCAAATTCGGCAGTGCTGCGCAAAGTAACGGGTTATCTGCCTGTGGGGGTTCCGTGCTGAGAACATCCAGTGCAGCCCCGCCCAGATGCTGGCGGTGCAGGGCTTGCGCGAGCGCATACTCATCAATCAACGCGCCACGGGCGGTATTGATCAGTAATGCACCGGGTTTCATCAGAGCCAGACGAGTAGCATTTATCAGCCCGCGGGTCTCTGTTGTCAGCGGGCAGTGCAGTGACAATACATCTACCTGAGGGAGTAGCTCATCGAGAGGCACCCTTTCAGAGGTATTCTGCCGACCAGGCAGGGCGGCGATTTTTACCTGCATCCCAAAGGCGTCAGCCATCGCAGCGACACGCTGACCTGAGGCACCATAACCCACAATGCCGAGCGTTTTTCCTGCCAGTTCATACAACGGATAATCAAGCAGACAGAATGCGGTGGCCTGTTGCCATTGCCCGCCAGCGGTGAGTCGCTGGTAATCGACAATCCGGTTAGTCAGGGCCAGCAGCAGAGCAAATGTGTGCTGTGCCAGTGAACGGGTTGCGTAATCCTGACAGTGGCACACTACGATGCCACGCCGACGCGCGCTTTCCAGATCAATGTGGTCGGTTCCGGTGGCGGCAATCAGGATCAGTTTCAATTGTGGTAATTGTTCAAACAGTGCCTCGCCCTGTAATGGCACATCACTGGTGATTACCACATCGGCCCCTTGTAAACGAGAGACGATGTTTTCCGCCGATGTGTGATTGTACCAGGTGATGTGATGAAACGGTGTTGCCAGGATATCGCGTGGCAAGTCATCGCTGTAGAGATTGGCGTAGTCGAGAAATACGGCGGAATATTCCATGTTGTCCCTCTGAGTGTGTCGATGAGCCTACTCCCTCCCGGCTGGGAGGGGCGGGGGTTAGTCAGCAAAGGAAGGGTCTTGCTGATACAACAGGTGTTTCATCTCTTCGAAGTGCTGGCGGGAGAAATCATCAATACTTTCCCAGGGCTGGGCGGTTTTTTCTGCAATGTCATCACTGAGGATCTTCAGTGGTTTTCCGGTAGCGTAGGCGTTGATCAGGATGGTACAGGCACGTTCCAGCGTGTAGATATCATCAAAAGCTTCGCCGATGGTCGGTGCGGTAACCATTACGCCGTGGTTACCCATCAGCAGCCGCCGTTTATCACCGAGTAACCCTGCCAGGCGTGCTCCTTCTTCGCTACTGTCTGCCATACCGCCGTACAGGTTATCGATCGCTACCCGATTGAAATAACGGGCCGTCATCTGGTCGATGGGTAACACCCGGTTGTCCTGCAGACAGGCGAGTGTGGTGGTGTAGATCGGATGCAGATGTAATACCACCCGCACTTCAGGCAGTTGTTGATGCAACTGACCGTGAATAGCCCATGCGGTAGCGTCTACATCGTCACGCTGCTGAGTATCAGGATCATCAGCGTCCAGTAGCAGCAGATCACTGGCTTTGATACGTGAAAAGTGCCGCCATTTAGGATTGAGCAGAAATTTTTTTCCGTCAGCAGAAACGGCGGCACTGAAGTGATTGGCCACCGCTTCATGCATATTCAGACTGGCGATAATACGGAATACGGCCGCCAGATCGATGCGTATCTGTTGTTCATTGGGTAATGCCATTACCGTTCTCCTTCGTGAATCCGGGCATGATAAAAAGTGATACGCTGTTACTCAGCCAGTGGTGCCGGAGTGAAGTGATAACGGGCGAACAACGCCTGATATTCTGCTGTCTGGCTGAATTTTTTCAGCCCTTCCGTGATTGCCGCTTTGATAGCAGGGTCATCTTTGCGTACGCCAATCCCTACCAGTACCGGATAGAGTAAAGTTTTAGAGGTAATCTCGACCCGTCCGCCGAGTTTACTTACTGCTGCCTGAGCTACTGCCACATCGGTGATCTGTGCCTCAACCGCATGTGACAGCAGAGCCTGAGTGGTTTGCGGATCGGTCGGATATTCACTCAACTGAATCGGTTTCAGACCTTTTGCCACGCAGTATTCAGCAGAAAGTTTCTGCAGATTTTGCACAAATGAGGTGCCCGCCATGGTGCCAATTTTATGACCGCAGAATTCTTCAGGGGCCTCAGGTTTGTAAGTGCTTCCTGTCAGGGTGACGATTTGCTGGCCAGTTTTCAGGTAGGGGATCATATCAATCACCTTCAAACGCTCAGGGGTGATGTACATCGCTGAGTTGGTGATATCGAAGCGTTTGCCCTGTAAGCCGGGGATCAGATTAGGAAAACGGGTATCTACACTGACGGCGGTTTTACCCAGTGTGCGGGCAATACCGTCAAGGATTTCAATATCAAACCCTACAGGTTCCCCATTCACCATATATTCGTAGGGAGGAAAGGTGATGTCGGAGCCGGCAATAATTTTACCTTCCTGCAAAAAATCAGCATGCGCAGCGGAACAGAACGCGGTCAGTAGTGCAACAGAAAGGGTTCGTTTGACAAAAGGTAATGTAGTCATCATGAGTGATCTCCGGAATAACACAATCAGTTAAAGTGAGACATCCTGTAAAAATTGACGGATACGAGGGTGACTGCCTTGTCGTAATACATCCGGGGTGTCATCGCAGACAATGCGACCTTTCTCCATAAACACCACACGGTCAGAAAGACGGAAAGCAAACTGCATTTCATGGGTCACAATCACCATCGTGATCCCCTCCCGTGCCAGTGCTTCAATCACCTGAAGGACTTCACTGACTTTCTCCGGGTCAAGTGCTGAGGTGGGTTCATCAAACAGCATAATTTGTGGCTTCATCATCAGAGCGCGGGCAATCGCGACCCGCTGTTGTTGTCCGCCTGAGAGCTGATGAGGGTATTTACTGGCGTGTTCTAGCATCCCGACTTTATGCAGCAAAATCGCCGCATGGTGGGTGAGCGCTTCATGGTTGGCCAGCTTATGCCAGCGCGGTGCGAGCAGTAAATTGTCCAGCACGGTCAGGTGAGGGAACAGATTAAAGCTCTGGAAAACCATACCAATTTTTTGCCGCATCTCGTGACGTTCAACCAGTACCTCTCGTGCTGCTCCGATCTTTTTCAGATAGATAAACGGAGTGCCATTGAGACACACTTCGCCGCCATCGAGTGTTTCCAGCCCATTTAACAGGCGAATCAGGGTGGTTTTACCGGACCCGGAGGGACCAATGACAGAGACTACCTGGCCACTGTTGACACTGAGCGTCACGTTACCGAGGACTTCAATATCATTAAATGACTTTTGCAGATGGTTTCCCTGTAACGCAGGTTGGCTGTCTGAAGGTAGTAGTGCAGAAGATGCGGCCGGCAACGGTTTTTCTGCCAGTTCAAGTAAGTGAGTGCTTACAGGGGGGCATTACGCTGACGCGTAACATCAAGGCGACGTTCCAGTTTTTTCAGCAGGAAATCGAATACCGTCACGATAAAAACATAATAGACGGCTACGGCGGTCATGGTTTCCATCACCAGAAAGTTTTCGGTGTATAACCGTTGTCCCACCAGCAGAATTTCCGTCAGTGAGATAACCGAAACCAGTGAGGTCAGCTTTACAATAGAGATGTATTCATTCGCCAGTCCAGGCAATGCCACCCGCAATGCCTAGGGAATAACAATTTTACGTTGAATGCCGGCAAAGCTGAAACCCAGCGCCCGTCCTGCTTCATATTGTCCTTTCGGTATCGCCAGCAGTCCTCCCAGATGAATTTCAGCCATATAGGCAGTTTCACTGAGCACCATTGCGATCAGTCCGGAATAAAACGCATTGCTGAAAATCCCGGAGAGTGAGGGCCAGGATTGTGGCAGGTTGTAGACAAAAATCAGCAGCACCAGCAGAGGAGTACTACGGAATAACCAGATATACCCACGAGCGAATAGTGTTAATGCCCGGTGCTGGCTCTGTTTCGCCAGCGCCAGCAGAAAGCCCAGAGCAATACTGCACAGCCAGGTGAGTATGCTAAGTTTCACCACAGTCCAGGTTGCCCACCAGAAGTCGGCATCGCTGAAGAGACTAAAAAGGTAGTTCCACTGAAAGCCCATAGGACGTAATCTCTTATTATGCCCCGAAATATCGCATCGGGGTGCCGCAGGTCGTTGTGCCATAAAGGCTGCAATCTTCAGACCGCTTGCGGCGTTAAGAGCGTAGTAATTTTCTGTCCGTAAAGCATAAAAAAACTATATTTGATAAAACGGCCCAATGAGGCCGGAAAAGTCTCACCTGCAGGAAGGAAACGCCCGTTTATGGCCAATTATACATTGCGGCAGTTACGCTATTTCGTGACTACGGTTGAGTGTGGCAGTGTCGCGGAAGCGTCACGTCAGCTTTATATCGCTCAGCCTTCAATTTCTCATGCTATTAAAGGACTGGAGGAGAGTTTTGGCGTGCAGTTATTTATCAGGCATCATGCTCAGGGGGTATCGTTGACCCCTATTGGTGCAAGATTTTATAACAAAGCACTAAAATTGATCAGAACAGCGCATGAGTTTGAGCAAAATGCCCTGGCAGATAACGATATAGTGGCGGGTAAAATAGATATCGGTTGTTTTGAAACGGTCGCCCCCCTGATTTTGCCTCGCCTGCTCCGCGGTTTTAAACAGCAATACCCAGGGGTAGATATCACCATCCGCGATGGTGAACAGCATGAGTTAGTGCAAGGACTGACCGCCGGGAGTTTTGATTTGGCATTATTGTATCAGCATGATTTGGATAACAGTATCTCGACTGAGTTGCTGATGCCTGCGCAAAAGCCCTATGTCCTCTTGCCTGCTGACCACCCGTTTGCGCAATGTCAGCAGGTCAGTTTACGTGATTTAGCCAGCCAGCCGATGATCCTGTTGGATGTTCAGCCGAGTCGCCATTACTTTGTCAGTCTGTTTGCGCATCAGGGGATTACGCCGAATATTGTGTTCAGTTCCCCCCCGCTGGAGATGGTACGCGGAATGGTTGGCGAGGGATTTGGTTTTGCGTTGCTGGTTACCCGTCCATTTGGCAATACCACCTATGACGGGAAAGCGATTGTCACTGTGGCACTGGAAGATGTGGTTGAAGGTTCGGCGCTGGCCGCAGCATGGCTGACCCGTAATCCTCTGACGCGACCCGCAGCGCTGTTTGTTGAATGGTGCAAGACACAACTCCCGGAACCGCCTCCCGAGGAGAATCAGTCTGTGGGGTGAGAGAGCCATGAGCGGATCGCATCCAGCATGGACATGCAGGCATTCAGCTGGCTGATGGCGATATATTCGTCCGGTTTATGTCCCTGCGCCATATCGCCTGGCCCGCAGATCAGTGTGGTAATGCCCGCTTCGGCAAATAATCCCCCTTCAGTGCCAAAGGCGACGGTATGCGGCATTGATTGCTGACACCATTGCTGCAACCGGGTGAGAAAGGGTGCATGCAGTGGGGTGTGTAAGACAGGATAGCTGCTCAGTGGCTGAAAAATGATGGTACTTTGCGGAGAAATTCGTTGCATTTCAGGCAGCAGTGTCTGTTGCGCATAGTTGATCAACTCGTCAACAAGGGGTTGTGCCTCCTGTTCTGGCAAATGTCTGATTTCAAAATCAAACTGACAATAATCTGGTACGATATTCAGGGCTGTTCCCCCCTGAATGGGGCCGACTTGCAGTGTGGTAAAAGGGGGAGAGTAAGCCGGATTTTGCTGCCGGATTACTTGCCTGGCGGTCTGTTGCAGTCGGTTGATCAGCGTGGCGGCGTATTCAATAGCATTCACACCATCCGGAGTGTAAGCCGAGTGACAGGCGAGGCCGTGAATCTGGCAACGCATCGCCAGTTTACCTTTATGACCATACACGGGTTGCATACCGGTGGGTTCACCAACCAGACACCAGGCGGGTTTATCTGTCGCCGCATGCAGTGAGTCAATCAGGCTACGTACCCCAAGACACCCCACCTCTTCATCATAGGAAAAAGCCAGTAACAGAGGTAGACGCAGTGGCTGGGCGAGGAAGGCGGGGAGGGAGGCGAGAACACAGGCGAGAAAGCCCTTCATATCCGTGGTGCCGCGCCCGTAATAGCGTCCCTGTTGTTCTGTCAGAGCAAAGGGTGGGAACTGCCATGTCTGCCCGTCCACCGGCACTACATCGGTATGACCAGAAAGCATGATACCACCAGGTATTTCCGGACCAATACGGGCTAACAGATTGGCTTTATGGCCCTCAGGATGAGTAATGCGTTTCGAAGCGATACCGAGTGAGGTGAGATAGGTCTCAATGGCTGTAATCATTGCCAGGTTGGATTCACGGCTGGTGGTATCAAAGGCAATCAGCATTGCCAGTAATTCTTTTAGCGTTTTATTCATCACCGGGCACTCCATAACGCGGTGCCTCTCGTGGGTCAATCGCCCGGGTGATGTAGTCGTTCATTTGTGGCTGCCAGCCCTGCCAGAGCGACTCCAGTGCACTGATGGGGTCATGTTCAGCCCAGTCAATGCGTAAGTCCACCAGTGGCCAGCTCTGTT
Source organism: Erwinia sp. (assembly GCA_964016415.1). Taxonomy (NCBI): domain Bacteria; kingdom Pseudomonadati; phylum Pseudomonadota; class Gammaproteobacteria; order Enterobacterales; family Erwiniaceae; genus Erwinia; species Candidatus Erwinia impunctatus. The sequence goes on along the minus strand of OZ024666.1, from coordinate 3,162,763 downwards.
TATCTGTCACTTTTACTGCCGCTGAGTGTACCGATCCCGCTTCTCCACCTGCCTCAAACCCTGCCCGTAACGCGTGTAGCAGACGGGTTGCAAGGGTTCCTGACTGTTTCTCAAAGCTTTCTATCATGGCGCTGATGACCTGTGGCGATGACAGCATATTGCCTGCGGCCACGCACTGATTGCCCTGTTGCGCATGATGCACTCCCAGTGTATTTTCACCACTGAACAGCGCACTGTTACCCCGGTTATCCAGTACGATAACCTGACGCCAGGCGCGAAAAGGATCCTCGTTAAGTGCTTTTTCCATTGCAACCACAGGGGAAGCACCCGCCGCCAGGTGTGCCAGTGTGGCAGGCCCCAGTGAGGGCAACGTGATATTCTGGGTAGAGACGGCACCAACACCGCTCATAAGCCAGGGGCAGCGCGCACCTACTGCCATGCTGGAGGAGCTGATAGCAATACCTAATTGTCCGGTTTTGGCACAGCGGCCAACGATAGAAACTGTCATCAGACCTCCGCTGTTTGCCAGTCATCCGGGATGACGGCGATGATGTCAATTTCCATCAACCACTCTGGCTGAGCCAGTGCTGAGACAACCAGCCCGGTAGAGATGGGATAAACGCCTTTCAACCAGCGACCAACAACACGGTACACCGCTTCCCGATAACGGGGATCCGTCAGGTAGGTGGTGGTTTTGACAATGTGCGAGAGATCAGAACCGGCCTCTCCCAACAGTTGTTTAACGTTTTTCATTGCTTGTTCAGTTTGTGCACCAGCATCACCGAGTCCAACCAGGTTACCGGCAAAATCAGTGCCGACCTGGCCGCGGACATAGACAGTGTTCCCCGCCCGTACCGCCTGGCACAGGTCATTGTCCAGTGACTGGTTAGGATACGTTTCTTTGGTATTAAACATCCTGATGCGTGTGTGCGTGGGTGCTGTCATGGCTTACTCCTGTGAATAGTGTGCAAACGTCAGAGTGTAAACCTTCAGTGATTAACAGGATTACGGTTGAGTATCGGGTTGATAATTCAGGTAACTGTTCTGTGCCATGATATGGTCAGCGAGATAACTGGCGTCATGCCAGACTCCCCAGATAAAACTGGAACCACGACGTGACAACCACGGCAGACCGAGAAAATAGATTCCCGGCTCACTGGAAACACCGCGCTGGTGGCGTGGCCGGCCATTTTCCTGAAATGCATCCACCTCTAACCACTGGTAGTCGGTGGCATAACCTGTGGCCCAGATAATGGTGCTGATGCCCTCTGCTTCAGTGTGGAGCTGCTTATGCGGGTGACTGAATTCAGGCGGATCAACCGGGAATTGTCTCGCTTCGGGCTCTTCCGGCAGGTCGAGGCCATTTTTCTCAATCCAGGCATCAGCCGCATCCAGCAGTGCCAGATAGCTGGCATCCCCTTGTCTGATATTGGCTGCCAGGTCGTCATTAAAATAAAGTTGTTGCGCTTCACAGGCACGGGTTGACCCGAGCAGGGTCATCCCTTGTTGTGCCAGACGTCGGAAATCGACGGTGTGCCCTCCTTGTGCACCGCTGACTGCGATGGTGACATGCTCTTTGCCCGGCTGGCAATGGGTGGCATCCCATAAGCCCAGCACACCAAGCCACCAGCAAAAATCACGACCGCGATAGCGCCGTGGTGGCCTTTCATGGGGGCCTACCGAGAGAAATACTTTTCTGCCACTGCGTTGCAGCTCATCAGCGATCTGTACCCCGGAAGAGCCGGAGCCTACGACAAGCACTGCTCCCGGCGGAAGCTGTTGCGGATGGCGGTAGTCTGCTGAGTGCATTTGCAGCACGCTGCTGTCTGATGAGGCGATGGCCGGGATAACCGGTTTTTGAAAGGGGCCAGTGGCGACAACCACGCGCTGTGCTTCTATCACCCCGGCACTGGTTTCTACATGAAAGCCCGGAGCACCTTGCAATCGGGTGACCCGTGTCACGCTGACACCACAGCGAATCGGCGCTTTGATGTGTTGTGCGTATCCGACGAAGTAATCAGCGACCTGCTCTTTTGCCACAAAGCCGTCGGCTGACTGGTCGGGAAAAGTCATTCCTGGAAAGCGGTCGTGCCAGGCAGGACCATTAGCAACCAGTGAATCCCAGCGTCCGGTACGCCAGGCTTCAGCGATACGCTGTTTCTCCAGCACCAGATGAGGGATGTTACGCTGACTGAGATGCTCACTCATTGCCACACCGGCCTGACCGGCACCAATCACCAGGGTGTTAATTTTCTCTGTTGTCATCCGGGGTATCCTTTACTGAATAAATGGCAGTAAACCTATTAACGGGGCGTTAACAGAGAGTAGTGAAGCCCAACCTGCAGGTAAAATAGTTAAAATCTTCTCCCTGACGATAAAATCAGTATCATCGTGTCATGATAAGGTGTGAGGTTACGATCAACGTGTAAGAAAACAGTGTGATGCCGATAAAATTTTATTAGCAGAGCCTGCGGTCGGGTTGACTACCTGGGTGACTCTGTTCTGGTTATCACGTTATCTTATGACAAAAGTCGCAATCCCTTACATGACATCAGGAACGGATTGCCTGTTCATTGGTCTGAGTAATCAGATGAGAGACCTTTAGCTTGCTTCTCCTGGACAAGATTTCGGGACAGGTATTGTTTTACATGAGGATATTATGAATAAAGTTGCGCCGTTGTTTTTTGGTATCACTACGCTGTTGCTGAGTACCTCTGCAGTTTGTGCTGATGATGTGGCGGTAGCGAGTGCGCCAGCATCGACCAGTGAAGCCTCTGCGGATACCGCAGCCCCGACAGTCAGTGATAATAATAGTGTAGCGGTGGCACCCGATGCCAGTAAATATGATCGCAGTGAGGTATTTGCTGACTTTACCCACTTCCAGGCAGGAGATGTGGTGCCTGAGCTTTACCGTTCTGCGCGATATAATATTGCAGAGTGGAACAAACGTAATCTTCCTGCGCCGCAGGATGGCAGTCACTGGACGTATATGGGAGGAAGTTATGTGTTGATCACCGATGCAGAAGGTCGCATTGTGCGCATTGTTTCCGGTGATATTCTCTATCAATGATTCCTGGCTGAATGTTACGCCGTCAGAATTGACGGCGGTTTTACTCAGTAACTGAAGCTATTCACCAGTGTCAGTTCGCCTGCTTTACGCATCGGAATTACAAACGTTTCCTGTTTCTCATCTGGTGTGCCTTCGCCGGTGATCACTGACAACTGCGCTGTTGTGATGAGCTCCTGACTACCACCGAAATAGTTAACATACACCAGATAACGTCCTTTCAACGGGGTCGGCGTGGAGAAAATTTCCGGGCCATAACCGGTTGTGACGTCGACATCCAGTGCGCCGCCATTCTGCAATGCGCGATTGCCATACCAGGCGTGCTGGCCATCCGGTGTGACGACATGCAAATCGAGGTCGGTATTGTCGCTGTCCCATGACAGTACTACACGCAATCTCGCAGGAATGCCGCCTTGTCCGTTGGTTGAGTAAAACTGGGTTTTATGTTGACTCTCGCCGTCGGGGCTGATGACCTGAATGCTGTTGCTGCCTTCCGGGAAGATAAACGGGCGTGAAAAGCCTCCATCGTCATCAATGCGCACGGGCATCTCAATACCATTGACGACAATTTTTCCCGGCCGGTTAGGCTCTTCGGCAATTTTTCGCAAAGCGGTTATTTTGCCGCGAATTTGTGCCGTGATGTTCTGCCCGGCGGCTGTGTTGACAGAAGAGGCGGGGTAATACACCCGTTGTGAAAAATTGGCATTGTCCCCATCATTCGCCTGCCAGCCAGCGTAGGGGGTGGTGATTTCAACCTCCTGGGCCTGAACTGCCCCGGAAACAGAAGAGGAACGATAAAAGCGAGATAACGGGTGCGCATAACATTAATCCATTAACAGATGGCGGGTAAGATTTTCGATGTACACTTCATCCATACCGGAAGGGTAGCCATCAAAAGCCAGGTGCAAATATTCATGCGTTAAATCCAGTCTGTCCTGCAGGGTGTAGAAATGACGGACATGGATCTGTTTTTTGGTTCTGTCTATGTAAGGGGAACCCGCGCCCGAACGACACACGGCGAATTGTGTCAGGGTGTTATATCCCGGTTCCCGGTACAGTTTTTCCTGCCAGCCTTGTTGCTGCGATTTTATCCATGCCTCAGCTTCAGGTATCGCCTGACAGGTTGTCAGGGGGGCATCCCAGCGACTCAGGTTGGCCCGTGGATAGGCTGAGGCGGGGATTGCATCATAGCGCATACCATGCTGCGCTTGTTCCACCGCTCTTTGCCACGACAGCTGGTTTTCCCCTTCGGTATCGAGATGATAATTCACCTGACTGCCCGCAAGAATGATGTCCTGTGTCCAGGCAACAATAGCTCTGCTGCCTTCGCTGGCGGCGGAGGGGGAGACGCGCTGCAGCGCGCTACTGTCCTCAATAGTCAGACATTGTCCGTCACGTTGTGCATTTTGTTGCAGGTAAGTTCGGATCGCAACCGCCATGGCTTTCGCGGCTTCCTGGGGTTCACTTTTTGCCTCACGGTCAAGCACCCGGGCAACATACTCTTCACGATTCAGGCGAGCTTTCACCGTGAGATCCTGTTGCAAATAGAGTTCACCATGACTCTCTATCTCGCGCTGGTTACCATTACTGAAGCTGACCTGATAACGACCGCGTAAAACCCCGGGAGTGATATGGAGATCACTGCCTGTCTGCTGGATCGTGGTGATCGGATAGCGAGTAAACAGATCCACCACCACACAAGGCTCGCCTTTCAGGATCGTTGACAGTGGTAACCATCGATTGAGTACCGTTGCATAGTCATTTAAGACCGTTTTGCTGGTGCCAGGCCCGCTTGCCCAGAGCGGAGTACCATCACTCAGCCAGCCAGCAAACCCGCCTTCACGTTGTTGTTGTACCTGATCAGCAAACCAGCTCCAGGTTTTGACTCTCAGTCGACCGCCGAGTGCGCCTGCTGTGCTCCCGTCGCCGTTATTCAGCACCACATCCAGTAATAGTGGTTAAGCTATTTCCCTGCCGGGCAATGTGGATAGCGTCTCAAGCAGCTCAGAGACCGGAACGCGCGTTTCAGGTTGCAGCCGGGAAAGCTGCTGCAACCAGCCGGGTGAACGCTGTTTTTGCCAGTATTGCTGCCACTCTCCAGGGTTAATATTTAACCTTGTCGGAGAGAAATAGAGACCACATGAGCGTACCAGTGCCTGATCTCGGGTTATCTGTTCGCCCGGAGAACAGCAGTAGACTTCTTCTTTATCGGCACCATGGCAGGTGTAGGGCGCTTCAGTTATCTGACGATCTGTCAGCCAGGCGTAGACATACAGTTTCCACAGGCTGCCTAACGGGGTAGAAAGTGCCGTTGGCAGTGACTGTTGTTTGACGACATTTTCTTTGGTCAATTGATAGAGTTTATCCCCTCCCTCCTCACGGATAGCGACATTCAATGTCGGCTCTGCGGTTGCTGCCAGTGGGATAAGCAGCAGCAACCGGGCAAGATAGCGGGAGAGTGTGCGCTTCATCTATCTCACCGTCACCGTTTGCAGCAACTGACGTTGCTCACTGACCTGCTGTTCCGGTGCATAGCTGCGCCGGAAACGGACTGCAGGCAGGGTAAATTCGCCTTTCTGAGAGAAACGCACCAGATGATGAAAATGAGTTTGCCCGCGTTGTCGATCAACCGGGATCATATACATTAGATCACCATTTTCGTTGCGCGCTTTGTCGAGGTTCATGGTGCCTTTACTGCCATCGGTACGCTGTACGTTGATACCCCAGATGGTTTTTTCCACATCAGCACCTGGCGGAAGCGGAACCTCTACCTGGCTAAAACGCAGATCCTCTTCTTGATTACTTTCCAGCTCTATTTCATCAAGATAGAGAGCTGAACTGGAAACGATGCCATCGGTAACGGCTTCAAGGCGGAATGAGAAAGGCTCGTCATCAGGAATTAATTTAAACAGCCGATGGGTCACTTTTACGGGTGTATCACGTTCTCTCGCTGCAGGCTCCGGGCTGTACCAACTCAACACAGCATCAGAGAGCGTTTGGGTCTCTTAGGGTTGCGAAATGGTTTCGGGCACGCCTTTACCTTCCCATAACCAGTAGTGACCACCGTCGATCAGTGATTGTTTTCTCCAACCTTCGCCAGGAGAAGGCAGCGGAGAAGGGGCACTGTAGTTGACGCGTTGTGCCAGCCAGTTGATTGCCAGAGCACGGTCAATACTTGCCTGCTCTGATGTCAGGCTGCGTAATATTGCCGCAGCTTCCCGTTCACCGCCTTTAACCGCTAAAAGCGCAATCGTTCTTGCGAGTGGTAATGCGCTATCAGTGACTTTACGCTTTGCGCGTTCTCTCACCGCCGTTGATTCCGTTGAGGTAAGCTGCGCACGACCCAGCAACACATCGGTGAGTGTGCGGGCAGCGGCGATCCCGAGATCGCTGTTAGCGGCATACAGAATGAGGCTGTCATTACGCGTCAGATTGTCCGCTGAGTATGCCGTGTGTGCCTCAAGCGTATAGTCGAGCAGAGCAGCATCCAGCCCCTGAATCAGGCTGTTCACCGGTAATTTCATCTCCTGGGCAAAGGTGAGGATCAGGGCACGATGTAGCAGGGGGAGATCGCCGGCCTGTTCTGCATAGAGTTCAAGCATGCGTTGCCATTGTGATGCCGGGAGCGAAAGCCCCATCGCCTGGCTGGCATGCCAGTCAGCATAGTAGGCATAGGCAGTCAACAGCGCACTACTGTCAGCGCTTCCGCCCCACCAGGCGAAACGTGCTTGCGGGCCCGCTAACTGCATCAGCCGGGTGCGGTTATTTTGCATCAGTTGATAGAGGGTGGAGCGAATAGTATCTTCGCGTGCCGGCAGTACTTTATAGACCAGACTTAAGGGCAACAGTTGGCTGGCTGTATTCACCACACCACCATAGACCGACTGCAATGGATTGAAGTGTGTATGAAGGCAGATGATGCACCTGAACTCCTGAAAAAACTGGGTGTGGCATTTGAAAAACAAAACTCATGATGCCATGTTAAGGGAGGCCTGAGACTCAGCCTCAGCCACTTCAACGTCAATCTTGTCTCGTGCTAATATGCAGGAAAAAGCAGGATGAGCCTATGATTGACGTTGATAAAAAACTGGCACTTTTTTATTTTGCCTACCGAAGTTTTGTAAAGCCTTCTGACAATCTGCTCGGCAGATACGGAATTACTCAATTCCATCGGCGAATTCTGTTCTTTGTTGCGCGAAAACCGGGTATGACAGTGAATGAACTGTTATCGGTACTTGATGTATCAAAGCAGGCGATGCATAAGCCGATGCAGGAATTAATTGCAAAAGGGATGATTGATTTTCAGCCTCATCCAAAAGATAAACGCAGCAAAGTGCTTTTTCTTACCTCCGGGGGGTTATCGATTGATAACCAAATCAGCCAGATACAAATTGAGAAAATGGATGCGGTTTTCAATGAAGCCGGTGATCCAGGGGGGAGAGTTTGGGAAAAAGTCATGGAGATTTATGCCAGAGACGAGGCGGGTGCTTTTTTTCACTCCTGAGTGTGCCAAGGATGACGTTGCTCACTGTTTATCATCGGTTACGATCTGTTTGTGCTAATCGGTTGCCGTTCCGGTTTAAAATCGCTTGCAATAATATAGTGTGCTATATAGCATCGCATGATGAATGAAAAAACTACCACTCTGAGCAGAACAAGGCAGCATGAAGAGTTGCTGTTAGATCAGCAACTCTGTTTCGCGCTCTATTCTGCCAATCTTGCAATGCATAAGCTTTACCGGCAACTGCTGGTCAGGCTCGACATCACCTACCCGCAATATCTGGTTATGCTGGTTCTGTGGGAAAGGGATCAAATTACCGTGTCGGAAATTGGCGAGCGGCTGTTTCTTGATTCAGCGACTCTCACCCCGTTACTCAAACGTCTCGAAGCAGCTGGTTTGTTGCTCAGAGAACGGTCAAGGCGCGATGAGCGTCAGGTGGTGGTGACACTGACTGAACAGGGACGGCAATTACGCGACAAAGCACTCGATATCCCCACTGAGGTTTTCCACTCATCCTCCTGCGATGCAGAGTCGATGAGTGCGTTAAAGAAAGAGCTGGAAACGCTCAGAAATCATCTCGCTGGCTGACGGTGAGATTGGTAAAACTGTTATTGCGCTTTTTAAATAGTGTGCTATTTTATAGTTAACAAAACACCTGACTATGGAGTGATCTGATGTCTCTTGAAAAAGTTGTCTACTCTGCAAAAGCAAAAGCAACCGGCGGTCGTGATGGTCGTGCAACCTCTTCTGATGGGTTCCTTGATGTGAAGCTGGGTGTACCCAAAGAGATGGGGGGGTTAGGGGGCGAAGTGACGAATCCTGAGCAACTCTTTGCTGCGGGTTACTCTGCCTGTTTCCTCGGCGCGATGAAGTTTGTCGCCGGGCGTGACAAATTTACTATGCCCAAAGAGGCGTTTGTTGAAGGTGAGGTGGGTATTGGTCCAATCCCTACCGGATTCGGCATTGAAGTAAAACTGAATATTCATCTGCCAGGCATGGCGGCAGATGAAGCGAAGAAACTGACAGATGCAGCGCATATTGTTTGCCCGTATTCCAATGCTACTCGCGGCAATATCGATGTGACACTGAGTATTATCACTGACTGATCATCATGTTGGTCTGACCAGGGCATTTGCGCCCTGGTCGCGCCAGTCCCTTCCGGTCATTACCTCCTGCTATACCTGATTTTACTGATACACACCTTGTGACGTTTTATGTTAATTTCCACAACAGGTTATTCGTAAAATATGCCTGAGCGAACGAACTTTCCCTGTAGCATAGGGTCAGATGATCACCCGATTATTCATCCCACCTGGTAAGGTCTGAAAAAGTTTTAATGAATGTGATAAAAAGACTGACACAATCCCAGCTTTCGCTCTTTCTGGCCATCTACATTGGTATCTTCCTGAACAGTGCGGTTTTCTACCATCGTTTCACCCCCTATCTGCACCATGCAGCATTGATGCAATGCCTGTCGGCATTGGCCGAAATGGTTGCCGTGGTGATGTTAACTTTCTTTCTGCTGCGGCTGTTATCCTTGACCGGTAAAGTGGTATGGCGCGTTGCTGCCTCCCTGTTACTTGTGATCTCGGTGACCGCCAGTTACTGCATAACGTTTTTTAATGTTGTGATTGGTTATGGCATCATCGCTTCCGTGATGACGACAGATATCGATCTTTCTAAAGAGGTCGTCGGTTACCACCTGTTCATCTGGGTCGGCGTCCTGAGCGTATTGCCGTTGTGGTTGATCTGGAAAAGTCCGTTGTTATTATCGTTACCTGAACAGATGATAATGCCAGGCAAACGGCTGCGTCCGCTACTGGTATTACTGTTCGCGGTGGCAGTTGTGTGGCTGCCTTTGAAATATTTTGACCATCGTCAAACCCTGGCTGAACGTCAGACTAACATTGACTTGCCGAGTTATGGTGGGGTGGTGGCACACTCTTATTTGCCATCGAACTGGCTTTCAGCACTCGGTCTTTACATCTATACCTCGGTTGATGAGCAGATAGACAGTGATACCTTGTTTAATCCCGCCGCTCAGTTTAGTTATCAGGCACCTGCAGGGATTGATGATACCTACGTCGTGTTTGTGATTGGTGAAACGACCCGATGGGATCACATGGGGTTACTGGGTTACGAACGGGATACCACGCCTAAGCTGGCTCAGGAACCCAACCTGGTGGCATTTCGCGGTATCTCCTGTGACACGGCGACTAAACTCTCGTTACGTTGTATGTTTGTGCGTGAAGGTGGCACAGTTGATGATCCTGCACAGACTCTGAAAGAGCAGAATGTGTTTGCTGTTCTCAAACAACTGGGGTTTAGCTCAGATTTATTTGCCATGCAGAGCGAGGTATGGTTTTACAACAATACCGATGCTGACAATTATGCCTTTCGTGAGCAGATTGGTTCTGAAGAGAAGAATCGAGGTAAAGCAGTGGATGACATGCTGTTAATACCTGAGTTGCAGCAGTCGCTGAAAAATCATCCTCGCGGGAAACACCTGGTGATTCTGCATACCAAAGGTTCTCATTATCTCTATTCCCAGCGATATCCACGTGAGTATGCCCGTTTTCAGCCCGAGTGTATGGGTGTCGATGAAAGTTGCAGCAAAGCGATGTTAATCAATGCGTTTGATAACTCAGTGCTATACGTCGATACCATGCTTGATAGTGTGCTCGATCAGCTGCGTGATAAAAAGGCGATTGTTTTTTATGCGGCCGATCATGGTGAGTCGACCAGTGACAATACCCATTTTCATGGCACCCCGCGTCAACTGGCACCTGTCGAGCAGTTCAGAGTTCCACTGCTGGTTTGGATGTCAGACAGCTATCTGGCTGAACCCGCTAACAGACAGGCTTTCCTGCGCCTTAAACAGCAGCAGCAGGATGGAAAAGTACATCGCCATGTTGAATTGTTCGATTCGTTGCTTGGCTGTCTTGGGTATACCTCGTCTGATGTTGGAATTAACCCCGCCAACAATTGGTGCGCGGCTCCGGCGTCGGCTGGTGCTGTTCAGTAATATTTAACACTGCATAGTGATACACGGGCCTGTTAGCTTCAGGACGGGTTCCGTGTTTTACCTTCCCGAAAGCGGCATTCGCCGGTTTTTTTGTGAGATAAGAAAATCTTTTTACCGATTAAGCCATGCACTGATATGATGCGGTATGGCGTTATTACGATTGAATTTAATTGTGAAAAACTAAATTTTAATAAAAAACCGGTTTTTTAATCTATAATTTATTGGTTTTTTCTTTATTTTGTTCTGCTGGTTCTGCTGGTTCTGCTGGTTCTGCTGGTTCTGCTGGTTCTGCTGGTTCTGCTGGTTCTGCGGGTAGGCTGGATGTAAATCCTCTCTCTTTGTATTGACGTATCTGGTAACAGTTGACAAATTGTTACCTCAGTAAGAAAAGGGACATTTTTCATCATTTCTCTTTACCCTCACAGCGCAGCAACGTCGCTCTACAGTAAAGAATAGCTGGACGAATTAATCACCTCACATATGAATTGGAGTAGAGTATGAAACATTCCCTGGGAAAGCGTGGGATAGCCAAAATAGGGCTGACCCTGGCAGCTCTGAGTGTAGCGGCAGGAGTACAGGCAAAAACCCTGGTATTCTGTTCTGAAAGCTCACCGGAAGGATTTAATCCACAGTTATTTACCTCCTCCACCAGTTATGATGCCAGCTCGGTACCCATTTACAATCGTCTCGTTGAGTTCAAACTCGGTACAACTGAGCTGCAACCAGGCCTGGCAGAAAAATGGGATGTGAGTGAAGACGGTAAAATCTACACTTTCCACCTGCGTAATGGGGTAAAGTGGCAAAGCAGCAAAGATTTCAAACCCACCCGTGATTTTAATGCCGATGATGTAGTGTTCTCCTTTGAGCGTCAGCTGGACAAAAATAATCCTTATAACAAAGTCTCTGGTGGCAGCTACGAATATTTTGAAGGCATGGACATGCCGGCGTTGATCGCCAAAATCGAAAAAGTAGACGACCACACCGTTCGTTTTATCCTGACGCGTCAGGAAGCCCCGTTCCTTGCTGATCTCGGTATGGATTTTGCCTCAATTATGTCTGCCGAGTATGCCGACAAAATGATGAAAGCAGGCACCCCGGAAAAAATTGACCTGAACCCGCTGGGAACTGGTCCATTCCAACTGCTGCAATATCAGAAAGACTCACGCATTCTGTACAAATCCTTTGATCAATTCTGGGGTACTAAGCCAAAAATTGATCGCCTGGTGTTCTCGATTACGCCTGATGCCTCAGTGCGTTATGCCAAAATGCAGAAAGGTGAATGTCAGGTTATGCCATTCCCGAATCCTGCTGATATTCCACGCATGAAAGAAGATAAGAACATTACCCTGATGGAAAAACCGGGACTAAACGTAGGTTACCTGTCGTTTAATACCGAGAAAAAACCACTGGATAACGTGAAGGTACGTCAGGCCTTAACAATGGCTGTGAATAAAAAAGCGATCATTGAAGCGGTCTATCAGGGTGCCGGGCAACCTGCGAAAAACCTGATTCCACCAAGCATGTGGAGTTATAATGATGCCGTTCAGGATTATCCTTACGATCCTGCACAGGCAAAAGCATTACTCAAAGAGGCTGGTATGCCTGAGGGCTTCACGATTGATCTATGGGCTATGCCGGTACAGCGCCCTTATAACCCGAATGCCCGTCGTATGGCCGAGATGATTCAGGCTGACTGGGCGAAAGTCGGTGTGAAAGCCAACATTGTGACCTACGAATGGGGTGAGTATCTCAAACGAGCAAAAGCCGGTGAGCACCAAACGGTCATGATGGGCTGGACGGGTGATAATGGAGACCCGGATAACTTCTTTGCCACGCTGTTTAGCTGTGCGGCAGCAAAAGACGGTTCTAACTATTCTCGCTGGTGCTATAAACCGTTTGAAAATTTAATTCAGCCTGCCCGTGCCGAGTCTGACCACAATAAACGTATTGAGTACTACAAACAGGCTCAGGTCATGATGCATGATCAGGCTCCTGCGCTGATTATTGCTCACTCTACGGTATACGAACCTGTCAGCAAAAAAGTGACAGGATACATCGTTGATCCGTTAGGTAAGCATCACTTTGAAAACGTAGATATTCAGGAATAACATTCGCCAGTTCGGGCGCGATGTGTTGCCGGAGGCCGATGCCTCCGGTGCTTTTTCTGGCCTAATGGCCAGATGAAAATGAAGACGCTGATCACAGGCGTCGTGGAAGTGTCAAACCTCCACAGCATATTGAGCAATGATAATTTCCCCGCCTGTAGGGTGGTGGAAACTGACAGAGATTACGCATTATGTTGCAGTTCATATTCCGACGTCTGGCCCTTGTGGTGCCAACGTTCATTGGAATTACCCTTTTAACTTTCGCGTTTGTCCATATGATCCCCGGTGATCCGGTACTTATCATGGCTGGCGAGCGCGGAATCTCCGCCGAACGACATGCTGAATTACTCGCTCAGATGGGATTAGATAAGCCTCTCTGGCAGCAGTATATCGCTTACCTGCACGGTATTCTTGTCAATGGTGATTTAGGTACATCGTTGAAGAGCCAGCTCCCGGTATGGGATGAGTTCGTACCACGTTTTATCGCCACGCTTGAGTTGGGCATGTGCGCGATGTTGTTTGCTATCGTGGTAGGAATCCCGGTGGGGGTACTGGCTGCAGTGAAACGCGGCTCTGTATTTGATCATACAGCAGTAGGTATTTCGTTAACTGGCTACTCAATGCCGATTTTCTGGTGGGGCATGATGTTGATCATGCTGGTTTCTGTACACCTCAATCTGACCCCGGTATCAGGTCGAATCAGCGATACTATTTTCCTCGATGACAGCCATCCCTTAACTGGTTTTATGCTGATTGATACGCTGATCTGGGGAGAACCGGGTGATTTTAAAGACGCTGTGATGCATATGATTCTGCCGGCGGTTGTGCTTGGTACTATTCCGCTGGCGGTGATTGTTCGTATGACCCGCTCTTCAATGCTTGAAGTCCTCGGTGAGGATTACATCCGTACCGCGCGAGCCAAAGGTCTGACGCGTATGCGAGTGATTGTCGTGCATGCGCTGCGTAACGCAATGCTCTCGGTGGTGACCGTGGTAGGTTTGCAGGTTGGGACAATGCTGGCAGGCGCTATTCTGACAGAAACCATCTTTTCCTGGCCAGGGCTTGGGCGTTGGCTGATTGATGCGTTGCAGCGCCGTGATTACCCGGTGGTTCAGGGCGGCGTACTGATGGTGGCCATTTTGATTATTCTCGTCAATTTGCTGGTTGATCTGCTTTACGGCGTGATAAATCCGCGCATTAGTCATAACAAGTAAGGGTTGGGCATGTCGAATACTGAATCAGGTAGCAGCCTTGCTGCACCGAAGCCCATGACCCCATTTCAGGAGTTCTGGCACTATTTTACCCGCAACAAAGGTGCGGTAATTGGTTTTGTCTATATCACCCTAATATTCCTCGTGGCGATATTTGCTAATGTTGTTGCTCCGCATGCACCTGCAGAGCAGTTCCGTGATGCTCTGCTTTGTCCGCCGGTCTGGATGGAAGGAGGAAGCTGGAAATTTATCCTCGGTACCGACGATGTCGGGCGTGATGTGCTTTCCCGCTTAATGTATGGCGCACGCTTGTCATTATTGGTGGGCTGTCTGGTTGTTGTGCTCTCCATGGTGCTGGGGATGATCTTCGGGCTGCTCGCTGGTTATATGGGGGGAGTGACTGACTCCGCTATCATGCGTGTGGTTGATATCATGCTCGCCTTGCCCAGCCTGCTTCTGGCGCTGGTGTTGGTGGCAATTTTCGGCCCGTCGATAGTCAATGCTTCCATTGCGCTGACATTTGTTGCACTCCCGCATTATATCCGTCTGACACGCTCTGCGGTGATGGTGGAAGTAAACCGTGATTACGTCACTGCTTCGCGTGTCGCAGGTGCAGGTGCAATGCGTCAGATGTTTATCAACATCCTACCTAACTGTCTGGCACCTTTAATCGTCCAGGCCTCATTAGGTTTTTCTAACGCCATTCTGGATATGGCGGCACTGGGTTTCCTGGGAATGGGAGCACAGCCTCCTACGCCAGAATGGGGCACCATGCTTTCTGATGTGCTGCAATTTGCACAGAGTGCATGGTGGGTAGTGACGTTCCCTGGACTGACTATCCTGCTGACCGTACTTGCATTTAATCTTATGGGTGATGGCTTACGCGATGCCCTTGACCCGAAACTCAAGCAGTAGAGAGGCCACCGATGGCATTATTAACAATAGACGAACTGTCGGTGCACTTTGGTGATGAAAAGACACCGTTTCGTGCTGTAGATCGTATTAGTTACCAGGTTGAACAAGGTGAAGTAGTTGGCATCGTCGGTGAATCAGGCTCCGGCAAATCAGTCAGTTCACTGGCGATCATGGGATTGATTGACTATCCCGGTAAAGTGATGGCGAAACAGATGGCGTTTGACGGACAGGACTTGCAACAGCTGTCAGAAAAACAGCGACGTAAACTGGTAGGTGCCGACGTTGCAATGATATTTCAGGACCCGATGACCAGTCTGAATCCATGCTATACCGTCGGGTTTCAGATTATGGAGGCGATTAAAGTCCATCAGGGGGGTAATAAAAAAACCCGTTATCAACGTGCAATCGACCTGCTAACGCAAGTTGGCATTCCCGATCCCGCTTCACGTCTTGCTGTTTACCCACACCAGTTGTCGGGAGGAATGAGTCAGCGGGTGATGATAGCGATGGCTATCGCCTGTCGTCCCCGATTGTTAATCGCTGATGAGCCAACTACAGCGCTGGATGTCACCATTCAGGCACAAATCATTGAATTGCTGCTTGAGCTGCAGCGCAAAGAGAACATGGCTCTGATTTTGATAACACATGACCTGGCATTAGTCGCTGAGGCGGCACGACATATCATCGTGATGTATGCCGGACAAGTGGTTGAAACAGGTAAAGCTGAGGAGATATTTCGAGCGCCTCGTCACCCCTATACCCAGGCATTACTGCGAGCACTGCCTGAATTTGCCGCTGATAAAGCGAGGCTTGCCTCACTGCCTGGTGTAGTTCCCGGTAAGTATGATCGACCTCGCGGGTGTTTGTTGAATCCGCGCTGCCCTTATGTCAGTGATCGTTGTCGTAATGAAGAACCTGCGCTGCGTGCTGTCGCTGGTGGACGTCAGTCAAAATGCCATTTTCCTTTAGATGATGCCGGGAGACCTCGCTATGAAGCCTGAAAAACAATCCTCAGCGCTGCTGATGCAGGCGATCGATTTAAAAAAATATTATCCGGTAAAAAAAGGATTATTCGGCGAAGAAAAACAGGTTAAAGCGCTTGATGGTGTCTCTTTTACCCTGGAACGCGGTAAAACGCTTGCTGTCGTTGGCGAGTCTGGTTGCGGTAAATCGACACTCGGGCGTCTGCTGACCATGATAGAAACACCCAGTGCCGGGCAGCTGTTTTATCAGGGGGAAGATTTGTTGCAGCCTGATCCACAGGCACAAAAACTGCGACGTCAGAAAATCCAGATTGTGTTTCAGAACCCTTATGCTTCACTTAACCCACGAAAAAAAATCGGGCAAATTTTAGGTGAACCCTTGCTGATCAATACATCACTGAGCGCGGCAGAGCGGCGTGAAAAAGTGCTGGAAATGATGGCCAAAGTAGGGTTGAAAACAGAGCACTACGATCGTTATCCCCATATGTTTTCAGGCGGACAACGGCAACGTATTGCTATTGCCCGAGGATTGATGCTTGAGCCGGATGTGCTGATTGCTGATGAACCCGTCTCAGCACTGGATGTCTCAGTGCGAGCTCAGGTGCTTAATCTGATGATGGATTTGCAACAAGAAATGGGCTTATCTTACATCTTCATCTCGCATGATTTGTCAGTGGTTGAACATATTGCTGATGACGTGATGGTTATGTATCTCGGACGCTGTGTCGAAAGCGGTAGCAAGCAGGCTATCTTCTCTCATCCCCGTCATCCTTATACTCAGGCGCTGCTTTCAGCGACTCCTCGCCTGAACCCGGATCAGCGCCGCCCGCGGATCAAATTAACCGGTGAGTTGCCGAGCCCACTTAATCCACCCCCGGGGTGTGCTTTTAATGCCCGTTGTCAGCATCGGTTTGCACCTTGTACGCTCCATCGTCCGGAGCTTAAAACCCATGCCGATCAGCAAATTGCATGCTTTGCTGTTGACAAAGAAGAGCAACAGTTGACGGTATGTTGATTATCAGCGAGTCGTCAACATCGGACAGGATGTTGACGATGGCTGAGACAGGTGATGTTCGATGACGCCCTGGCAGTGAACGATCGAGGACAGGAAGACTTAACAAGCGGTATTCATCAGGTATACTCGGAATGCCCACTACAGGATGTTGGAGAACAGGTTTGCGTGTCAGCCGCTCATTAACCATAAAGCAGATGGTCATCAGCGTAGTTGTGGTGATGATCTTCGTTGCCGTGTTTGTCGTTACTCAGGTATTTCATTTTGTGCAGCAGCGCAGGGTGGATTACGCACAGCAGATGGAACTAATGGCACACTCTCTCCGTCAGCCACTCTCACTGGCACTGTTTAATACTGATATCAATCAGGCTGGTGAGATCCTCGATGCGTTGAAAACCTCCGGCATTGTCGCAACGGCAGAAGTACAGTTACCGGGAGGCGTCCAGGTCTTACAGCGGCGTTATCGGGTGAGCAAACCGGTGCCAGCGTTGGCCGCGAATCTTTTGCGATTACCCGTCACTATTACTGTTCCGCTTTATTCATTGCAACCCGCAACGCCGAAACCGATGGCATTACTTGTTCTGCAGGCGGATTCAGCACGTATCTATACGTTTATCCTGAGTACCGTCGCGACGATGGTGACAGCTTATCTGTTGTTGGTTCTGATTCTATCAATAGCGTTGAGCTGGTGTATCAATAAACTGATGATCAGGCCATTGAGACGTCTGGCTAATGAGTTACAAGCACTGCCCCCTGAAGCGATCACATCGCATCAGTTCGTGATCCCCGCAGGGCATGCTAACGATGAGTTGGGTATGCTGGTACGCAGTTATAATCGTAATCAACGTACGGTTAACTTATTGCGTAGCAGCAAATTAACCGTCTCCCAATCTGATATCTTGTATCAGCAGAATGAAGCACTTTCACGCAACGAAATGTTAACGCTATTATTGTCAGCATCGTTAACACTCAAACTCTCTCCACGCATTGATTTGCGTGACGGGCATCTTGCCGGGGCGCAAGTACATCTTGCGTTACCAGGGCTGCAAGGCGAACAATTGTTACCGGATGACAGAGCCATCCCCGCAGGTGAAGAGATGGCACCCTTATGGTTCTGGATGGTGGACAGCTGCTGTGACCGATTAGCCGTGTGGCAGAAAACACAGATTGGCTTAGCGCTCTATCTCGACATTCCCCCCGCAGTATTAGCCTCGGCGGGGTTGTTGTCGCATCTGCAGGAGCGCCTGAGCGTGGGTGATATGGCTCCCTCTTCACTGGTGCTGGAAACGGATCTCCAGGCGTTATCGGTTTCTCCTGACATATTAAAAGGCCTGAAACAGGCCGGCGTAACGCTGATGCTCAACAGCGATGCAACAGAAAATCTCAGTGTAACCGGCCTCATCAATGCCACACTGCCTGCTGCCGGGCAGTTGAAAGTTGATTTAACAAAAATAAATCGCTCTCTTACTGCGTTACAATTGCTGAGCGAACTTGCCAATAAACTGGTGCTGGCTCTGATGGTGACGCATGTTGACAGTGCAGAGGACGAAGCACTGCTGCGGTCGCATGGAGTCATCTACGCCAGCGGTGCTTATTGTGGTTCACCTCTCAGTATACCGGCGTTTACTGAGCGCTATTTTCCTGATTCATCGGTGGGTGAGTCAGCCGTGTAACGGGTTGCCTGCCTAAAGCCACCGTTGCCGGAAGTGTTATGCTGTCTGTGTCTGTGGTGAGTTTCGCTTCGATGCAGCTGGTCAGCGTTGCTGCGACGGCGGCATCAGCCGGAAAAGTACTAATAAATTATTGCCCTCGTGATGGGACATCCGGGAGGCAGTGTGGTCTAAGCATTAATTGCCGTGTCCGCGTGATACGATGGCGGGCATTTTTAGCGAGTAAATTGATCAGGGGTATACATGCAGGTTACCAGAGTGCGTTATTGGCTGGGGGGCATAATCCTTGCGATTATCAGTATAGTTGCGCGGGCAGAAACGCTGCAACCCGATCCTGCCTGGCAGCAGGGTAAACTTAATAACGGTTTTAGCTGGCAGGTATTAACCACACCACAGCGACCGAGTGATCGCGTTCAAATCAGGCTGGTGATTAACACCGGATCGCTGGCAGAGAGCCCTCAGCAGTTGGGGTTTAGCCATCTGTTACCTCGTATTGCATTGCTGGAGAGCACCCGACTCGACAGCGCACAGTTACGTACATTATGGCAGCAGGGCATTGATCCCGACAGGCCTCATCCGCCAGCCATCACCTCTTACGACTATACTCTCTACTCATACAGCCTGGCGAATAATCGGCCTGAGACGATAAAAGAAGCATTTAACTGGCTGGCAGGCACCGCTGGTGATATAAAGATCAGTGTAGAAACCGCGTCTCTGGCATTGCACACCACGGACCCGGTTGCCAGCTGGCCGGCCAATCCCGGGGATGCATGGTGGCGCTACCGTCTGAAAGGGTCAACGCTATCAGGGCATGATCCGCGGGCGGCGATCAGCGGAGCGGTCGACATTGAAAAGTTGAAGGCGTTTTACCATCAATGGTACACCCCCGATGCGATGACACTTTATGTGGTAGGTAATGTTGATGGTCGTGCTGTCTCTGAACAGATCAGTAAAGTTTTCTCTTCCTTAGAGGGTAAACGTGAAATGCCGTTACCGTTACCAGTACTGCCCGCATTAGGTAAAGAGCCGGTTGTGCTGAGTAATGACGGTCTGGCGCAGGGGCGTTTATCACTGGTATGGGACAGCGCGTGGCAGCCGCTGCGCGATGCGCGTGCATTGCAGCACTACTGGAAAAGTGATTTAGTGCGTGAAGCGCTCTTTACCTATCTGCAAAAAAAGTTCTCCGAGAATAAAATCCAAAATGTACAATTAGGTTTCGATTGTCGGGTCTTTTACCAGCGCGCCCAGTGCGCCATTAATCTGGATGCGGAGCCATCAGCATTCAGCAACCACTTAAAATTGATTGCCCAGGAGATGGAATCATTACGTGACAATGGCGTGTCACAGACATTTTTTGATGAACTGATTGCACGCAAAACCGCAGAGCTGAGTAAATTGTTTGCCACTTATGCCCGCATGGATACCGAAGTATTAATGAACCAGCGTCTGCGTTCACAACAAAATGCGGTAGTCGATATTGCACCGGAACAGTACCAGAAGCTCAGGCAGCACTTCCTTGCTGAATTAACACGTAATAAGCTCAATCAGGAGCTTCAGCAACAGTTAACTCAGGTTTTAACGTTAGTTCTGTTACAGGCTGATGATGGTAAAGGGGTGTCTGTGGCGCCGCTGCAAACCATTTGGCAATCCGTTATGGCACCCGTGGAATCACCTGCACCGACGGTTGAAGAGACTAAGCCTGAGGCTGTCGAGATATCTCCGGTACAGAAAGGGGCGTAAACCTGACGTATGCAGAGCCCTCGTTAACCCCGTTGATAGCACAAGGCCACCCCGATTGGGAGTGGCCTTAATTTTAACCTGCAGCGAAGAGTTCAAAGCACTTCTGATTGGGTATCAGTCATACAATGAGTCATGCAGAGTCTCTTTGCTGGCGATAAGAGCAATCAGGGTAAGCAGAGCCATCGCTGCCAGATACAGACCTACCGCAAACAGCCCGTATTTATGCGCCAGCCACGTGGCGATATAAGGCGCAACAGAAGCACCCAATATTGAGGAGAGGTTGTAGGAGAAAGAAGCACCGGTATAACGCACTTCAGTGGGAAACAATTCAGGTAGCAAGGCACCCATTGGACCAAAGGTTAGCCCCATAATACTCAAACCAAACACCAGGAATGCCATCACCAGTGCCTGATTACCTGATCCCAGCATCGTCGGGAAGATAAAAGCAAAAGCGATAATCAGCAAGGTGATGGTAATCATTGTCTTGCGACGACCAAAACGGTCGGCCAGTAATCCGGCAAGAGGCACCATAATTCCGAACCCAATGACCGCCAGCATCAGCATCAGCAGCATGGTATTCCGTGGGAAGCCCAATCCATTAGGTGGTGCTGATGTTCCCCACGTCATGGAGTAGACCGTCATAATATAAAACAGGGTATAGGTTGCCAGCATGATGAACGTGCCGATCAGGGTGGCTTTCAGATGTTTGGTCAGCAAGGTGCCGATAGGGATCTTCACCTGTTTTTTATCTTTTTGCACTTTGGCGAACACGGGTGATTCATGCAACGATACGCGCACATACAATCCGACCAACACCAGTACTGCAGAAAGAATAAAGGGAACACGCCATCCCCATTGCATAAATTGCTGGTCAGAGAGCAGCCAGGAAAGCAGTAAGAAAGTCCCGTTAGCGAAGAAAAACCCAACAGGTGCCCCTAACTGTGGGAAAGAACCGTAGAAAGCTCTTTTCTTCGCCGGGGCATTTTCAGTCGCCAGCAGCGCAGCGCCACCCCATTCACCACCCAATCCCAGCCCCTGACCGAAACGTGCGAGGGCCAGTAGCAGGGGAGCGAAAACACCAATGGTGTCGTAGCCAGGTAACAGGCCAATCACCACGGTGGAAATCCCCATAGTCAGTAGCGAAGCAACCAGTGTCACTTTACGCCCGGCGCGGTCACCAAAATGACCAAATACCGCAGAGCCGATAGGACGGGCGACAAAGGCGATCGCAAAGGTTGCCAGTGACTGCAGTGTCGCTACGGTAGGGTCACCCTGGGGGAAAAAAATATGCGGAAACACAATGACCGCTGCAGTGGCATAGATGTAAAAATCAAAAAATTCGATAGCGGTGCCGACCAGAGAAGCGACCAGCGTTGACAGGTGCTTGTTCACTGTCAGGAGCTGGTATTGATGCAGGAGAAGAACTCATAATTTATCTTTTTTGTGAAAATGCGGGGGAAAACATCTTACGCACTGGATTATCAGCATTCAATGCCGAAAACATCAGGAGATTGCATTGATTTGGGGCAAAAAGAGGATTGTTTCACTGGAAGGCACATTACTGGCTGATGGCAGGGAAAAAAACCATTTTTAACAGTGTATGAACCAAAAATATGGCATAAAAAAAGTAATTTTGTCTTACTCCTGAGATATTCATCTGTTGCGCTATTCTCAACGTACAGAGGAAGACGGATTCCGATGTAAAACAAGAAGAGGGCGTGAGGAGCGGTTAGCTGACGCAGGGAAAAATTTTTGTCTATTGGTTTATAAAGTGTTTAAGGATATGTTATTCATGATGGATTATTAGATACTGAATTTGCTAAGTTTTTTCATAATTAATGAATTTAAACTCAGATAAATATGGGTATTTTTTGATTTACTTACAGTATTATTAAGCTTATAGTAAGCCCACTATTTTTGATGGAGTATTACATTGGACAGTCACCCCTTAACATATATTAACTATTTAAGGTAAGCTGACATCATCGTTTGCTTGCCGAAACGGCGGGCAATGTATCACCTCCCTTCTGAGTTGTCACATCCCGGTAACGATAATTCGCCATATTAATCAGGCGAGGTACCTTTGTGCAAAAAAAATACAGTATTCCTCAGCGTTGTCATCTATTCCCTCCGGGAAGATAACTTAATTATATACATTTAATCATCGGGTTGTAGTTTTTTATCAGTGCATTGTATTTGCTTTTGGTTATAGATAGCAAACAACCCTGTCATTCGACAGGCACGTGTTTCGTACTATACATCACTGTTATAAAACGATAATCGTGCCGGTGAGGAAATGGCCCCCTTATTTTAGTGTGATCAGGAAATATTATTTTTATTGATTCTGATTCAACAGGTTTTTTAATTGAAACAGGGAACAAAACCATGAAAGAACCTCCGACCGGAGAGAGGCGAAGTTGGTGGGATAATGACAGGGGGTGGTACAACTTCTGATAATTCACCACGTCACATCATTATCCACGTTATATTTCGCCTGATCCATAAATTAATTTTTCTGCCTGCATGCGGGACTCTTTCGCTCGCTTTGAATATATAGAAATAAAGGATCTGGCTCATGAAAAATAAAGCCAAAAAAAATAATCATCAGCAACTGGCTATTGCCAGTGAGGTCACGATCAGCCTGGACAATACGTTGGCGAGACTGAATACCCAGCGTAACGGTTTAACGGCAGAAGATGCTGCTGAGCGCCTTGATCACTATGGAAAAAATCACGTAGTAAACGAAAAAGCTCCTCCAGCGTGGGTGCAGCTTATTCAGGCTTTTAATAATCCGTTTATCTGGGTATTGATGATTCTTGCCACCATCAGTTTTTTTACGGATTACGTATTGCCAGTCCGGCAGGGTGAAGAGACCGATCTGACGGCTGTCACCATTATGTTAATCATGATAACCCTCAGTGGTTTGTTGCGTTTCTGGCAAGAGTATCGTACCAATAAAGCCGCAGAAGCGCTTAAATCAATGGTGCATACCACAGCCACCGTGATCCGTCGTCAGGGCGCATCCTCACCGGCAGTGAAATCAGATATTGCGCTGCAGGACGTTGTACCCGGTGACCTGGTGTTTCTTTCTGCCGGGGATATGATTCCTGCTGATGTAAGGCTGTTATCGACGCGCGATCTTTTTGTCAGCCAGGCGGCACTGACCGGTGAGGCGATACCGGTTGAAAAATTCAATCCGGAAGACCAGCAGACCAACAGCAGTGAAAAGCATGATTCTGACCGCGATCTGTTGAATTTCCCTGGTATCTGTCTGATGGGAACCAGTGTTGCCAGTGGCACCGCGACAGCTGTCGTGGTAGCGACAGGAGAAAAAACCTGGTTTGGTTCGCTGGCCAAGTCTGTGGTAGGCAGCCGGCCGCAAACCGCCTTCGATCGGGGAGTCAACAGCGTCAGTTGGTTGTTGATTCGCTTCATGTTGGTGATGGTACCGATCGTCTTATTGATTAATGGTTTCACTAAAGGTGACTGGAGTGATGCGCTGTTATTTGCTCTGGCCGTTGCCGTGGGTCTGACACCAGAGATGCTACCGATGATTGTCAGCTCGAATCTGGCAAAAGGGGCAATCGCGCTGTCACGTCAGAAAGTGGTGGTGAAAAGACTGAATGCGATTCAGAACTTCGGGGCGATGGAGATCCTTTGTACGGATAAAACCGGAACTCTGACTCAGGATCATATCATTCTTGAGCAACATCTTGATGCATGGGGACATAGTAACGACCGGGTTCTGCAACTGGCGTGGCTAAACAGCCGTCATCAGAGTGGCGTTAAAAACCTGATGGACAAAGCGATTCTCCGTTTTAGTCAGGGAGCCACAGCAGTCGGTGGGTTGTATCGTTACCAGAAAGTAGATGAGTTACCTTTTGATTTTGAGCGCCGTCGCCTCTCTATCGTGGTTGCCGACGAAAATCAGCAGCAGTTACTGGTCTGCAAAGGGGCAGTGGATGAAATGCTGGCAGTCTCCAGCCACTGGATGGATGGCGAGGAACGTCTGCCACTTGATGAGGCTGCCCGTCAGCGGTGGCAGGAGCAGGCAGAGGCGCTGAATCAGCAAGGTTTTCGTGTTTTAGTGGTCGCCGAGCGTGATTTAAGCGATGAGCCATTAACCTTGCCGCTGAGTAAACAAGATGAGCGCGATCTCACGATTTGTGGGTTGCTGACTTTCCTCGATCCACCGAAAGAGAGTGCCCGTGAAGCACTGGCAGCACTGTCAGAAAATGGTGTCACGGTAAAAGTGTTAACGGGTGATAATCCTACGGTGACAGCCAAAATCTGTCGTGATGTCGGACTGGAGCCGGGGCAGCCTCTGTGCGGAGATGAAATTGAACAACTCGACGACCAGGCTCTGGCATCATTAGTGGTTTCCCGCACGTTGTTTTGTCGTCTGACACCCCAGCAAAAATCACGGGTGGTAACATCGCTGCAAAGTCAGGGGCATACGGTGGGGTTTCTTGGTGACGGGATTAATGACGCACCTGCATTACGCGATGCTGATATTGGTATTTCTGTTGATACCGCGACAGATATCGCCAAAGAGTCGGCGGACATCATTTTGCTGGAAAAAAATCTGATGGTGCTGGAGCAAGGGGTGATCAAAGGGCGCGAAACCTTCGGTAATATCATCAAATACCTGAATATGACAGCCAGCTCTAACTTTGGCAATGTCTTCTCAGTGCTGGTGGCCAGTGCCTTTATTCCTTTTTTACCGATGCTGGCAATCCACTTACTGATTCAAAACCTGATGTATGATCTCTCTCAGCTTTCATTACCCTGGGATAAAATGGATAAAGAGTTTCTGCGTAAACCGCGCAAGTGGGATGCGAAGAATATAGGTCGTTTTATGCTATGGATAGGGCCAACATCCTCTATTTTTGATATCAGCACCTTTGCGTTAATGTGGTATGTCTTCTCAGCAAACAGCCCTGAACATCAGGCGCTCTTTCAGTCAGGATGGTTTATAGAAGGGCTATTGTCACAGACATTAGTGGTTCATATGTTACGTACCCAAAAAATTCCGTTTATTCAAAGTTGTGCCGCGTTACCGGTTATGCTGATGACTGGATTGGTGATGGCTATTGGTATCTATATTCCCTTCTCGCCTCTGGGGCATGCTGTCGGACTGGAGCCGCTGCCATGGTCATACTTCCCCTGGTTAGCTGCCACTTTACTGGGATACTGCCTGGTGGCTCAGGGTATGAAAGGTTTTTACATTCGCCGTTTCGGCCAATGGTTTTAAGGAGGGTAACAGATGAAATCTCCTGATGTTGTTACTCTGATCGTCTGGTTTTTTATTGGTCTGGTGATAGCTTCCAGCGGTTTATTGCTGCTGGTTTCAGCCTGACTCTTCTTCCATGCGGGCCCTTAAAGGGCCCGCGTTGCTGAACTGCGTTATCCCTTCACCATCCGCAAATAAATAAAGTGTAGTGGTCAACTAATTTTGGCCACACGACCTGACTGTTCGTGGAACAGCCGCTCTGATTCATTTGGCGTTAAGCCACCGTTATACCAGTGGGGCCGGATGGCACTGTAATAGCCCGTGATGTAGCTGATTATCGCGCTCTGAGCCTCGTTGAAGCTGTTATAGCCCTTCGTCGGTACCCATTCGGTCTTCAGGCTCCGGAAGAACTGCTCCATCGGGGCATTATCCCAGCAGTTACCCCGGCGACTCATGCTCTGCTTTATCCGACAGCGCCACAGAGCCTGCCGGTACTGACGGCTGGTATAGTGGCTGCCCTGATCGCTGTGGAACATCACGCCTGTTGGCTTACCCCGAAGCTCCCAGGCCATCTGCAATGCTTTGACCGTGAGGGCCGAGTCCGGCGACGTCGATATCGCCCAGCCCACAGGTTTGCGGGCGAACAGATCCAGCACTGCTGCCAGATAAGCCCAGCATTTTCCCGTCCAGATATACGTCACATCGCCGCACCAGACCTGATCCGGCGCGGTAACCGCGAACTGCCGGTCGAGATGGTTCGGTATTTCAATGTGTTCGTTCCCGCCGCGTTTGTATTTATGCGCCGGGACCTGGCAACTGGCGATATCCAGCTCTTTCATCAGCTTACCGGCCAGCCATCGCCCGAGTCTGACGCCCTTAGCGCTGACCATCGTGGCGATACTTCTCGCGCCAGCAGAGCCACCACTGGCGTTCCAGACTTCACTGACGAGACTCCGTTTAACGGCACGCTCGGCGTCAGAATCCCTGCCATTTTTACGAATGTAGCGATAACTGCTTCGGTGAACACCGAACAGCCGGCACAATGGCGCTACCGGGTAGTGCGCCCTCAGACTGTCTATTATCGTGAACTGTTCAGGGAGTCCGGCATCAAGAGCGCGGTAGCCTTTTTAGGATTTCATTCTCCATATCAAGGCGTTGTATCCGTTTTCTCATTTCCCTGAGTTCAGTCTGCTCAGGCGTCAGAGGCAGCCCCGGGGGCGTTTTCCCCTGGCGCTCGATACGTAACGATTTTACCCGGCGGTTGATGGCGGAGAGGCTGACGTTCATCGCCTTAGCCGCCTCGCCGTGAGTGTAGTTCTGATCCAGGACCAGTTTTGCCGCTTCGACTTTAAATTCAGCAGTAAATGCTTTGCTCATTGGTTCACCTATAAGATGTTGAGGTGAGCATATCACCTCTGCTCAGGTGGCCAAATTCAGTGTGCCACTACAAAGCGAATCACGTAGTATTCCAGCGCACCAAGTAGCAAAAATCACATGCCAAGCACCATGATGAACAATGAACCGAAATCGCTCAATGATAATAGCGTCATGAGCTGGCGGGTCAGGGTAACGCTAAACATGGGGACAGGAAGTAGCAGTGCGGATAAAAATCCCAGTAACAATGTGCTCACTGGCATCAGGAAGGTGGAAAAAAGATTTTGCATGACCATTCCGCAGAAAAATACAAAAAGGTATTTTCCGGTAAATTCCTCTTTTCTTCAATCAATCCCCAATTTTCTTTGTGTTAAATAAAAACGAGAATTATTCACTAAAACCGGATAAATCGGCGGGGTACTTATGTAACTTAATCATTCTTCTGGTTTTTTTATTTTTTCTTGTGTATTTAGCCTTTGTTAAAGAGTATAGCCAATGCTATAAATAAACCCATGATTTTATTGTCTTTTTTTTTAAAATCTGGCGTGTTAGCATAGAGGGGTTTTAATGCGATGGTGCTTTAAAAACCCTACTTTTAGTGCTTTGAATCGTTGTCAGCTTCAGAGCAGGTATAATAACCATGAATTTATATGCAACGCTTATTCTGGCTTTTGGCATGTCGATGGACGCTTTTGCTGCCGCTTTGGGTAAAGGGGCCTCCCTGCGCCGGCCGGGTTTGAAAGAAGCGATTCGTACCGGGCTGATTTTTGGCGTGATTGAGGCACTGACACCTTTAATTGGTTGGGGAGTGGGTATCGCTGCCAGTCAGTATGTCATGGCCTGGGATCACTGGATTGCTTTCATTTTGTTACTGATACTCGGATTAAGAATGATCATGGAAGGGGTGCGTAAAAAAGAGGTAACCGAAGAAGCCCCTGAACGCCATGGATTCTGGTTACTGGCGTGTACTGCAGTTGCTACCAGTCTTGATGCGATGGCTGTCGGTGTCGGCCTGGTATTCCTGCAGGTGAATATTATTGCCACTGCGCTGGCAATTGGTGCTTCTACTATGATCATGGCTACTGCGGGAATTCTGCTTGGTCGTTTTCTTGGGCCGATGATGGGAAAATGGGCAGAAATCTTTGGGGGTGTGGTATTAATTGGTATCGGCAGCAGTATTCTGCTTGAACATCTGGCGATTTTTTCCTGAAGTGGTCAGGTTTTGTCGCATTAAGTACTTATCGAGATAACTTCTCTTAATCTGCTAATTTTGATATCAGTCTCACCACTTCTTTGCTGTTACTTACCAGCCGGTTATGCTTATTCAGCAGTGGTATCTGGCAGATATTTATGAAAGTTCTCAGCAATCACGCTGGCAGGATAATGGAGACCTTTCAAAGATTCCTTGCTAAGAGACAT
The DNA here is from genome assembly GCA_964016415.1 of Erwinia sp. Taxonomy (NCBI): domain Bacteria; kingdom Pseudomonadati; phylum Pseudomonadota; class Gammaproteobacteria; order Enterobacterales; family Erwiniaceae; genus Erwinia; species Candidatus Erwinia impunctatus. Next base: position 3,134,508 of record OZ024666.1, on the reverse strand, counting down.
CATCAGGCACCACGGTAAAAAGCAGCGTTTTATCTGAAGGTCATTTATGTGATCGCGATCTCTTAACTGACGCATATCACCATGTTATGATACGTTATATCATAACATGATAGTCGACGATATGGACATCAAACTTTCTTTAATAACGCTTGTAGTCGCAGCAAATACTTCTTCTCTGCTCTATGCAGCAGATGACGTCATCTTCGTTACTGGCAGCAATACATCCGGTTATTTTGCAGAATCTGACTCCTCCCATCTTTCATCAGGTTCAGCTTCACGTCTTGGTCTGACAGATAAGCAGACGCCACGTCATACTGAAACTATCAGTGCCAGAACCATTACGGCTATGGGCAATGACTGACGTCGTTGAAACCGCTCCTGGTATCTCCGGTACTAGCTCACCTACGCTGTCGAATAGCGTTTCATTACGTGGTTTTTCCGGCATTTCCTGGCTGCTAAACGGTGTGGCAGTTCCCGGTAGTACTATTCAGATTGCAGATCCGGTTCATTATGACAATGTGGATATTTTGTATGGTACAGGTTCCGTTTTAAATGGTCTGAGTTCTGCGGGGGGAAGTGTAAACCTGACATCACGTAAAGCAACCTTCGGCCGACAGCCAGTAGAGGCTGACTATAGTTGGTCAAGCTATAACAGCCAGCGTGCCCACATCGGCGCGGGCGGTACGCTTGTTGATGGTATAGCGGCTGGTCGCATGGATGTAAGCGCATCGAATACGGGTACCCAGGTTGACAAAGAACGCAGTCGTCCGAAACGAGTAAGCGCACAGCTTCTTCTGACGCCGACCGATAATACACAGGTTACTGTTGATATCGACCGTAGCTTAACCGATATGCGAAATCCCTATTTCGGGACGCCGGTTATCAACGGCAAAGTTGATCGCGACTTGCGCCATGTCAACTACAACAACATTCAGGATGCGCATATCCGCAGCTAGGCCACTTCACTGCAGTCGACCCAGTCCTGGTATGCAACGCCGGATTTAACCTTTGATAACCAGTTTTACTATTACAAAGGTTTCCGGGAATGGCAGAACGTTGAACGCTATTACCAGTCAAACAACGCAGGCTATGTCACCCGTGACTCATATGGCGATCTCGCTCATGATGACAAACTGACTGGCAACCGTACTATGGCCACCTGGGATCACCCGGTTGCATCATTAGCTAACCGCCTGACTGCCGGTATCGATTTTTTTCAAAGCGCGAATTTCAGTATTATTCTAATGGTTTCCCGGGCGGCGAAGAGGTCCTGCTGACCCAGCCGGCCACCAATGACTTTCGCACTGGTGCGGGTGGCAGGATGCGCGCACCTGTTCGTCACATCACTCAGAACCAGTATGCTTTACTGCTCGAAGACAATCTGGAACTCACGGATGCTGTCGCGCTGTCAAGCCAGTGGCGCTATACCAACCTGGATATGCACTGGAATTACCAGCAGGATAATAAAACTATCGATCGTAGCTATAGTTTTATGAGTGTTGGTATCGGGCCTACCTGGACGATTAACGAAAACAGGGCGGTGTATGCCAACTACTCCACAGGTAAAGAACCTGGCGGCGATATCTTCTTTATCAGCCCGGCTCAAACATCTCTGCCACTGACAGAAGTGCAACAATATGAAACCGGTGTAAAAGGGAGCTTCGGCTACGGCGAAATGAAGCTGGCCGTTTATGATCTTCAGAAAAAAAATCTTTATCAGCAATCCGCTCTGCAGGCGGGTGTATGGAATGCGGTTGGTAAACAGACTTCACGCGGTATTGAGTTCAGCACAATGATCAAACCGCTGGATAGTCTGGTGCTGGGTGGTAATGTAGCTTACACACATGCACGCTTTGATAATTTCCAACAAGGTACGCAGGATTTTTCCGGCAATCAGCCTCGCTATGTAACGACCTGGACGGCTAACCTGTCTGGTCGTTATATGCCGATCAGTAAACTTGGGCTAGGCGCGCAGCTCCACTATGTTGGCAGTAGCTATAACGATAATGCCAACAAAAAGAAAATGAGCGATTACACGACTGTCGATCTCAATGTCGATTATGCCGTAATCAAGGACGTTACCGTAGGCACCCGCGTACGCAACCTGACGAATCGTTTCTACACCTGGCAACGTACTTACACCGGGCAGGAAATGATCGCTCCTGATCGCACTTATGAAGCCTATGTCAACATACGCTTCTGATGAAACTCCTTGTCTCTCTTTCATTGCTGGCATCATTCGCCAGCTTTGCACATCCTGTTACGCTGCAGAATTGTGGAAGATTTTGGACGTTTGATCATGTACCACAGAGGACCATCGTCTATATGCCGACGGCAATGGAAAACTTACTCGCGTTAAACCTGAGTGATTCTGTTATCAGTGTGGTTGGATATCGACCAGAACAAGACATCACGCATTCTCCCTGGTATAAGCCGCTAAAAGTACGTATCGACAGCTCTCCCTAGTCGGGAGAGGCCTTGCTGAGTTCCCGGCCAGATTTTATCTATTCCGGGAGCTACTACTGGTTTAACAGCCCGGAGACTGTAGGTCGTGAAAGGATGGAGTCGTGGGGAATTGGAAGCTGGCTGATTGAAGAGATGTGCAACGGGCAGCAAAGTAAAACGCCTGAACCCGTAAGTTTCGACAGCATCTATGAGGAGTTACGTAATATTGCACGCATCTATGGTGTTGAGCCGCGTGCAGAGGCGCTTATCAAAGAACTGAAGCAACAGGTCGTTGCTGACAGCCATATAAAACTGCCACGCAGAACGCTCATGTGGTGGTACTCCGGTACGGCGACACCTTATGTGGCGGGCGGTTATGGCGCTTCTGAGATGTTAACCAAATTCATCGGCAGTAAAAATATCTTTGATAACAGTGTTGAGTTATGGCCTGCCATGAGCTGGGAGGTGATTGCCGAACAGGACCCTGACTATCTGGTCCTCGACGACCTGCAAAGGGGAGGGTATGGCGATAGTGCCGGGAGCAAAATAGATTTTCTTGAAAACAATCCCTTAACCGCAGGTATGAAAGCGGTTGAAGCAAAACGTTACATCATTTTATCTGGCTATGACATGGACGCATCGGCGCGATCAGTTCTGGCTCTTCACCGACTTGTCACACAACTGCAAACGAAGAAACAAAATGACCTTTCCAGCCCGCGAATTACTGAATAACTGGGACGAACAACAAAGCGCCTACATCGCTCACCGCGAACAACGCTACAATGCAGCACTCGATGTCCTGGCGATATTATATGGCGAAGAATTCCATGTGGTGGATCTGGCCTGTGGTCCTGGCTCATTTAGCTTACGTCTTCTGAATCGCTTTCCGGCGATAAGAGTCACCGCTATTGACCTCGACCCGCTTCTGCTCAAGGTCGCAAAAGAGGCGTTGTCCGAATACAAGGATCGTATTCAGTTCTTCAGTGGCGATATTGCAACTGCAGATTGCTTTACCGCCATTACCGACAAACCACAGGCTGTGGTTTCCAGTACGGCCATTCACTGGCTTCTGCCGGAGCAACAGGTCGCGCTTTATCGCAATATCTTTAACCTGCTGGATGAACATGGTTTGTTCATGAATGCTGATCATCAGCGATTTGATAATCGCAATCCATGCCAGAAACGGATTGCCGGGATTCATGATGAAGAGACGCAGCAAAAGGCATGGAACGCAGGTGTGCAGGACTGGGACAGCTGGTTTGCCTCAGCCACCCGTCATTATGAGCTGGCTGATTTGATGGAGGCACGAACTGCTCTCTTTAAAGACCGCCCGACACCACTGCCCACCACGGTAGAATTCCAGCTTGAGGCGCTCAGGCAGGCTGGTTTTAGCGAAACGGGTACTCTCTGGCAATTCCTGGATGATTATGTGATTGCTGGCTGGAAATAATCATGCTGGTTTATCCTGTGTTTCGTCTTTCCATGCTGTTTCTGGCCCTGATGCTGGTGTTTTGCATTGCAATTATGTATGGCCCGGTGACCTTTTCCATGAAGGAAGTGGGCAAAGCCATACTGGCAGGCTACTGGCATAGCGACACAGAGGGAACTCTTCATCAACGGATCGTCTGGTCGCTGCGTATGCCGCGTACTCTGCTTGCTGCCCTGGCGGGCGCGGCGTTGGCGCTGGCCGGAACTGTGCTTCAGTCGTTGACGCGTAATTCTCTTGCAGATCCCTGGGTGTTGGGGATCTCATCTGGTGCTGGGTTTGGTGCGGTGTTGGTTATTGCCTTTGGCCTCAGTGTGGGCTGGGCCGCTGTTCCTGCCGGGGCTTTCTGTGGTGCGATGCTGGCTTTTGCGCTGGTGCTTTTCATGGCGAGGAAATCATTATCTGGCCAGTCCAGTCGTTTTATTCTGACGGGTGTCGCCGTGACACAGCTTCTTTCTGCAGCTACCTCACTCACTACGCTCTGGAAAACAGATGCCGACACTACGCGAGGGGTGATGTTCTGGCTGCTGGGAAGTTTTGCTCAGGCCTCCTGGCTTCAGGTAATGCTTTGTCTGCTGGTATTGTTGCCGGTATCGTTGCTCTGCTGGTGGCAGGCAAGGGAGCTGGATGTGCTCACCTTTGGCAATATGACCGCGGTATCACTCGGTGTGGATGTTGGCACGGTCAGGCTTATTTTATACTGTTTTTTGACCTTGTTGACGGCTGTCATTGTGGCATGTTGCGGGGCAATAGGTTTTATTGGATTGACCGTGCCTCATATCGCCCGCATGGTCATTGGTCATCACCATCGATCGCTGCTACCGACATCAATGCTGTGCGGTGCTATTTTTACCATTCTGGCGGATACGCTTGCCCGCACGCTGTTTGCACCTCGTGAGTTACCTGTTGGGATCCTGACGGCGATGCTGGGGGTCCCGGTATTTTTATTCCTGATATCCAGAACTGCCCGATAAGCAGGGATAGCTTCGATTAGTAGCGGAAGCGGGCTGTAACGCACCTGACGCTGTCTGAAGGCGAGGAAATACGAGCCGGTTTGCCAGCCAAAATGAGTATTCGTGCGATAGCTATCACGTTGAAAGGTCGTCTTTCGATGGTCTCGCGTGATGTTGAGCGTAATCGGGAACGCTTGTGTTTTTGATAAAACGCCCCTATTTCATTACTACATTCCATGGATAGCGCTCATTTTTTTATTTGCATGGAAACGCGTGATGCTGAGGTTTTATCCTTAATATGCATAGCGTGTCAGGTGAAAGGCCATGAGACAAAACGTGCCGTCACAGATGACACGCCTGCCCTTCCTGTTACACTGTCAGGCATTGCCCTGGCTGACAGTGTGAGAGTGTGCTTCTGTCACGCTAACAAGATGCCAACGACTGAGGGTATCCGCAGTGAATCGCGATAATGAATGGTTACCCTTCTGAACATAACCTGTCCGGTAAAGATAAGGTATTGATATGGAATTTAAAGATTACTATGCCGTGCTGGAGATCCCCCCTTCCGCAGACCTGAAAACCATCAAGACTGCCTACCGACGGCTGGCACGTAAGTATCATCCTGATGTCAGCACAGAAAAAGATGCAGAAGGCCGTTTCAAGGAGATTGCTGAGGCTTACGAAGTGCTGAAAGATGAGGAGAAACGTGCCGAGTACGATCAGTTACGCGAACACCGTAATGACCCTCGTTTTTCACAATCTGGCTTTCAGGGTGGATTTGGTGGTGGACAGTGGCAGGGAGCTCACCAGAGTCAGAGTGAGGGGGATTACTCCGACTTTTTTGAATCTATTTTCGGGCGTCATGCAGGCAGACAGCAGCGGGCTTCACAACCGCAGCCCCAGCGTGGACAGGATCTGGAAATGGAGGTGCCACTGTTTCTCGAAGAGACTCTCAAAGATGAGCAGCGTTCGGTTTCTTATCAATTACCTGTCACCGATGCATACGGGCGCCAGATAGATCAGCAGACCAAAACGCTGAAGGTCAAAATTCCTGCCGGGGTGGCAGACGGCGAACGCATCCGACTTAAAGGACAGGGTGTTGCGGGCAGCAATGGCGCGCCGAATGGCGATCTTTACCTGATTATTCGTCTGGCACCGCATCCCCTGTTTGATGTTGAAGGCCAGAACCTGCAAATTGTCGTGCCTCTCGCCCCCTGGGAGGCGGCGCTGGGAGCGTCAATTCAGGTTCCTACTCTGTCAGGCAAAATCGCACTGACTATCCCGCCAGGTAGTCAAAATGGCCAGCGGCTGAGAATCAAAGGCAAAGGTCTGACAAACAAAAAAGGAACCGGTGATCTGTTTGCGGTGATTAAAGTGGTTATGCCACCGAAGGGCGATGAAAAAATGAATACCTTGTGGCAGGAGCTGGCGCAACAGAGCACCTTTGATCCGCGTAAAACATGGGAGTCAAATCATGGCTGAACATCTGCGGTTTTCAGTGGCTGAACTTTGTCAGTCAGTCAACATTTCCCCGGAAGAATTACAGGAAGTGGTAGGGTTAGGCATCATTGTGCCTGTTGAAACCACTACCGTGGCACTGTTTGATGATCGCGCATTATTTATCTTACGCCGTGCGCGCCGGTTGCGTATTGAGTTTGATCTTGAGTGGTCGGGAACAGCGCTGGCTCTTACTCTGCTGGAGCGGGTTGAGCGATTAGAAAGTGAGAACCGTCAACTGAAGCGTCAGCGCGACAGGTGGTTACTCTCCGACTGACCACAGGCTTATTCCCTTCACCTGATTAACCTCTGCCGGTGTGGAGGTTAATCCTGACTCTCGTACTCATTGGCGATTGCCTCATAACAGCTTTGCTGACTTTTCGCTGCCGCTTTACGCTGTTCATTACTCAGACTCATCCAGGCAGCGATGACAGTTCTTGCTTTATCTTCGTCAAATTCTGCCGATACCTGACCACTTTGTGGTGATGCTTTTTTACTGCGTTTAAGCTGGGTAAGGTAGTCTTCGGCTGTTGGAAATGATTTTCCTGACACGACCAGATGGCAAAGCGTATCAATATCGTTGTTAGAAACGTTTTCTTCGGTTTCTTCGGCGCGAAGCGTGGTTGCCACCAGGAGTAAGGTCAGTAAAAAAAGAGGAATTTTCATAATGCTCAACCTGTAGTTACCAAAAGAGTCCTTTCTGTCTGTCGACAGAGGTGAGCAGAGTGCCATTAACAGCCTAATCTGACAAGAGCCAAACTGGGTCGTTTGCTTTCAGACTTGCTGACTCTGAGGGAGGCTGGTCTATACTAAAAGGAACCATAGCGGCCGATAATCATTAGAGGAGGCGTGATGCTGATATCGCAGACCATTAGTCAAACTATTCCACGTAACTGGCTTGATTTATACGAAACTATCTGGCAACCGGACTACTTTCCCCGTTGGGTATCTTTGTTCAGTGATGGAGAGCTGAAGGTTGAAGGGAGTCGTGGGGTTTTCACCGGTAGTAATGAAACACGTAATATCCGTTTCACGGAGCATAATACTCTGGGAGTGCTGGACTATTTTCTGGAAATCAACGGTAAAGAATTTATCGTACCGATACGCGTGGTTCCCAATGAAGAGGGTGCTGAAGTGATTATCACCCTATTTTGTCAGCCTTTGCTTTCAGAGGCGAAATTCGCCGAAGAAGTTGCAGTTATACGGCAGGATCTGACAAAATTATGTGATTTACTGACAGCGTAACGGCATACCGATTGATAATTCAGTAGGTATTCGGGTAAGAACAGAATCAGATTTACTCTCTTTTTCTGTACATCTTTTGAAAACTTGTATAACTTTAGGTTGTGAGTAATCAGCATCGAATTTAACGACTCAGAGGAATACTATGCGTGAGGATGGGTCAAACCCCAAAACAGAAGCAGGGATAAGCCATTACTTCAGTGATAATCTGATCATGACCCAGCAGGAAACGCTGGGCCAGATTGCGATGGAAATCATCAAGTCGGGCAAGTCCATTAGCCGCAAGGCGCTCTGTTCAAAGCTGCTGGTATTGCTGGAAGGTGCAGAAAACGATGAACAGGAAAAGCACTACCAGCAACTGATAGGGATGTTGTTCAGTCGCTAGGATTTATTCTGTGTGATCCCGTAAGTGGTACTGTTGCACCACGGGAAATAAACGATATGTTTTGAGTTAAGCCGTAGTGAACAGCCTTTGGATAGCAAAGTAAGTGGTTGCAAACCTTATTTTGTAAAGATGATGGATGCCTAAATCTGGGTTGGTAGGCAGAGAAGTGAGTATGTTCAGAAATAATGATGAAAAACAAGTCGATAATGTGCTTGGTGAGGCTGTGCTGGCATTAATTCGTGATGCCGCACCGGTCAGTAACTCTGCACTAATCAAACAACTGCAACGCATGGCGAACGCCGCCGGCGATGCAGAGAAACGGCAAGCTTGTCAGCATGCCATCCGGGAGATCGAGCATAACCTCGCGTTGAATCAGCACCGTCAGCGTCATGAAGTGCTCGACCGGGACAATGTCACTCACATTATCGTTGGTGATAACCGTTGTGCTGACAAGAAAAAGCACTGAAAATGTGACCGGACTTGTTTATAGCGCCTGGGCGCAAGCCCAGGCTGATGACCAGGCCCACTGAAAGTTATATCCCCCCAACCAGCCAGTAACATCAACCACCTCTCCGATAAAATAAAGGCCGGGTACGCTTTTCACCTCCATCGTCTTCGATGAGAGAGCAGCGGTATCAACGCCACCCAGTGTCACTTCTGCTGTGCGGTATCCCTCAGTACCATTCGGCAGAATTGACCAGCGATGTAGCTTATCAGCCAGTGTATTTTGGTCGGCTTCCGTCAGTTGTTTGAGCGTGCTGTCTGGAAGGTAGCCCAATGAAAGTAAACACTCTACTAATCGCCGGGGCAGCTGCTGCGCCAGTGTATTTTTCAGACTCTGATTGGGGTGCGAACGGCGTTGTTCGCTGAGAAATGACTGGAGTGGCATATCGGGTAACAAGTCAACGGTGACTTTTTCACCGGCCTGCCAGTAGCTGGATAACTGTAAGACTGCGGGACCTGACAGGCCACGATGGGTAAACAGCAGGGCCTCTTTGAAACTGACGCCTGTTTCTGCGCTGACCGATACCGGTACAGCAACACCTGACAGCGTTTGCAGTGCGTCCAGTAATGATTTATGCAGTGTCAGAGGCACCAACCCTGCACGGGTCGGAATCACCGGCAAATCAAACTGTGCGGCAACCTGATAACCGAAGGGGCTGGCACCCAGACCTGGCATCGATAATCCGCCACTGGCAATAACCACTTTTTCTGCCTTCAGCTGGCCATCGTTAAGGGTAAGTGAGTAGCCACTTTCATCTTTTTCTATTGCCGTGATATGAGCACGTAAGCGTATTGTCACCCCATACTGCTGGCATTCATCCAGTAGCATGTCGACAATCTGCTGCGCTGAATCATCGCAAAACAACTGTCCCAGACTTTTTTCATGCCATTTAATACCATGATGATCGACCAGGCTAATAAAATCCCACTGGGTATAGCGAACCAGTGCAGATTTGCAAAAATGAGGATTCTCAGAGAGATAAGCACTATGATCAGTATACAAATTGGTGAAGTTGCAGCGACCGCCACCTGACATCAAAATCTTACGTCCTGCTTTTTTGCCATTATCGAGGAGCAGTACGCGCTTATTTCTTTTAGCTGCCTGAAAAGCACAAAACAAGCCTGCGGCTCCGGCACCTATGATGATGACATCAAATTTATTCACAGCACTTATACTCCACAAATCAGAACCATTGATTGTAAAGTGTTGCTTTTGATGTTGCCAGTGTCACAAAAATGTCATCGGAAAAATCTTATTTAACTTGATGATTTAAAATTAAAAAACCCAATTTTCCATGGAATATCATCCTGTGTTTGACAAAAAAAATCGATTTTTACTTTCCCGCAGGGCTATTTGTCGCTGATAATGCGCGGCGTTCGTGGCCTTTAAAAATGGCGTAACTGTTATGCTACATCTGTTTGCTGATCTTGATTTTCATACTGTTGTATTGCTTGCTCTTGCTTTGCTTTTTGTCCTTTTTTATGAAGCTATTAATGGGTTTCATGACACGGCAAATGCAGTTGCAACAGTGATTTATACCCGGGCAATGCGTTCACAGCTGGCTGTTATCATGGCTGGTGTGTTTAATTTTTTTGGGGTTCTGCTCGGTGGGTTAAGTGTGGCGTATGCGATTGTGCATCTGCTGCCCACTGATCTGTTATTGAATGTAGGATCGACGCATGGCCTGGTCATGGTGTTTTCCATGCTGCTGGCGGCGATTATCTGGAATCTGGGGACCTGGTACTTCGGTTTGCCTGCTTCCAGTTCACATACGTTGATTGGTGCAATTATTGGTATCGGGCTGACCAATGCCTTACTTACCGGTACTTCTGTGGTTAATGCACTGAATATGCCCAAAGTGATAGGCATATTTATGTCACTGATCATTTCACCTATCGTCGGTCTGGTGATTGCTGGTGGGCTGGTCTTTTTGCTGCGGCGTTACTGGAGTGGCAATAAAAAGCGTCGCCGCATCCATATGACACCCGCGGATCGCGAAAAAATTGACGGCAAGAAAAAACCGCCATTCTGGACGCGGACAGCATTAATTATCTCTGCCATTGGCGTCAGTTATTCGCATGGTGCGAATGACGGACAGAAAGGGATAGGTTTGATCATGCTGGTATTGATCGGTGTGGCGCCGGCGGGATTTGTCGTTAACATGCACGCGTCTGGCTATGATATCACCCGAACCAGAGATGCAGTTACTCATCTTGAACAGTACTACCAAAAGCAGACACCGCAAGATAGTGCAGTGACAGGTGTAATCCCTGTCGCTCCTGCAGCACCGGGTACGGCAGTTTATCATTGTGACAGTGCGCATCCTCTCCCTGCATTACATCAGGCGCAGGTGCTGCTAAATGACCTGCAACAGTATGATGCGCTGGAACCCGCTCAGCGTGCACAATTACGTCGGTTACTGATGTGTGCTGCTGATACCGCTGATAAACTGGCGCGTCAGGCACAAGAAAAAGGGGAAGACGGCCGCTATCTCAAGCGCCTTGAGGGTGACTTGCTCAACACGATTGAATATGCCCCATTGTGGATAATCATGGCGGTAGCACTGGCGTTAGCGTTGGGTACCATGATCGGCTGGCGTCGGGTTGCGACTACGATCGGTGAAAAAATTGGTAAAAAGGGCATGACCTACGCGCAGGGAATGTCAGCACAGATGACCGCTGCGGTATCGATTGGTGTTGCCAGCTACACAGGTATGCCGGTTTCAACCACCCATGTGCTCTCTTCCTCTGTCGCAGGCACCATGATTGTTGATGGAGGGGGTGTACAGGCCCGCACAATTAAAAACATTTTGCTGGCCTGGGTATTAACGCTGCCTGTCTCGATCATTTTATCTGGCGGTTTATACTGGATTGCCCTGCAATTTATCGCTTAACCCACTTATCGTCTGGTTACACCTGAGGGGCATTCGCCCCTCTTATTTTCTGTCACGTCATTTATCACTTTTCTTTGTTTTTTATGTTAAAACGACGGCCACTCTGGATTGGCCATAGCCTGATGACAGAGGAGTGAATAGGTCGGAAGCTAACACACAACAGCTTCCACGTTATCGTCTGATTACCGCTCCGGATGATGCTACTTTTTGTCACGGGTATCTGACATGCTGCAACAAGGTTATCAATTGTATGGCTTGCCCGCGCTGACCTGGGATGCCGAAGAAAAAAGAGTAATTGCTGCACAGGCTCTGGTCAAAATTGGCTGACTGACAGCAGAATGTGGCAGGCAACGAGGTGATCCGGCTCGCAAAGCTGTTGTGTGAGTCCTCCGCCATTTGCGGGTCAGCGTTATACTTAATCGTGTAATAAACCCCGACAGACTGCTGTGATGGATAAACATCCGACAGACATTTTTAGTGTGTTATGATGAGTGACAGGCCCAGCCCAATCCAGGCGTTAGCCGCAGAACAATAAGGGAAGGAGGAATATTATGTCTTACAAACACATTCTGATTGCCGTTGATCTTTCACCCGAAAGTGAATTATTGGTTGAAAAAGCGGTTTCTATTGCCCGGCCTTATGGTGCGAAAATATCCCTGATCCATGTCGATGTTAACTATTCTGATCTTTACACCGGTCTGATTGATGTCAACTTAGGTGATATGCAAAAGCGTATCTCAGAAGAGACGCATACCGCACTGAGTGCGTTGGCGACAGGGGCGGATTATCCGGTAAGTGAAACACTGAGTGGCAGTGGCGATCTTGGACAAGTGTTAGTGGATGCGATCAAAAAATATGATGCCGACTTAGTGATTTGCGGCCATCATCAGGATTTCTGGAGCAAGCTGATGTCTTCGGCCCGCCAGCTGATCAACACCTTACATATCGATATGCTGATTGTTCCTCTGCGCGATGATGAGGATGACGAAGCGTAATTCCCTGCATTATTGACCAGTCAGTTACCTTACCGTGGCTGACTGGTTTCTCCCTTCCAGGTACGTTTTTCCCGTACCAGTCATGGTTCATTTTGCCGTGGTTACCGGATAGATATCGAAACGGTGGCTTTTAGTGACAATGGCGGCAAGTGTTGCCTGACCCGCGAGGGGAGGTGCATAATCCGGCCGCTTCACTACCACGCGTTTTTTTGCCAGACGACAGGCTGGTGCCAGTAAAGTATCGGCGTCGTCATCGGCACCAATCAGCATCTGGAACAGACGCATCTCTTTTTTCACCAGGGCGCTTTTCTGACGGTGCGGATACATCGGGTCAAGGTAGACGACATCGGGTGGTTCGGTGACCTGCTGCAAGGCTTCAAAACTCGACGCATGTATCAGTGATAAGCGCTCACGCAGCCAGCCACCGATTTCGCTGTCCTGATAGCCCCGTTGCAGCCCGTCATCAAGTAAAGCAGCAACAACCGGATGACGCTCCAGCATCCGAACCCGACATCCCAGAGCGGCAAGCACGAAAGCATCCCGTCCCAGCCCTGCAGTGGCATCGATAATATCAGGCAAATAGTTACCTTTAATGCCTACGGCTTTGGCGACGGCTTCCCCCCGCCCACCACCAAAACGGCGTCGGTGGGCCTGGGTGCCGGAAACAAAGTCGACAAACACTCCACCCAGTTTAGGCTCGTCACATTTACGCAATTCAAGGCGTTCACCAGTGAATACCAGCGCAAAAGGGGCGCTGGCGTCGTGGTGCAAATGCCAGCGCTCAGCGAGTGTATCGAGGGGGGATCCCCCCTCACTGCTCTCGTTGATCAGGGCTATTTCCACTGACTATTCCTGAATCCCGTAATGTTTCAGCATTGCATCGAGTTGCGGTTCTCTGCCCCGGAAGCGTTTGAACAGCGTCATTGGCTCTTCAGAACCGCCGCATGTCAGGATGCAATCAAGGAAAGATAAACCGGTTTCACGATTGAAAATACCCTCTTCTTCAAAACGCGAGTAAGCATCTGCTGCCAGAACATCAGCCCACAGGTAGCTGTAATAACCCGCTGCATAACCACCGGCGAAAATGTGGCTGAAAGCATGCGGGAAGCGTCCCCAGGCAGGGCTCGGAACCACAGCGACTTGTTTTTTCACTTCGCGCAATGTATCCAGTACCAGTTGATCATTCTCAGGGGTAAATTCGGTGTGCAGACGGAAATCAAACAGTCCGAACTCCAGTTGCCGCAGGATAAACAGGGCAGCCTGATAATTCTTCGCCGCCAGCATTTTTTCCAGCAGCGTTTCCGGTAATGGTTCACCGCTATCAACATGGCCGGAAATAAATGCCAGCGCTTCCGGTTCCCAGCACCAGTTTTCCATAAACTGGCTCGGCAATTCAACGGCATCCCACGGTACGCCATTGATACCCGCGACGCCGGGAGTCTCAATACGGGTCAGCATATGATGCAACCCATGGCCGAATTCGTGAAACAGCGTGGTCACTTCGTCATGGGTAAACAGCGCGGGCTTGCCATTAAGTGGACGGTTAAAGTTACAGGTCAGATACGCAACAGGTTTCTGTAACGAACCATCCGCCAGGCGCATTTTACCCACACAATCATCCATCCATGCGCCACCACGTTTATGTTCACGACTGTAGAGGTCAAGATAGAAGCTACCCAGCAGCAGATTATTTTCATCTGATAAATCAAAGAAACGGACATCGGGATGCCAGGTGTCAACATCGTGGCGTTCAGTGGCTGTGATGCCGTATATACGCTTAACTACTTCAAATAACCCGGCGAGCACACGGTTTTCAGGAAAATAAGGGCGCAGCTGTTCATCAGAGATGGTGTACAGGTGCTGTTTCTGTTTTTCACTGTAGTAGGTTAAATCCCAGGGTTGCAGTTCTTCTGTACCGAAGTTCTCGCGAACAAACTGACGTAATTGCGCCAGCTCTTTTTCTGCCTGAGGACGTGCGCGGGCCGCCAGGTCATTAAGAAAATTAAGCACCTGCTCCGGGCTCTCTGCCATTTTAGTGGCCAGCGATTTGTCAGCATAAGAGTCAAAACCGAGCAATTGCGCCAACTCATGGCGCAGCGCCAGTTGCTCTTTCATTATCGGGCTGTTATCCCACTTACCGGCATCGGGGCCTTGATCTGAGGCGCGGGTTGCATAAGCGCGGTACATCTCTTCGCGCAGTGCCTGGTTGTCTGCATAGGTCATGACAGGTAAATAACTGGGGATATCCAGTGTGAGCAGCCAGCCATCCTGTTCTTTCGCTTCTGCCTGGGCTTTGGCTGCGGCAATGGCACTTTCAGGCAGACCAGATAACAGGCCCGGGTCGGTGATCAGTTTGCTCCAACCCATGGTAGCATCCAGCACATGGTTGCTATAGGTTGACCCCAGCTCAGACAGGCGGGCACTGATTTCGCCATAACGCTGTTGTTTTTCGGCAGGCAAACCGATACCGGAAAGTTCAAAATCGCGCAGTGCATTGTCTACGGCTTTCTTTTGCGCCAGCGTCAACGTCTCATAATTATTGGCTTTCAGAAAGCAGTACGCCTGATACAGTCCTTCATGTTGTCCTACCCAGGTACTGTATTCAGACAGTAGCGGCAGTGTTTGCTCATAAGCCTCACGTAATTCCGCGCTGTTTTTCACTGAGTTGAGGTGGCTTATCGGTGAAAAAAGACGGCTGAAGTGATCATCTACTTCGGCCAGCGGCTGCACCAGATTCTCCCAGGTATAGGGTGCACCTTGCGCCACAACACGTTCAACTTCTGCGCGGCAGGCACCCAGTGCAGCTTCAACAGCCGGAACCACGTGTTCGGGTTTAATTGCAGAGAAAGGCGGCAGGGTAAACGAGGTCAGAAGCGGATTAGTCATAGCGCTTTCCTTAAGTTGTTGTAGTCATAAACAGGGACGTCAGGCTAACATGGGGGTAATGAGAGGGAAAATCAATCTCTGGCTGTCCGGTCACTTTATTTTTCTGATATTGCCATCCATGACTGCTGAGTCAGCAAACGGTTTACCGTATTTTACTTATCCGACAGGGGCGGTTATGTGGTATTTACTGGCAGCGTCGGTTGCCTTGTTACCTTTCCGTCTGAAATCTGCCTGCGTCTTATTGTTAATCACGTTATTCTGGGCGTTTTGGCAGCAGACTCTGGGGCTGGCTGGCCTCGCTTTGCTGTTTATCACCATGCTGATTGCCGTTTATCGGTTTTCACAGCCTCACCGCGTGGGGTCACAGCACTCTGTAATGTGCTATTACTCTTGATAGCGTTTGCACTGATGTTACATCTGTTGCCGGGGTTTCATAATCAGCTGATTGTCTCTCGCGTCTCCGTCGGTCCGGAGAGTGCCCCTTTCACCTTCTATTACAATCTCGATAAGGCGTTGGTTCCGTTTGTTTTGTTCGCCACTTTACCGGGGTTGTTGCAACGTCCGCCTCTGGCAAAAGCGACCGCTGTGCAATGGCTGCTGCTGCTGTTGGCTCAAACCAGAGCACCATTTTTTCCCCGAGTGGCTACCCCAGTTTATGCTGGCAAACTTATTTTTTGTCTCTCTGGCTGAAGAGGCTCTGTTCCGGGGATACCTGCAACAGCGGCTTAGTCAGTGGCTGGGCTGCTACGGCGGTCTGTTACTGGCCGCATTACTGTTCGGGCTGGTTCACTTCCAGGGGGGAGGTTTGCTGATCGTGTTCGCTACGCTGGCGGGAGTTATCTACGGACTGGCCTGGTTGTGGAGTGGTTCCGTGTGGGTTTCTGCTCTGGTCCATTTTTTGTTTAACATGCTGCATCTGCTGTTTTTTACCTATCCCGTCTGGCAGCGAGCCTCAGGTTAACAGCGATTTTTTGATGGCAGAGCGTTATACTGGGCGCTACGCCCGATCTTTACTGGACAGATACCCGATATGTTGAGTTACCGCCATAGTTTTCATGCTGGCAACCATGCTGATATACTGAAACACACTGTACAAAGTTTGATTATTGAAGCACTGAATGAAAAAGAAAAACCCTATCTGTATCTGGATACCCACGCGGGTGCCGGGCGTTATCAGTTAAACAGTCGCCATGCAGAGCGCACCGGGGAGTATCAGGAGGGGATCGCGCGTATCTGGCAACAGGATGATATCCCTGAGCTATTGAATACTTATCTTTCTTGCGTGCGGGCACTCAATCCACAAGGTGAGCTGCGTTTTTACCCAGGTTCGCCGTTGATTGCCCTGCACCTGCTGCGTGCAGATGATCGTCTGCAACTGACAGAACTGCACCCGGCGGATTTCCCATTGTTACGCAGTGAGTTTGCCAAAGATGACAGAGCTCGCACGGAGCGGGCTGATGGTTATCAGCAATTAAAAGCGAAATTACCCCCGGTATCCCGTCGTGGATTGATTTTGATTGACCCACCTTATGAGCTGAAAACCGATTATCAGGCCGTAGTCAGCGGTATTGCTGAGGGGCATAAACGGTTCAGTACCGGGGTTTATGCACTCTGGTATCCTGTAGTGTTACGTCAACAGGTCAAGAGAATGTTTGGTGCGCTCGAAGCGACCGGTATCCGAAGTATTTTACAGCTTGAACTGGCGGTCAAACCGGACAGTGACCGTCATGGCATGACAGGATCCGGCATGGTGGTGATCAACCCGCCCTGGAAATTGGAACAGCAGATGCATACACTTTTACCCTGGCTGCATCAGCGCTTATCTCCTCAGGGGACCGGACATACAAAGGTTCACTGGATTGTACCTGAGTAGCACACCAGGGGGCTAACTACTGGCTGGCTGTTACAGTGAAAATAGGGAAAAGTCATGAGCCAGGTCAGTATCGGGAAAAATCGCTCGACACTCATCCAGTAGCCTCTCTCCTTCTTCGCGGGTATAGCGTGAGCTGATATGGGTGATAATCAACTTTTTCGCACCGGCGGTTTTTGCCGTTTCTGCCGCCTGCACCGTTGTTGAGTGCCCCCGTGCATTGGCCTTTTCCTGCATGGCGGCTTCGAGGGTAGCTTCGTGCACCATCACATCCACCTGGCTGGCAAGTGCCTGTGCGCAGGGGGTTGGGGCGGTATCCCCAAAGATGGCTACGGTGAGCCCGGGTGTCGCTGGTCCGAGATAGTCCCATCCATTGATGATGCGGCCATCCTCTAATGTCACGGTTTTTCCTTCTTTAAGTGCCTGGAATTGCCGGCCGGGCTCAATACCTTCTGCAAGTAATGTTTGCACATCTAAGGCTCCCGGTTTATCACGTTCTGTGATGCGATAACCAAAGCACGGAACCGGATGGGTCAGCGGTTGTGCAATAACACTCACGTAGTCATCCCGATAGATTTCACCCGCACTGATTTCGATGATTTCCAGAGGAAAGCTTATCCATGAACCACTGAGCCGGATATTAACATCGACATACTCTTTCAGCCCAGCAGGCCCAAACAGCGTTAATGGAGTTGTGTTACCAATCATTGATCGGCTGGTCAGGAAGCCCGGGAGCCCAAAAATGTGATCACCGTGCAGATGGGTAATGAAAATTTTTTCTATTTTCCCAAGCTTTACCGGAGAGCGCAGAATCTGTTGTTGTGTACCTTCACCACAGTCAAATAGCCAGCTAACGGGATGATGACTCTGAAAATTAACTGCGATACTGGTGACATTGCGTTGCCGGCTTGGCGTTCCGGCCCCTGTTCCTAAAAATAACAATTCCACGACTTTTCCCCTGAGTTGATAACGCTACCTGTGCAATAGCAACGTGGTCACTATAATCATAGCGGCAAACTTTGCGGTAATCCTCAGGCTAAGGCTACACTGTTACTCTACGGCGTTCATCTTCTAATCACGCTGAATATTATTCTCTCTACTGACCTACAGGACAGATCGGATGACCAGACATTATGATTATCTCGCCATTGGCGGTGGCAGTGGTGGCATCGCTTCAATGAATCGCGCCGCAATGTATGGAAAAAAATGTGCGCTGATTGAAGCCAATGCCCTGGGAGGCACCTGTGTCAATGTGGGATGCGTGCCGAAAAAAGTGATGTGGCATGCGGCTCAGATTGCTGAAGCTATCAGATTATATGGACCTGATTACGGTTTCGATACCACGCTTAATCACCATGACTGGTCAACGCTGGTAAAGAACCGTAGTGCCTATATTGAGCGTATTCATCACTCTTATGACAAGGTACTGAGCAAAAACCAGGTGGATGTGATTCACGGTTTTGCCCGTTTTGTTGATGCTCATACCGTCGAGGTCGATGGTGAGCAGATCACCGCTGACCATATTCTGATTGCAACGGGAGGACGCCCCAATC
Organism: Erwinia sp.; assembly: GCA_964016415.1. Lineage (NCBI taxonomy): Bacteria > Pseudomonadati > Pseudomonadota > Gammaproteobacteria > Enterobacterales > Erwiniaceae > Erwinia > Candidatus Erwinia impunctatus. The sequence continues at coordinate 3,115,798 of OZ024666.1, read as the reverse complement.
ACCCGGCAATTCCCGGTGCAGAGCTTGGCATTGACTCTGATGGTTTCTTTGAACTCACCTCGTTACCTGCCAGAACGGCGGTCGTTGGTGCCGGATACATCGCCGTCGAAATCGCTGGTGTGCTGAATGCTCTGGGCTCTGAAACGCACCTTTATGTGCGTAAAGAGAGCCCGTTACGCGCATTTGACCCTATGATCACAGAGACACTGGTTGAGGTGATGAATGAAGAGGGGCCTGTACTGCATACCCACTCCTCCCCTGAGAAAGTGAGTCGTAACAGTGACGGCAGTCTGACACTGCACCTGGGAAATGGTCAGCAGCAGGTGGTGGATTGCCTGATCTGGGCGATAGGCCGTCAGCCTGCCACCGACAATTTGAATCTGGAAGCAGCAGGCGTTAGCTGTAATGAGAAAGGTTATATCACGGTTGATGCTTACCAAAATACCAATGTGCCAGGTATTTATGCCGTAGGCGATAATACCGGTGCGATAGAGCTGACGCCGGTGGCGGTGGCTGCCGGGCGGCGTTTATCGGAAAGGTTGTTTAACAATAAACCGGATGAACATCTGGACTACAGCAATGTGCCGACAGTGGTATTCAGCCACCCACCTATTGGCACCGTGGGATTAACAGAGCCGCAGGCGCGGGAAAAATACGGTGACGAGCAGATAACGGTTTACCACTCTTCGTTCACTGCGATGTACACCGCCGTCACTCAGCATCGTCAACCCTGCCGGATGAAACTGATTTGCCTGGGTAAGGAAGAGAAAATTATCGGCATCCATGGTATTGGCTACGGAATGGATGAAATGCTGCAGGGCTTTGCGGTAGCACTGAAAATGGGTGCGACTAAAGGTGATTTTGATAATACGGTTGCTATTCATCCCACTGGCGCAGAAGAGTTTGTCACTATGCGATGAGATGTTAAGGAAAAATTAGTCACATTCGTATCCATAACCACTGGAGAGCACTTTGCCTGCCGGGAAATAATCAGCATGGCAGTGTTTTATTATAGCGAATGTGGTCTCTGCTGCTGGCGCCGTCACACTGCTTGTGGCGGCCGCAGAACGGAACAGTTTGAAAACAAAACCTGTTCAGTGCGGTGTCTGCACTTTGTGGAGAGGATGAGAGAACAGGTTTGCACGCCAGATACTTGTTCACAAATAAATTTAGCTTATGAGTGACTTTCACATTAATTTAATAGTTGTTATGATGTGCCACTGATTTTTACATTTACATAATTATTAGATTACTTTGAATTAAATGACAAGGACAGTCATGGCTCATTATCTCTCTTTTTCTGTTATTCGTTTCAGCCCACTGGTGTTTTTATCGCTGCTTTTTTCGTCTGCGGTGAGCGCAGTCGACCAACAATTTATCCACCAGGAACAGCAGCAAAAAGCGCTTGAGCAACAACTCACACCAGCCACACCGGATGTACGTCTTTCTCCCGTGGCCACCTCAGGCGGGAAGTTAATTTTTCCGGCGGAAAAACCTTGTTTCCCCATTCAGCAGGTAAAACTGACAGGTCAGGATGCTCTGCCACACTGGTTACCATTGCGGCTTATTACCGCGCGAGCTGAGGGTTTTTGCCTTGAACTCAGGGTATTAACCTGCTGATGGGTGCATTGCAAAATCGCCTGATCGACAGTGGCTATGTCACTACGCGCGTGCTGGCACCGGGACAAGATTTAAACAGTGGTACACTCAAGCTCACGCTGGTGCCGGGAAAAATCCGCCAGGTGATGCTGACATCAGAAAGCAACCGTTATGTCACCCTGTACAACGCGTTCCCGCCACATGCCGGAGAGCTTCTTGATCTGAGGGATATCGAACAGGGGCTGGAAAATTTGCAACGGCTACCCACTGTACAAGCCAGTATGAAAATTGTTCCCGGCACGCAACCCGGTGAAAGCGACATCGTGTTACTACGTACACAGAACAGATTCTGGCGTCTTGGTGCCTCTCTGGATGATTCAGGCACCCGCAATACAGGACATTATCAGGGGGGAGTCACTCTGTCGCTGGATAATCCGTTATCGCTCAGTGATCTTTTTTATATTTCAGCCACTCATGATCTCAATACCCAACACAATAAAGGAACCCGCAACTATACCGGGCACTACTCTGTTCCTTTTGGTTACTGGCTGTTGAGCATCAATGCCAACGATTATGATTATCACCAGACGATTTCCGGATTGAACGATGACATACGTTACAGCGGTAAGAGCAAGAGCCTTGGCGGACAACTCAGCCGGGTTCTGCATCGTAACGGCAGTCAGAAAACCACTCTCACTTACGATGTCACGGTGCGCGAAAATAAAAACTTCATCGCCGATACCGAAATAGAAGCACAACGTCGTCTTACCTCAGCATGGAAACTGGGCCTGCAACATCGCCACTATTTTGAATGGGCGACATTAGATGCAGGGATAAGCTACCAGCGAGGCACGCGCTGGTTCGGTGCTCGTCCGGCTCCTGAAGAGTGGTGGGGTGAAGGCACTGCGCTGAGTAAAATAGTACAGTTTAATACGCAACTGGAGATTCCCTTTCAGATTGCCGGTCAGCGGTTCCATTACAATACACAATATTCACATCAGCGCAGTAACACGCCCCTGACACCCCAGGATCAATTTTCGATTGGTGTGCGCTGGACAGTGCGTGGTTTCGATGGTGAGCGCTTACTCAGTGCCGATCGTGGCTGGTATGTACGCAACGATCTTGGCTGGTACACCCCGTTGCCTGGTCAGGAGCTATACCTCGGCGCAGATTACGGTGAAATTGGCGGTCGGGGCAGTGATGACAACATCGGTAAACGACTTGCAGGGGGGGTTATCGGTATCCGTGGTAGTGTTCTGCACACGGGTTATGACCTGTTCGCTGGTGTTCCTTTCTCAAAACCTGACGGCTACCACACCAACCCGGTCACGCTGGGGTTCAATCTGAACTGGAACTACTGAGTATGCAGCTGGGTAATTATGATGTACAAGCGCCCATGCTACTGGGTGGAGAGATGGGTGAAGCGGAGGCACTTGGCGCGGCTGTATGGCTATGGATGCATTCAAAAATGCACCGTGAGACACCACTTTATGCTTTGCCCGATTTACTGCTGCCAGCAATAAAACGCCAGCAATATGCTATCGCCAGCCGCAACGGACAACCGGTGTTATATCTGAGCTGGATGTGGCTGAATACCGATGCTGAGCACCGTTATCTTACTAAATCTCCTCTGCTTCTTCAGGAGAGCGATTGGGCCAGCGGCGAACGCATGTGGTTGCGTGACTTCATCGCTCCATTTGGTGATCTCTTCCCGCTTCGCAGACTGGTCACTCGCGCACTATTCCCGGAACGTTGTTTCCGTTCACTGTATCACCGGGGTGACAGTCGTGGCCTGTGCGTAATGAATTTTCATGGCGACAACATTACTGCATCACAGGCCAAAGCGTGGCGTGCGGCAGCACCACTCTCAGCACGAGTAAAAAAAGATAAGTCAGGGACGCTATCATGAATAAACACTGTTATCGTATTATCTTCAACAAGGCCCGCGGTATGTTGATGGTGGTCGCTGATATCGCCAAAGCAGCATCTGCCGGTGGAAACCAGAGTAAGTGCCGGGGTTCTTCGTTCAGCCAGCGCGTTAGCGCGATCAACCCATTATGTTTTAGCCTGTGGCTGATGCTCGGTGTCGTCATGCCTGCCAGCGCAGGCGTCGTAGCCGATAATACCGCGCCAGGCAAGCAACAACCGACTATTGTGAACAGTGCTAATGGCACCCCGCAGGTCAATATTCAAACCCCCAGTGCCGGGGGAGTTTCGCGTAATGTGTACAGCCAATTCGATATTGATCAAAAAGGCGTTATTCTCAATAACTCTCATACCAATACCCAGACCCAGTTGGGGGGCATGGTTACGGCCAATCCATGGCTGGCAAAAAATGAAGCAAAAATAATTCTCAATGAAGTCAACTCACGCGACCCAAGCAAACTAAACGGTTTTATTGAAGTTGCCGGCAAAAAAGCCCAGGTAATCATTGCTAACCCTGCAGGCATCACCTGTGATGGATGTGGTTTCATCAACGCCAACCGCACCACTCTGACCACGGGTGGTGTACAGATGAGCAATGGTCTGGTCACCGGTTATGATGTGACACGAGGTGAAATCGTGGTTCATGGCAACGGAATGGATGCCAGTAACAGCGACCATGCTGACCTGATTGCCCGTTCTGTAAAAGTGAATGCCGGGATCTGGGCCAGTGAAATCAATGTGACCACGGGGACTAATATTGTTGATGCTGCACATCAAAATATCAGTGCCAAAGAGGCAGATAATAGTACACGCCCGGCTTTTGCACTGGATGTATCGAATATCGGCGGAATGTATGCCAACAAAATCCGGCTAAAGGGCACGGAACAGGGACTGGGAGTACGCAATACCGGAAATATCGGAGCCTCAGCGGGTGATGTGATAGTCAATGCCGACGGTAGCATCAGTAATAGCGGCACCATCACAGCACAACAGAATCTGTCGCTGGATACTCAGGGGAGTATCAGCAACGAGGGTAAACTTTACGCATCAGGTTATAGCGCGCTAAAAGCAGCGGATATGGTAGATAACCGCGGTATTATCGCTGCCGGTAACGATACTACCCTCACGGCCAGGCAAATTAACAGTAGCCGCACCGGTGTGCTGGCTGCCGGGGTTAACAGTAACGGCATCCTTACTGACCATGGTAGCTTAACTCTACAGAGTAAAGATGCTCTGGCCTCGAATGGTCAGAATATTGCCGCTTCAGCACTCTCTGTTGAGGCCAGCCAGGTTGACCTGAGCCATAGCCAGACCAGTGGTAAGAGTATCGATATAGTCGCGAGGCAAGGTGATATTACAACATCAAATGCTAATGTTGCCGCCAGCGAACGCTTTTCCGCGACCACCAGCCAAAGCATTAACCATGATGGTGGCAAACTCTCTGCTGCTCAGTTGCAAATTAACGCCCGTAAGCTGTCTAACCAGAAAGGCACTATACAACAACTCGGCCACACCGATTTGCAATTAGCCATGCGCGAGGGAATTGATAACCGCGAAGGGATCATTGCCACCAACAGTAACAGCCTTAGTCTCGATACCAACCAACTCAATAACCAACACGGCTCTGTTTTGCATGCCGGTAATGGTCAGCTCGACATACGTAGCACTGTTCTCGACGGTGAAAGCGGCAGTATTGTCAGTCATGGCAAAATGTTATTGAGTGGTACTGATGTAAACCTGAACAAAGCGACAACCCAGGCCGGTGCTATCGCGATTGCTGCAGACACTCTCACTAATCACAGCGGCGAGATGACTGCTTTTGATAGCGGTGATCTCAGCATCTTTCTCAACGGTACGCTTAATAATCAAGACGGCTTGATGGCAACTGACGGTAAAGTGAATATCGTCAGTAACGCTATCGATAATCGTGCTGGTCTGATTCAGGCCGGCAAAGATCTTGGCATTGATACACGCGGCAATACCCTGCTCAATAGTGGCAGTGGCCCACAGAGTGGATTGGTCAGCTTTGGTGCACTGTCACTGACAACCGGTGAATTTGATAATCACAACGGCATGGTTGCCGCTAAAAGTATTAATGCTACCACCGCGCATCTTAATAATCAGTCGGGTAAATGGCTGGCGGATAGCCAGATGATGCTAACCACTGCTGGCATGGATAACCGTGCCGGAGTACTGTAATCAGGTGGAGCATTAGTGCTCGACACTCAGGGATACCGGGTTAATAACGCAGCAGGCATTATCGCAGCCAGCCAGGCTTTACAACTTAATTCAGGTGATTTCAACAACCAGAGTGGACAATTGGTCGGCGGGGCTGATGCCCTAATCACAACCGCCGCATTCAATAACCAGCAAGGTCAGCTTAGCGCCCTCGGCAATCTTTCCCTCACGACCCTCAACTTACAAAATGATAACGGGGGACGAATACAAAGTGCAGGTGCGCTGGATCTCAACACCCAGAGAATGGGCCTCAGTAACACCAATGATGGTCATATCACCAGCCAGGGAAACATGACACTGTTCACCGGTTACCTGGATAACCAGACCGGGCAGATTATCAGCAATCAGTGGCTGAGCACCGATAATAAGACCGTCAACAACCAGTATGGTCAGTTGACAGGATTGACCGGGATTTATGCTGTCACTGACGCGCTGGACAACAGTAACGGCAAGGTTCAATCCGGGCAGGATATGGTCTGGAACACACGAGGCAGCCTGCTCAGTAATCAAAACGGTATATTCAGCGCACAACATGCGCTGACGCTGAACAGCGGCGATATTGATAATCGCAGCGGTCTGCTGGCAACCAATGGTGCCATGAACATTACCAGTGGCACATTCAATAACTTGGCAGGTCAACTCGCCGCTAACACATCTCTCAGCCTGACGAGCAGCGACATCAATAACCAGCAAGGTCAGATTCAGGCGCTGGGTGATATCAATCTCAACTCCCAGACCGCGCAGCTTGATAACCACGACGGGCTGATTCACAGTGCTGCTGCGCTGATCATCAACACCGATAATCTGCTGAACACCAATACTGAGTCTGTAGTGGCACACTGAATTTGGCCACCTGAGCAGAGGTGATATGCTCACCTCAACATCTTATAGGTGAACCAATGAGCAAAGCATTTACTGCTGAATTTAAAGTCGAAGCGGCAAAACTGGTCCTGGATCAGAACTACACTCACGGCGAGGCGGCTAAGGCGATGAACGTCAGCCTCTCCGCCATCAACCGCCGGGTAAAATCGTTACGTATCGAGCGCCAGGGGAAAACGCCCCCGGGGCTGCCTCTGACGCCTGAGCAGACTGAACTCAGGGAAATGAGAAAACGGATACAACGCCTTGAAATGGAGAATGAAATCCTAAAAAAGGCTACCGCGCTCTTGATGTCGGACTCCCTGAACAGTTCACGATAATAGACAGTCTGAGGGCGCACTACCCGGTAGCGCCATTGGGCCGGCTGTTCGGTGTTCACCGAAGCAGTTATCGCTACATTCGTAAAAATGGCAGGGATTCTGACGCCGAGCGTGCCGTTAAACGGAGTCTCGTCAGTGAAGTCTGGAACGCCAGTGGTGGCTCTGCTGGCGCGAGAAGTATCGCCACGATGGTCAGCGCTAAGGGCGTCAGACTCGGGCGATGGCTGGCCGGTAAGCTGATGAAAGAGCTGGATATCGCCAGTTGCCAGGTCCCGGCGCATAAATTCAAACGCGGCGGGAACGAACACATTGAAATACCGAACCATCTCGACCGGCAGTTCGCGGTTACCGCGCCGGATCAGGTCTGGTGCGGCGATGTGACGTATATCTGGACGGGAAAATGCTGGGCTTATCTGGCAGCAGTGCTGGATCTGTTCGCCCGCAAACCTGTGGGCTGGGCGATATCGACGTCGCCGGACTCGGCCCTCACGGTCAAAGCATTGCAGATGGCCTGGGAGCTTCGGGGTAAGCCAACAGGCGTGATGTTCCACAGCGATCAGGGCAGCCACTATACCAGCCGTCAGTACCGGCAGGGTCTGTGGCGCTGTCGGATAAAGCAGAGCATGAGTCGCCGGGGTAACTGCTGGGATAATGCCCCGATGGAGCGGTTCTTCCGGAGCCTGAAGACCGAATGGGTGCCGACGAAGGGCTATAACAGCTTCAACGAGGCTCAGAGCGCGATAATCAGCTACATCACGGGCTATTACAGTGCCATCCGGCCCCACTGGTATAACGGTGGCTTAACGCCAAATGAATCAGAGCGGCTGTTCCACGAACAGTCAGGTCGTGTGGCCAAAATTAGTTGACCACTACAGTCAGGGGAAAAAGGTGTGCTGGCGCGTGATATTACTGTCCATGCCAGAGAGTTAAATAACAGCAACGGTACGATTCTGGCCGATAACAGCATGACACTGGCGCTTCAGGGCTTACTCAACAACAGCGACGGTTTGCTCAGCACTCAACGCGCGTCAGTCATCAGCGCACAAAATATTCTCAATCGCAGTGGTAGCATTGAAGCGGGTACCCTGTTATCGCTGGAAGCAGAAGCACTAAGTGGTGATGGACGGTTGTTTTCTCTGGGGGATCTCACCCTGACGCTGGTGCAGGACTTGTTAAATACGGGTACCCTTCAGGCCAGTCATAACCTGCAACTGACCACCGCAGGTAAACTGACCAACGATGCCTTGATCCAGGCGGGCAATACACTCAATATCAGTGCCACTGACCTGCAAAACAATCAGGATGGCGAGCTAAGCGCCACCACCACGCAGCTGACCGCCAGCCAGACCCTAACCAATTATGGACTAATCGATGGGTTTTACACCCGTCTTAACGGAGCCACGGTCAATAATATCGGCAGTGGCAGAATTTATGGCGATGCGCTGGCTATTCAGGCAGGTACCCTGAATAATCTGGCTGAACAAGGGCAGGCAGCAACGCTGGCGGCCCGTCAGACACTTGATCTTGGCATCGGGGTACTCAACAATCGCGATCATGCGCTGATTTACAGTGATGGTAGTCTTTCTGTTGGCGGCATGCTGGATGCGGATTACCGTGCCGGCGGACAGGCTACGGTGCTGAACAACCACAGCGCCACTCTTGAATCAGCCGGAAATATGACGCTAAACATCGCGGATATCAACAATATCAACGATCGTTTTACGCTGGAAAATGTGCTGGTCTCTCAGGAACATATTTCGGAATATGAAGTAGCCCGACTCAATAATGGCATACGTTATAACGTCAATGATTATAACATTTATATCTACCAGGATGAGGTCAATATCCTGTGTATTGAGGGCGTTATTTGTCACACCACGAATGGTGACCGTTTTACTCACTACGACTATACCCGGACGATAACCGAAGACCGCGTGCAGGAGAGTGACCCGGCAAAAATCATTGCTGGCGGTAATCTTGAGATTAATGCCAGTCAGGTCGTCAATGATAAAAGCCAGATTGTTGCTGGTGGACAACTGGCACTCAATGCTGCCAGTGTCAACAATGTTGAGGTGGCCGCCAACCGGCAAATTAACGATAACGGGCATGCGACCAGTTACTGGCGTAAATCCCACAAAGGGAGTGATGAATCAAAAACGCGTACTATCGATTATACGCCGCCAACGGTAATTCAGGGCATTACTCTCAAACCCAGTACTATTGCGTCTAACGCGACGGTTCAGGGGAGTGGTCTGGTACTGGACGCTCACCAGAATACCGTTGTTCAAGGTGATATCCGGACGCCGGGCGAGCTTAACCTCTCCGGGGTGAATACCCCCAATGATACAGCAACACGTCCTTCCATCCCTGGTGAGGTGGTATTACCACCAGGCAGTTTGTTTGAGGTTAACAGCCAGGATGGCAACCTGATACGTATCAGTGGTCCGAATACTCAATTACCCGATAATAGTCTGTTTCAGGTTAATCCTGCGAGTACCACGGGTTACCTGGTCGAAACCGATGCACGCTTTACCAACAATAAGCAGTGGCTCGGGTCCGATTACATGATGAATGCCTTTGTCACTAATCCCAACAATGTGCTTAAACGCCTTGGTGATGGCTATTACGAACAAAAGCTTATCCGCGAGCAGGTGATTGCCCTGACAGGTAACCGCTATCTTGAGGGGTACAGTAATGATGAAAACCAGTTTAAGGCTCTGATGAATAACGCCATTGAGTTCGGGAAGCAGCATAACCTGGTTCCTGGTGTGGCGCTGACAGCTCAACAAATGGCTTTACTTACCGGTGATATCGTCTGGATGGTCGCTCAGCCTGTTAAAATGGCTGATGGCAGCGTGCAGCAGGTGCTGGTTCCACAGGTGTATGCCAGAGTCAAACAGGGTGATCTGGATGGCAGTGGTGCGTTGTTGAGCGGAAACCGGCTCACGCTCAGCCTCTCCGGTGATTTAACTAACAGCGGGCGGGTAAAAGGTCAGCAAAACAGCACGATCATTGCAGAAAATATCAACAATCTGGGTGGTATTATTCATAGCAACGAGATGGCTCTGGTTGCGGGTACTGATATCAATAATATTGGCGGCGTTATCTCAGCCAATCAAAAATTATTGGCACAGGCAGGACGTGACATCAATGCAGTCACGACTACGCGCACGGCCGAAAGTGAAGATGGCCATTTCGCACGGACTGCTGTTGATCGCGTAGCTGGTTTTTACGTTGAGCAATCTGACGGTAAACTGCAGTTACAGGCCTCACGCGATATTAATCTGCAGGCGGCTCAGGTCGTCAACAGTGGTGAAGGCGGGCAGACTGTACTCGCAGCCGGGGGTGATATTAATCTGACTACCGTCACCACGGGCAGCCGTGATGATCTGAATTTTGGTAAAGACAACTGGGCACATCACAGCGCGACACACCAGACTGGCAGTGATGTGATAGGGACAGGTAACGTCACCCTGAGTGCTCAGCATGATATCAATGTCGCTTCAGGTAATCTTTCCGCAGGCCAGGCACTCACCGCGGTTGCAGGTAACGACATCAATGGTCAGCACACTCTTGACAGCACCAGTTTTGAACAGTATTACAAAACCAGCAGCAGCGGTTTCCTCTCCTCATCCACTGCAGAAACGCACCACTCTCTGAATGCGCAGCAGGTTAATGGTAGTTCGCTGGGTGGTGATACTGTTACTATGCAGGCAGGTAATAATCTTACCGTGACCGGCAGTCAGGTGGTCAGCAGCCATGATCTCTCGCTTCATGCGGGTAATAATCTGACAATTGAGTCTGCCACTGAAAGCCGCCAGGAATCACATCAGTACAGTGAAAAGCACAGTGGTCTTTCAGGCACGGGGGGGATCGGTATCAGTGTTGGTAAGCAGACACTGAAGACCACTGACAACGGTGACACACTAAGCAGTGTGGGCAGTAGCGTGGGCAGCATTCAGGGCAATGTCAGCCTGACAGCAGGCAATAAACTGACCGTCAAAGGGTCAGATGTGGTGAGTCAGCAGGATATGCTGCTCGCCGGGAAAAGCGTCGATATTCTGGCGGCTGAACATCAGAGCACACAAACGCATATTACCGAGCAGAAAACCAGTGGTTTCACGCTGGCGCTCTCCGGCACGGTAGGCAGTGCCATTAATCAGGCAGTTACCTAGGCAAACTCAGCCCGAGAGGAAAGTAACGGTCGCCTTGCGGCGCTGCAGGGCGTGCAGTCGGCGCTCAGCGGTGTTCAGGCGTATCAGGGGTCTGAGCTTAATAGCGCTGAAGGCGGTTCACCTGGCAGTGTGATTGGCGTTAACCTCTCCTGGGGCAGTCAGTCATCCACCTCCACGCAGACCCAAACGAGCAGCCAGAGTCAGGGAAGTCAGTTAACTGCCGGCAGTAATCTCACGATAAAAGCCTCAGAGGGAGATATCCGTGTGCAGGGCAGCGCGCTGCAGGCCGGTAATGAAATGCTGCTTAATGCGCAGCGCGATGTGCTGCTGAAACGGCGGCTAACCGTCAGCAGCTTGACGGCAAAAATGAAAGTCATGGCGGCTCTGTCGGCGTTGGGATTAATTTTGGCAGCGGAGCCAATGGAATCTCGGTTAACGCCAGTGGCAACAAGAGCCTGGGCAGTGAGAAAGGCAATGGCACATCTTACAGCGAAACCACCCTTAACGCCGGTAACCGGGTTACGGTTGTCAGTGGCCGCGATACCACGCTCACCGGAGCTCAGGTCAGCGCGAATAAGGTGGTGATGGATGTTGGTCGGGACCTGATGCTTACCAGCCAGCAGGATACCGATAATTACGATTCAAAACAGACCAGCATCAGTGCTGGCGGCAGTGCCAGTATGGGCGGTGGGTCAGCTTCGCTCAGTCTGTCGAAAGATAAAATGCACAGTACCTATGCCTCGGTACAGGAGCAGACAGGTATTTTCCCGGGTAAAGGCGGTTTTGATATCACGGTTGGCGGCCATACCCAGCTGAACGGGGCGGTGATAGGGTCGACCGCCACGGCAGACAACAACCGCCTTGATACCGGTACGCTTGGCTTTAGCAATATCACCAATCAGGCAGAGTATAAGGTTGAGCACCAGAGTGCCGGTATCGGCACCAGTGGAAGCATAGGCAGTCAGTTTCTGGGCAATGCGGCGAATAACCTGCTGATAGGTGCTGCAAACGAGGGCAGTGCCAGCTCGACGACGTACTCGGCAATGAGTGAGGGCAGCCTGGTGGTGCGTGACACGGTTAACCAGCAGCAGGATATCTGCACGCTGAGTCGTGATGTTGAGCATGCGAATCAGACGCTGAGCCCGATTTTTGATAAAGAGAAAGAGCAGAACCGGCTGAAGGAAGCGCAGCTGATAGGTGAAATAGGGAGTCAGGCAGCAGATATTGCGCGCACGCAGGGCGATATCTCTGGTCTGAGTGAGGCGAAAAAAGTACATCCGGGGCTGTCTGCAGAGGAATTACGCAATACTGATGTGTACAAAACTGAAATGGCGAAGTACGGCACCGGCAGTGCAATCCAGCAGGGTATTCAGGCGGCGAAGGCTGCGGTGCAGGGGCTGGCGGGAGGCGATATTGGGAAAGCCCTTGCCGGGGGCGCGTCACCTTATCTGGCCGAGGTTATCCACCGTCAGACTACAAATGCGGATGGTACGTTAAATAAAGAAGCGAACCTGATGGCGCATGCGGTCCTGGGCGCTGCTCTTGCGGCGGTACAGGGAAATAATGCTCTGGGTGGAGCGGCGGCAGGGGTAACAGCGGAGTTTGTAGCCCAGCAGATGTACCCGGGAATTCCGGTTGATAGACTGACAGAAGAGCAGAAACAGACTATCAGCACGCTTTCCACGCTGGCAGCGGGTCTTGCAGGTGGTTTGATTGGCGACAGTACGGCTGATACAGTCGGAGCTGCCCAGATTGGGAAGAATGCGGTTGAGAATAATTATCTGAGTGTGTCGGAGAAGACAGAGCTTGAATTAGCGAAACAGACACTCAGAAACAGTAAAGACCCGTTAGAGCGTGAGAAAGCACAGCAGAAGTATGATGCCCTGCTTGAGAAAGATATCAGCAGTGATAAGGCAGTAATAGCTGCGTGTGCGAACGGACAAGCTGCGAGTGCAGCCTGTGCAAGTGAACGGTTAAAAGTTATAGAAGCGAAAGAAGGGTATGAGGGGCTTGGCAACTACAATTCAAAAGCCAGTCAGCAGTATGCTGATGCTTACGGACATATAGTCAATCTGCTGAATATCACTAGTGTTGATGCACAAAATCAGCAGCAGGTGAAAGATGCGATGGTCAACTATGCCATGGCACAGCTTGGGATTGATAAGGATAAGGCCACTGCATACATCGAAACCTATGATGGAATGAAAGTTATAGCGGCGTCAATTTCTCCTGTGCTGGGAACGACAGCGGCTAATAAACTGGGTGCGATGCTAAAAGAAGCTAATTCCAGCAATGCCGCGTTATCCATATCTGAAAGAGTTAAGGAAAATATTGCAGCCAGCCAACAAGCACGTGAATCGTCTAATTTTGGGGTCCACATTGCGAAATCTGACCAACTTCAATGGGGATACAAAGCAGATGAATGGACCATGGTTACTTTACCTGCTGGTAGTAAAGTTTACGGAGGAATACCCGGACAATCTTCTTATTATACCTCATTGGATACACTGCTAAATGCAGAATTCAGTAGAGAATCGATATTTAAAAGCTTACAAGTATCTCCTCACCCAGAGTTTGGTTATCGTCCCCAAATGGGAATTTATGAAGTGATCAATGATATAAAAATTCCATCTGGTAAAGTAATGGCTAACCCATTGTTGGGACCTGGTGAAGCCGATCAGTACTTCATAAAAAATTACAATAATCAATTGAAATTAATAGATAAAATAGATTTGGGGGAATGAATGACTAAATCACCTTATATAAACCATGCTATCGAGCTTTCTCTCTCGGACGGTAATTCTGTGAAAGAGGTATCAGATGGATGGTCTAACATCGAAAAAATAATATTCTTTAAGAAAAAAATATCACAGGAGCTAAAATTTAAAATACAAAATGAACTGCCAAAATTGAGATACTACTCAACAGATAACACTCCTCATAATAAAGCAGATGAGGGATTTATCTGTGATGAGTATAAAATTGCGATTTCATATCCAAAATAATTTGATCCCGTTCACCAAACCGATTTTTTATCTGTCACTCAGCCAGCGGTCGTATTATCAGCAGCCCGTGCTCAACGGTCACGGTAACTGGCGTATCGGTCACAAACCCCGCCTCTGCCAGCCAGTCCCCCTTCAGATGCAGGCAGGGGTGGCGGCTGTAAAAACGGGTCATGTGTATCTTGTGGTCTTCGTGGCGCACGCTCACATAACCGACCTTCAGACGCCGTAACGTTTTGGAAATACTTACTTCTGGCTTAGTATTGTGCTCTGCCATCATCAACTCCTTGTCAGTTGTTTCTGGTCAGCGGTTAATGCAGGTTGCCGCCTGCTTTAGCCGCGTTCAGTAATCTGTTTAACCTGATACTCAGTATCATCCTGTAGTCTTCCCCTGAATTTAGTCTTACCGCTTAATTATCCGTGTGCAGGTGTAAGTATCCCTGTAAAAAGAACCGTTCACTTTTAGAGATCTTCCGACATACTGATTATGTCCCCAAAAGGAGATCACCATGCGTAAAGTACGATTCAACGAACACCAGATTATCGCCGTTTTGAAGTCTGTTGAAGCCGGACGAACGGTAAAAGATGTCTGCCGTGAGGCGGCTATTTCAGAAGCCAGCTATTACAACTGGAAAGCCAAATATGGCGGGATGGAAGCGGCTGATATCAAGAAAATAAAAGAGCTGGAAGACGAGAACCGCCACCTGAAGCAGATGTTTGCCGACCTGAGCCTGGAATGCCGGGCGCTGAAAGACATTATCGAAAAAAGCTTTAAAACCAGCGATAAAGAGTGAGCTCGTCAGCTATCTGACTGCGCAGTTTACGATGAGCATACGTCAGGCATGCAGGACGTTATCGCTGAGCAGGACGGTATTTCATTATCAACCGGACACGCGACGTGATGAACCGGTGATCCAAAGCCTGACTGAGGCGGCTGAACGCTACCCCCGCTACGGCTTTAAGAAGCTTTTTCAGGTGCTTCGCAGGCAGGGCCACGTCTGGAACCACAAGCGTGTACACCGGATTTACTGTCTGCTGGAACTGAATTTTCGTCGTAAAGGTAAACAACGCCTGCCGGTGCGTAATCCGGCTCCGCCGGCGACGCCAGAGGCGATGAACCAGAGCTGGTCGATTGATTTTATGCACGATGCACTGACATGTGGCCGACGCTTTCGAACCTTCAGCGTGGTGGATGATTTTAACCGTGAAGCGCTGGCGATAGAAATTGACCTGAATATCCCGGCGCAGCGGGTCGTGAGAGTGCTGGACAGGATAGCGGCAAACCGTGGATACCCGCTGAAGATGCGGATGGATAACGGGCCGGAACTGATATCACTGGCTCTGGCACAATGGGCTGAAGAGCATTGCGTGATGCTGGAATTTATCAGGCAGGGTAAGCCCACGCAAAACGCCTTTATTGAACGTTTTAACCGGACGTACCGGACCGAAATACTGGATTTTAATCTGTTCAGAACGCTGAACGAAGCACGGGAAATTACAGAGCGCTGGCTGAATGAATACAACAGAGAACTCCCCCATGAATCCCTGAATAACCTGACGCCGGAGGAATACCGGCTGATGGCTGAGAAACCGGAAATCTCAAAAAGTGCGTGGAACTAATGTTGAGATACTTACAATGTGATGTTATCCCCAGAATAATTCAGTCAGTAAAAATATGACACTGACTACGTTAGAAAGGGGCGTCCATCACATCGCTACATATTTACAGTACCAGCGTACCGCTCACAGGATGATGTCACTCTGAAAAAGCCTGACTTCAAATGGTTTCATGAGCCACTCCGTCAATGGAAGGGGCGTTAAGTTTATCATCTTCAGACTTTTGCGACAGAGCCGTTTAAATTACACTTAATAGACTCCCGGTTGCATGGTTGAACAACAGCGCAGCCAAGTGTATTGTTTTAACGATAACCCTGAGGGTTGTTCTTCTGCCAATTCCACGCATCACGCATCATGCTATCCAAATTGCGGGTAGCCTTCCATCCTAATTCTTTCAACGCCAGTCCTGGGGCGGACCAGCATTCTGCAATGTCACCCTCTCGCCGTGGTACTATTTGATAAGTCACATTGCGTCCCGAAGCCCTTTCAAACGCGCTGAGCATCTCCAATACCGAATAACCAACCCCGGTTCCCAAATTATAGACTTTAAAGCCTTTGTTATCATCAATGTGCTCAATTGCCTTGAGGTGACCTTCAGCTAAATCCATGACATGAATATAATCTCTGACACCCGTACCATCCTGAGTTGGATAGTCGTCACCAAAAATTGACAGTTTCTCTAGTTTTCCGAGCGCCACCTGAGCAATATAAGGCATCAGATTGTTAGGAATACCATTTGGGTCCTCACCAAGCATGCCAGATTCGTGCGCACCGACCGGGTTGAAGTAACGTAAAGCGGTAATAGAGAATTGGGGTTCTGCTTTAGCTAAATCTTGCAAAATTTGTTCTACTATCAGCTTCGACGTGCCATAAGGATTGGTCGTACCGCCAACACGAGATGTCTCAGTCAAAGGAACTTGTTCTGGAGTGCCATACACCGTGGCAGAAGAACTGAAGATAAACTTGTATACACCAGCACGACGCATTTCACCCAATAATACCAACGTGCCGGTGACATTGTTCTGATAATACTCTAACGGCTTGCGCGTCGACTCTCCGACAGCCTTTAACCCGGCAAAATGGATCACTACCGAGATGTCGTGAGCCTCGAAGATACGATTCAGACATTTAGAATCCTGGATATCGCCTTGATAAAATTGGGCACTTCTGCCTACGATTTTCTCAACGCGACGCAGAGATTCATCGGAAGAATTCGATAAATTGTCTAACACTACGACATCTTCGCCATGTTCCAACAAAGCCAGAACAGTGTGAGAGCCGATATAACCGGCTCCTCCTGTGACTAAAACCGCCATAAAACCCCCTTACTCGCGCCCTTGGCGCCCAAGATGAACTACCTTATTTAAGTAATTAATTGATTCTAAATGAAACTTGGCCTTGTGCACGCCTTTTTGATCATAATTGACCATCCATATATTCATAGAGTTCCCGGCTTTGTTGAATAAATTGAACTGTTGCTGAATTGGAGGACCAGATCACGCATCCTCCGACAATGCAGGCAGTCCCATGTCAAAGCAGAAGTTCAGCATTTCCAACTGGCACACCTGTAACAAAGCTATTTAGGGAGATGCTGATTGGGTGGGAAACTTCAAATGAGTAGCTAAATGGAAGTAATTGATACAAGGATAGCCGGCGTCAAAGTTACTGAACCTAAGATTTTCGGTGACCAGCGTGGTTTCTTTTTTGAAACGTTCCAAAAGCAGTGCTACCAAGAATTCATTGATATTGAGAATGATTTTGTTCAAGACAACCATTCCCGTTCGATAAGATGTGTGCTGCGAGTTTTACACTTCCAGCCCTCTTGTCCCCAGGGCAAGTTGGTCTGTACCCTAAGAGGGGAGGTCTATGCTGTTGTGGTGGACATCCGTCCAAATTCACCTTCTTTGAAACAATGGTGGGGATCAATCTGTCTGAGGACAACAAGCAGCAGCTTTGGATCCCATCAGACCTTGCACATTGTTTTTGGTGTTAAGTGTGCTTCGTTGAATAAATCAGATTTGGGGTAAACATACCCGTAGCCTGTGGGCTTTCTGGCATGCTTGCCTTTATCATCTTGTTCAGTGCACGTACCGTGGCCAGAGCCTCTGCGACCTGACCGTCAAAGTCACGCAGTGTCAGTGAGCCTCCGAACAGCTGTTATATCCGATACGTGGCCGTTTCCGCTACCGAGCGACGGTTATATTCCGTTGTCCATTTCCACCGCGCATTGCTCCCGCTCAGCCGCTGATTCGCTACCTCACGGTTGCGGTCTGCGTACTCACCCGGCAAGTAGCTTACTCCTTTTCGAGGTGGGATGAGGGCGCTGATTTTTTTCGCCGCAGTTCATCGTGACACAGTCGGGTATCGTAAGCACCGTCCGCCGCCGCTGACCTGATTTTTCGATGTGTCTGCCGGATAAGTCCGGGAAAGGCTTCTGCGTCCGTGACGTTGTTCAACGGCAGGTCTGCGTAGATAATTTCATGCGTCTCCGCATCAACGGCCAGATGCAACTTGCGCCAGGTACGGCGCCGTTCTTTTCCGTGTTTTTTGACTTTCCACTCGCCTTCATCGAAAACCTTCAGACCGGTGGAGTCAATAACCAAATACGCAATTTCACTCCGGGTGGGCTTTTTAAAACTGATGTTAACCGTCCGTGCTCGTTTGCTGACACAGCTGTAATCCGGGCAGCGTAACGGAACGTTCATCAGGGAAAAAATCGAATCAATAAAGCCCTGAACGGCCTGCGGGGTAAGCCGAAATATACGTTTAATCACCAGAACGATAGTAATGGCAAGGTCGGAGTAGCGCTGAGGTCTTCTGCGTGCTGAGGGAGTTGTGGACTCATACCGGGCCTGAACATCCTCATCATCCAGCCAGAAAGTGAGGGAACCGCGATTGACAAGTGCTTTATTGTAATTGCGCCAGTTGGTGATGACGAACTTCTGCTTTGCCATGGGACCGCCTGCAATCTCAGGTAATGCGTGATCTTATCCTCCAATTCAGCAAAAGTTCGATTATTCAACAAAGCCTGTTAAGTGGTGAAGTTGACTTTGCTTACAAAGGCACCGATACTATTCTCTTAAGAATGAGCACTATATGAGTTGGAACTATCCTAGGCTGGCGATTGAACCACACATAGAGCATCCTAAGCTTTCTGAGAAGGATCTTAAAAGTAAATTATTTAGCGAGCTTTTTAAATGCGTATACTGGTAACAGGCGGAAATGGACAGCTAGGTCATTGCTTTACGGATACATTGCCCGACAATTGGCCGCTCGTTAGTCTGGACCACAAACAACTCGACATTGCTGATTGGCCTGGAGTGCAGCAAATTGTCACGGCGTTGAATGTAGATTTCATTTTTAATCCAGCAGCTTATACGTTAATAGATAAAGCTGAGGAAGAAATCATCACTGCGCAGGCAGTAAATGTTCTTGGTCCTGCAAATCTCGCTATTATTGCCGAGAGCCTAAACATCCTACTGATTCATATTTCGACAGACTACGTTTTTAGCGGTATGGAAGAAGGTGTTTCTTTGTGCGAAAATTCGCCAACGCAGCCGCTAAATGTCTATGGTCAAACCAAACAACTTGGCGAACAAGACGTACTGGCCACCTGCTCTCGTTCCGTTGTGCTCCGGATATCCTGGTTATTCAGTGAATATGGTAGTTCTTTTGTGCATACCATGCTTAAATTGGGGAAGACACGTAAATCGCTTGCTATTATTAACGATCAATTTAGTAGTCCTACCTACGTTGGTGATTTAGCTAAATGTATTATTACTATTATTGACCAGAGGGTTAATGAACCAATGTTATATTATTTCTGCGGGGATAAAACTGTTTCGTGGTATGAGTTTGCTACAAGAATATTTTCTTTAGCTAAGGTATTTGAAGATAGTTATATATTTATGTTTTTATCCCCTATTAGCAGTGAAAAATATAAATGCGTGGCCAAAAAACCTAAGCATGCGATACTTAACTGCGAGAAAATATATTGTGAACGTGGGGTCTGCAATAGCAATAGGCGAATGAGCCTAGATAAAGTAGTTCCGGAAATCATTTTTCAGATGAATAATTAATATGAAGACATTGTTTAAAAATACAGGTTTAATTTTTAATCTTACTAAGCGGGATGTCGAGAGTCGCTATCGTGGGACTAATCTTGGTATCGTATGGTTACTGCTAAATCCTGTGATTATGCTTTCTATCTACAGCTTTATTTTTGGCTTTGTTTTTAAAGCCAGGTGGGGAATAGCAACGACAGAAAATTATACTTTGATTATGTTTTCCGGTCTTCTGATACATGGTTTTATTGCTGAGTGCCTCGGCAAAGCGACAACGATATATGTATATAATGTCAGCTATGTAAAAAAAGTTTTATTCCCTCTTGAATCTTTGTGCTGGGTATCTGTTTTTGGCGCATTATTCCAGTTTTTTATGGGATGTATTGTTTTTGCCATTTTTTGTTTTTTACTAAAACAACCTGTTAGTCTAATGGCATTATTGGTTCCTGTTATTATCCTACCATTGATTTTGTTATCATATAGCATCTCATTGTTTTTGTCATCCTTAGGTGTTTATATTCGTGATATGGGGCAAGTTGTTTCAGTTATCATTGCCTTAATGTTATTTATGTCACCTATATTTTATCCTGTTAATGCTGTTCCAGAGCAATATCGGATGTTGATTTATATTAATCCATTAACGTTTATTGTCGAAGCTTTACGCGATGTTGTCCTGTTCGGAAAATTATTCAGTCTTCAAGACTATGCACTCTATTGGGGGATCAGTATTGTGCTGTATGTGTTAGCTATGACTTGGTTCAAAAAAGTAAAGAGAGGCTTTGCTGATGTCCTCTGATGTCGTTGTGTCTGCGCAAAATTTACGTAAGGTTTATCAGATTTATTCCAGCTCTATACAGCGTTTGGGAGCCTTACTGGGGTATCGGGGAACTAAGGGCAGGGAGTTTGTTGCTCTGGATTCCGTTAACTTTGAAATTAGAAAAGGTGAAACTGTCGGTATTATTGGTGTCAATGGTTCCGGTAAATCAACACTGTTACAAATGATCTGTGGAACTTTGGCACCAACAAGCGGCAGCGTATTTACCAAAGGGCGTATAGCACCTTTGTTAGAGCTTGGCGCGGGGTTCAATCCCGAATTTACGGGGCGTGAAAACGTTTACCTGAACGCATCACTTTTGGGGCTGACTCGTAAAGAGATTACGGAGCGTTTCGATAAAATAGCTAGTTTTGCCGATATCGGTGAATTTCTCGAACGGCCAGTTAAGACTTATTCGAGTGGTATGTTTGCTCGTTTGGCCTTTGCAACAGCCATTCATGTTGATCCTGAAATATTAATCGTAGATGAAATTCTTGCTGTCGGCGATTCACGCTTTCAGCGAAAATGTGTAAAGAAGTTTAATGAAATCAGAAATGATGGATGTACAATCCTATTCGTTTCGCACGATGATTATCAGGTTCGAAATATTTGTAATAGTGCACTATACCTTGAAAAAGGTGTACAGCGCTATTTTGGAAATGCAGATGTTGCTGTACAGAATTATCTTTCTGATATGCAGAAGAGTGTGATGGAAATTCAAGATGCCGAAAGTAAAGCCATAGAGAATGAAATAAGCAGCAGATTAATAAAAATATCTAATGTCTCTCTTCTCGATCAGTCTGGAAATTCAGTAATAGAGCTAGCCAGCGGTGACAATGTTAAATTGTCTTTCGATTATAAATATGAAGGAAGTGATGGAGAATTCGATGGGCTGACCTTCGTCTTTAATCTTTACCGTAAAGATGGGGTATATATCTGTGGGACGACTACAGCAATGCGTGGCTTGGAAGCATTTACTCTTAGTCGGGAAGGACGAGTGACTATTGATTTTCCTGCATTGAAGCTGTTGTCAGGTAGTTATAACTGGCGAGTTGCTGTCAATGATCAAGACGGGATACAGATAATCAATGAAGCTGTACCAGTCTGTGATTTTTCTGTAGCCGATAACTTCAGTGCCGTTGGAATTTATGATATTGAACATAGCTGGTCTGTGGTGGCCAGGGGGTAAGTATGGAACGGATTGAGAACGATCTTCTTAAGTTGCAGTTTTTAAGAGAAGAACATTACCAGCGTTATCAGTACGTTGCCAGTTTTTCCCGGGGAGTTGTGGTTGACTGTGCATGCGGTATCGGATATTCGGCACCTATTTTCTTGTCTAACCCTGCTGTGGTAAGTTATACAGGGTTGGATGTTGATCGTGAGGCAATCGCCTATGCACAAGAGCACAATACGACGAATTCTCGTTTTGAGCACGGTTCGATTTTAGCCTTGCCGTTCGATGATTGTAGTATCGATACATTTATTTCATTAGAAACGTTGGAGCATCTTGAACAACCTGAATTAGCGATTGCAGAAGTCAAACGCGTGTTGAAACCAAATGGGGTATTTATTTGTTCGGTGCCAACTGAACATTACGAGAATTTTTGTATCAGTTTGTATGGGCCTAATCCGTACCATATTCAGGCTTTCTCTTTAGATGCTTTGAAAACATTGTTGCAAACCAAATTTATGTATGTTGATATTGCCGTTATCGCTCAGGAACTTGTTTCTATAGTACATAAATTTGAAGATCAACCGATGCCGTATACGGTATTTCATGCAAGAAACAAGGACGTAATGAATGGCTCTTTCGTTGCAGTTTCATCTAATGCTGAAACCATTTATAATAAGAATACGCTATTTACAGGTATGGGCCGTATAGAATATGACCAGGAATTGGTCCACCCATTACGCCAAAGTTTAGAATTTGCAGAACGCTTGGCCAAACAGCGTTGGCAATTATTGCTTGAAGCTGAAAAAAGAATTAATGAAGTGACAAGCTATAAAGAACAGGCAGAGCGCATTAATGAAGAAAGAATGCAAATACTCAAGGAAACTGAAGAGCGAGTCCGTTCCCGTGATCAAGCTTTGTCTGAGGCAGAGCGAATTATACAGGCGCTTAAGGAACAGTTGGAAATCGTTTCAAAGCAAAATAAGAACCAATAACTCTGTGTATGGATTATATTTATAATGATTATCACGATCGCCGATAATATCGAAACCATTCTAGTCGATTTTTTTGATACTTTGGTCGAACGTAGTTGCCATCCTGAAGTGGTGAAACGTAAATGGGCTGCCGCTCTAGTGGATTCATATGGTATTTTCTTATCTGTAGAAGACTTATATGCGCTACGTTTGAGAATCGAAGAGAGATTGTGTGCTAGTAGCCAAATGCAAGGTGATGATGCTGAGTTCCGTTACGATGATATGTTGCTTGCCTTGTATTATGAACTTCAACGTGCACTGCTTGCGGTTCGGTTGCCTGAAAGTGACATCTTCGTCACTTTTTGCCGAAATATAGAGTTGGCCATTGAACTATCTGTGCAAAAGCCAATAGTAGCAATGTTGGACATGCTGAGAGCTGAAAAAAAGAAGGGTAAACATATTTATCTGGTTTCTGATTTTTATTTAGATCAGCAATCAATTATCTATTTTACTAAATATCATGGATTCGATGATATTTTTGATGGGTTCTTCGTTTCCAGCGAGAATAAGCGAACCAAAAAAGAAGGGCGAGCTTATGATGTGGTTATTACAAAATTAGGTTTGGATGCTAAAAAGACGATCATGTTGGGTGACAATGCGCACAGTGATGTTGCTATGTCGACAGTCAGAGGGCTGTTTGCGTATCATTTACCTGTGGATCAACACCGATATAATGAAAGCCTACTGGCTGATCGTGATAGACATGCGGTTAAGAATAAAGTTAATCATGTGATCGTTGAAGATAAGTTCAGCTTTAATTGGGTAAGCAGCGCAATTTATTTATTCACGCGTCGGCTTTATTGGTCTTTGGTGATAAATCAAGCTAAAAACGTTTATTTTTTTTCCAGGGAAGGCGAGTTTCTTCAAAAGGCGTTTGACAGATTTCAAGCTAGCTTGCCAAAAGGTTTTGCGCGTATTACTAGCCATTATGTGTATGTATCGCGTCGAGCAACTTACCTGCCTTCATTAGGACCTTTGGGTGATAGCACATTCAACAAATTATTATGCCAGTATGCTTCGTGTAGCCTGGCTGCCTTTTTGAAAAGTATTAATCTCGATGATTATATTCCCGAACTTAAAGTGCGTTTTCCTCAGGTAAATTTTGAAGAGCAGCACTTGAATATTGCCAGGCTTCCGGCATTTTCTGTTTTAATAAATGATGAGCTCTTCAAGGCTATCTACGAGCGCGAGCGGAAAGAGCAGAATGTCTATCTCAATGACTACTGTGACTCGTTGATGGAGGAAAAGCATGATGAATGGGTTTACGTTGTTGATGTTGGCTGGAAAGGCAGCATTCAAGATAATTTGGTAAAAGCAACCTCGCGTAATATATCTGGTTACTATTTCGGCATTTTGGATGGGGCAGAAACCCATAAAAGTAATATCAAAGAGGGGTTGCTGTTTGACCATCAGTGGGGGCAGCGCCTTGGCGATGATATGTTTAACGAGTTTCGTGCCGGTTTTGAAGTTTTTATGGGAGCATCACATGGCAGTTTGAAGAGATATGGCGACGGCATCGATAATTTTGCTTTTGACCACAATGATTCAGAACTGGCTTTCTTCTATGACCAAATAGTGCCCTTCCAAGAACGTGCATTACATCAGTTCAATGGTTTTGCAAAATTAGAGCGTGCTTATTCGCTATCTGATCATGAGATCAGCAAAGCGGTTAGAACGTCTTACTTTCGTGGTGTGATGTTGCCGAGCAGGGTCGAATGTGAAAAATTTTCGTTGATCGAACACTATGAGAATTTTGGAGTATTCAACTTTAGCTCTTTTGGGCAGAGCAAACGCTCCCCTCTGTCTTATTTTAAACGCTTGATGACAAATCCTCGACATACCCTTGGTTCTGCTTGGTGGAAACCTCTGGATTTTCATGCGAATGGTGTCTGGTACTTGAAATATCCTTATTTTTTGGTGAAAAGAATAAAGTTGAGATGGGCTAAATAATGAGAAAAATAGCTTTTTTACTATGGAGTCCGGATATTAGCGGCGGAACTAATGTCATTTTTGAACATGCTACGCGCATGAAAAAGAATGGCGATGATATAACAATTATCACTGAGGATAAACCGAACGGTAAGCGATTGCAGTGGTTTCCAGGTGCAGAAAAACTGACCTGGATGGATTATACCGAAGCTACTGATAAACAGTTTGATCTGGTTATTGCGACTTGGTGGCGTACTGTATTTTATCTCAATAAAATCAATGCCAAGAAATATTCATTTTTTGTTCAATCCATCGAATCTCGTTTTTATCCGGAAGATGAAGTAACTCTACGTACGCTTGTTGATCTGACCTACAGCCTGCAAGTTAATTTCATCACCGAAGCGACATGGATTAAAGAATACCTTAAAGAGCACTTTGACCAAGATGCGTTATTAGTCCGAAATGGAATTAGCAAGGCTTATTTTAACGATAAGATTAAATCTAAGGTTCCTCGTGAGCCTGGAAAACTGCGCGTATTAGTAGAGGGGCCATTAAACGTTAGCTTTAAAAATACGGAACTTGCGGTGGAATTGTGCAAGCAGTCCCGTGCTGATGAAGTCTGGTTTGTGACTTCTACTGAAGTTGGTGCTTATCCGAACGTTGATCGCCTGTTTAGCCGCGTGCCAATTTCTGAGATTGGAAGCATTTATGCCTCGTGCGATGTTTTGGTTAAACTTTCCACTGTTGAAGGAATGTTTGGTCCACCTTTGGAAATTTTCCATACTGGTGGAACCTCTATCAGTTATGATGTGACCGGTTACGACGAATATATTGAGCATAATGTCAATGGACTGGTATCTTTCAGCCGCCAAAATCAAGAAATCATCGAGTTTATAAACCGTCTTAAGGATAATCCTGATGAGCTGGCACAATTGAAAGTGAATGCTTTAGCTATCGCTGAAAAGTGGCCTGATTGGGAAAGCAGTTCCAAAGAGTTTGCAGCAGCATGCGAGCAGCTTATCACATCGGGAATTATTACCTCGGTTACCTTACTTAAGGCTCAGACCGAGCGTTTTTGGTTATTCTATGAGGAATCTTTGCGCCAAATGTCGCGGGGTGGACAGGTGGAGGTTTCATCAGAAAGTCGGTCTGCATATTTTCGTCAGCGTGTGATCAATAAGTTGCATCGCGACTATCCTGTAATATTTTCCTTGCTGCGAAAAATAAAATGGACGGTAAAATCTTATCTGCCGGGAGCTCGATAAGTGTTTGACTACGAAGTTGTGGTTTGTACTTACAACGGAGAACGCTACATTCTCGAGCAGCTTGCTTCAA
The DNA here is from genome assembly GCA_964016415.1 of Erwinia sp. NCBI lineage: Bacteria > Pseudomonadati > Pseudomonadota > Gammaproteobacteria > Enterobacterales > Erwiniaceae > Erwinia > Candidatus Erwinia impunctatus. Next base: position 3,089,695 of record OZ024666.1, on the reverse strand, counting down.
TTGTAAACCAGAAAATCTCTCCGCAGAGGATCATTATCAGTGACGATGGGTCTACGGATAATACGCTGAAATTGGTTGAAGATTTCGCTGCAACGACGTCAATTCAGTTCGATGTCTTGCAGCGTGTTGCGGCCCCAAAAGGCCCCTCGCATAATTTTTTGTATGGGCTTTCTTTGACGACGGCAACTAACGTCTTTCTGAGCGACCAGGATGATGTTTGGGTAAATGATAAAATTGAACATTACCAGCGCGTAGTAAGCCAAATCAGTGATGATTCTCAGCCTTTATTGATCTTTTCAGATGCTGAATTAGTCGACAGCGAACTTCGTTTTTTGAATGCTTCTTTTTTACAGAATGAGCGTCTTAATCCTGAACAGCAGTTGGTATTTCCTCGCTTGATTTTCCAAAACTGTATCCAGGGTGCAACGGTGATGGTGAATCGAGCATTGCTTCAGCATCTTCGCCCTAGTCAGCATATGTTGATGCACGATTGGTGGCTTGGTTTGCTAGCCATAACCTTTGGACGGTTGGTGTTCCTTCCTGAACGATTGATCAAATATCGCCAACATGCGAATAACGTGGTTGGTAGCAGTGGCTATGGATTGAAACGTATTCTTGCGAAATTTATGCAGCTGTCCTCAGTTGCACATCAGAATCGGCTAGTGATTGAGCAGGCGGTAAGTTTTTATGAGATATACGATAAGGGTCTCAAAAAAGAGGATAAGAAATTTTTGGAGAGGATGTTAAGATCCCGTCGTTTTTTACTTTGGCAGCTTTTCTTGCTAAAATTTACGGTTACAAGAACAACCATTATGAGAACGGTTTCCTTGTATTTCTTATATTAGAGTTTTTATCCCTGAATCCTTTAGTTGAGCCATCTCGGTGCTTCATTCAGTTATATTTCACGGTTATGGCAACATGATCATTGCCGATGGATGCGTAAAACTGCTGGCCTCGTACAATTACATTGTTATTTTGAAAGATGACAAACCATAGAATGAACTTCAGGAATATTGTCAGGAACCTGGCATTCATTATTTTGTTGATCCACCTATGGGGTTTGGCGCAAACAATAACTATATTTTCACTTGCCGCCGTCCATCCATTAGGGAGTCACTCATAAAATAAACTGACCAACAGTGGTCCATGTTAAGCGAAATAGCCAAAGGATGTGGATGCCGGTTAGGCAGCCGTTTTTTTCCTTTTCACCCGAAGTTAAGTTTCAGTAAGAGATAAACAGTGTATAACCGTTTTGCATTCCATTGTAATCCTGCTGTCGTATCTTACTGAACATAAGGCCAAAGCCATACGCTGGATAGTGATTCGCCAGTTTTTGTAATACCTCAACAACCGCTATATCCCTCGGTATCAGGACAATAATGCAGCAAGCTTAGACTGATACCTATAACCCGGTACCTGCGTTGTTCACTGGCCTGATATTCCGACATCACATAACGCACCAGTTCAGGCTTCTCAGGTACTGAAGTGGTTTACTGAATTTGGCCCACCGGAATAGGGGTGATATGCTCACCTCAGAACAACAAATGTGTCAGAATGAAAAGAAGAAATTTTAGTTCTGAATTTAAACGCGAATCCGCTCAGCAGGTTTTCGATCAAAACTACACCGTCTCTGATGCCGCTTAGGTTATGGATGTCGGTCTTTCCACGATGACGAAATGGGTCCGGCAACTGCGTGATGAGCGTCAGGGCAAAACGCCAAAAGAGATAATTGAAAGGGGTGTTGCGTTGACAGATTGAATCTACAATCGCGCTCTTGATGTCAGATTCCCTGAACAGTTCTCGATAATCGGGAAACTCATGGCGCGTTATCCTGTGGTCACTCTCTGCCACGTGTTCGGGGTTCATCGTAGTAGCTACAAATACTGGAAAAAAACGTCCTGAAAAACCAGACGGCAGGTGAGCTGTATTACGCAGTCAGGTACTTGAGCTACATAGCCTCAGCCACGGTTCAGCCGGAGCAAGAAGTATTGCCACAATGGTCACTCAGAGAGGTTACACATGTAGTGGTCAACTAATTTTGGCCACACGACCTGACTGTTCGTGGAACAGCCGCTCTGATTCATTTGGCGTTAAGCCACCGTTATACCAGTGGGGCCGGATGGCACTGTAATAGCCCGTGATGTAGCTGATTATCGCGCTCTGAGCCTCGCTGAAGCTGTTATAGCCCTTCGTCGGCACCCATTCGGTCTTCAGGCTCCGGAAGAACCGCTCCATCGGGGCATTATCCCAGCAGTTACCCCGGCGACTCATGCTCTGCTTTATCCGACAGCGCCACAGAGCCTGCCGGTACTGACGGCTGGTATAGTGGCTGCCCTGATCGCTGTGGAACATCACGCCTGTTGGCTTACCCCGAAGCTCCCAGGCCATCTGCAATGCTTTGACCGTGAGGGCCGAGTCCGGCGACGTCGATATCGCCCAGCCCACAGGTTTGCGGGCGAACAGATCCAGCACTGCTGCCAGATAAGCCCAGCATTTTCCCGTCCAGATATACGTCACATCGCCGCACCAGACCTGATCCGGCGCGGTAACCGCGAACTGCCGGTCGAGATGGTTCGGTATTTCAATGTGTTCGTTCCCGCCGCGTTTGAATTTATGCGCCGGGACCTGGCAACTGGCGATATCCAGCTCTTTCATCAGCTTACCGGCCAGCCATCGCCCGAGTCTGACGCCCTTAGCGCTGACCATCGTGGCGATACTTCTCGCGCCAGCAGAGCCACCACTGGCGTTCCAGACTTCACTGACGAGACTCCGTTTAACGGCACGCTCGGCGTCAGAATCCCTGCCATTTTTACGAATGTAGCGATAACTGCTTCGGTGAACACCGAACAGCCGGCCCAATGGCGCTACCGGGTAGTGCGCCCTCAGACTGTCTATTATCGTGAACTGTTCAGGGAGTCCGACATCAAGAGCGCGGTAGCCTTTTTTAGGATTTCATTCTCCATTTCAAGGCGTTGTATCCGTTTTCTCATTTCCCTGAGTTCAGTCTGCTCAGGCGTCAGAGGCAGCCCCGGGGGCGTTTTCCCCTGGCGCTCGATACGTAACGATTTTACCCGGCGGTTGATGGCGGAGAGGCTGACGTTCATCGCCTTAGCCGCCTCGCCGTGAGTGTAGTTCTGATCCAGGACCAGTTTTGCCGCTTCGACTTTAAATTCAGCAGTAAATGCTTTGCTCATTGGTTCACCTATAAGATGTTGAGGTGAGCATATCACCTCTGCTCAGGTGGCCAAATTCAGTGTGCCACTACAAAATGAGTTCTTTGGCGCCGGAGTGCCAGCAGTCTGGTGGATTCCCGAATCTGGTTTATGCAGTGTGCAGTCAATGATGCAGACCTGCAGAGTTTCGGGGGCACAGAATGGAATCAGGTGGAAGATAAACATGGCCATTTTATCACGGAGCGCGTCGCGACAGTGAGGAACAGTAAAAGTGTTTTGCAATCAACAGGACGATCTACCTATCACCATATTGGGGTCAATCGCGAACAGCAGCGATGACCGACAATAAAGAGGGAACTGATATCAACAACGCCCATCATTTCTATCCGGCAGTACGATCAGGCTCGGCGATAAAAATAGTCGCCACAGGAGTAGCCCGGCCAGCCAATAAAATCACTTCAGCCGCACTTGACCGCCAACTTGGCAAACCCGCAGGCTATGTTGAGCAACGTTCCGGCATCGTCTGGCGTTTTCACGCCAGTCATGATGCCAGCCAGGCAGCGCTGGCGGCACAGGCGCTGCATGAGGCTTTGCAGACAGGATCACTGGCACCGTCATCGGTTGACCTGGTGATCTGTGCGTCTGCGGTGCCAGTACAGGCTTTGCCCTGTAGTGCTGTGCATATTATGAAGATTGCCGGGATGCCACCCGGCATCGCGGGATTTGATATCAACAGCAGCTGTCTCAGCTTTATCACCGCGCTGGATGTTGCCGCCGGTTTACTTAACAGCGATGCATTTCGTCGTATCGCCATTGTCTCGGCTGATATCGCTTCACGCGGGATCGACTGGCAGCATGAAGAGTCTTCACTGATCTTTGGGGATGGCGCCGCCTGTGCGATTGTTGAGCGTGGTGATGGCAGCAGCGGTATTCTCGGAAGCCTGACAGAGTGCTATCCGGCAGGCAGTGAGCTGTGTGAGATTCGTGCAGGAGGAACACGCTGTAATCCGCGTGCTGGCCTGCATGACAGTGATTTTCTGTTTCAGATGCAGGGCAAGGCACTATTCCGTTACGCCTCTTCGCTGATCGAAGCTTATCTGGCACGTCTGCTGGGAAAAAGTGCGGTGCAACTCACCGACATTGCAACAGTGATCCCGCATCAGGCCAGTCATCTGGCGCTTGAGCATATGCGTAAACGGCTCAATGTACCGTCATCGGCCCTGATTGATATCTACCGCTATCATGGTAATCAGGTATCAGCTTCAATACCAACCGCGCTGCATGAAGCGAGAATAAGTGGTCGTTTTGTGCCGGGCAAACCAGTGATGCTGATAGGCACTGCCGCCGGCCTGACCCTCGCAGGTCTGGTTTTATTGCCATGAAAATTCTGGTTACTGGTGCAACCAGCGGATTGGGACGCAATGCCGTGACACATCTGCTTGAGCGTGGTGTCGGGGTGGTAGCAACCGGACGCAATTGTGAGGCAGGTGCACAACTCAGAGGAGCAACGTTTGTGCCGCTTGACCTGACGCAAGCCACCGATGAGGATTGCATCAGGCTGATGAATGGATGTGATGCGGTCTGGCACTGTGCAGCGAAGTCATCCCCCTGGGGAAGTCATCGTTCGTTTTGGCAGGCCAATGTTGATGCCACTCACCGACTGGTGAGGGCGGCTCAGACCCTCAGACTACCCCGTTTTATTCATATCTCCACCCCGGCGGTCTATTTCGATTTTCAGCATCACTATGCGTTACCGGAGAGCTACCGTACCCGTCACTTTTCCAGCCATTACGCCCACAGCAAATATGCCGCAGAGCAGGTGATTGCTGAGGCATTATCAACCAATAGCGCGACGACTTTTATTATTTTACGGCCGAGGGGACTCTTTGGCCCGCACGATCAGGTGATTGTGCCGCGCCTGATCCGTCAGTTAACGCTGGACGCTGGCATGCTGCGATTACCGCGCGGTGGGCAGGCGTTGCTCGATCTGACATTTGTGCACAATGTGGTGCAGGCGATGGAACTGGCGACGTTACAGCCGTCGCTGATCTCCGGGAGTGTGTATAACATTACTAACCATCAGCCACAGCAATTATATGTCATGCTTGATGCGCTGTTGCGTGAGGAATTAGGGCTACGCTATAAAATACGCGCTGTTCCCTGGACACTGCTATCACTGGCTGCCCGCGGGATGGAACTGGTGGGTAAATGGCAGGATAAAGAGCCACGGATAACCCGTTACAGCGCAGGAACCGTTTGTTTTGATATGACGTTAAATACAGAAAAAGCGCGAAACGAATTGAATTATCAGCCGCATTTTTCGATGGAGGAGGGTATCAGACTGACCGGAGAATGGTTGAGAGCCAATGGCAAAAATTACGGTATTTGAAGTGGGTCACTGCACCCACATAGGGTGTATGGCACTGCGGGGCGCGGGGTGGCGGGTATGCCAGTTTCCCTCACGGGCTTATTTACTCGAAGTGGGTGACCAACGGTGGTTGTGGGATACCGGGCATGCGAGCTGGTTTGACCATTACACGCGCGCCGGGGTGTTTCATTTGTATCGCCATTTAACCCCGGTCTATTTTGAGCCGCAACAGGCACTGGTACAACAGCTCTCTCAGCAGGGGATAAACATCAGCGATATCAGCGGCATCATCCTGTCTCATTTTCACGCTGACCATATTGCCGGGCTACGAGACTTTCCCGGCATGAGTTGTATCTGCTCCGGAGATGGCTGGCAGCAGGTTCGCCAATTGCGAGGCTTTGCTGCCTTACGGCAAGCCTTTGTTCCCGGGCTTATCCCGCCTGACTTTGAGACAGCATTGCACTTTATCGAGAGCTTTCCTGTCAGCGCGCTGCCTGCCGCACTGGCCCCGTTTCGCTTTGGTTATGCACTGCCTGGCAGTGGGGGTGAAATTATTTTAGTGCCACTGCCAGGGCATGCAGCGGGGCATATTGGCGCATTCGTCCTCACAGAAAAAGGCTGGGTACTGCTTGCTGCTGACGCGGCCTGGTCTCCGGTCAATTACCAGCAACAACGGGGACCTTCGCGGCTGGCAAATTTAGTGATGTCTGATGCCAAAGCCTATTATCACACGCTTGATCAGCTTCATCAGCTATGGTCACACAGTGATGTGGCAATTCACTTATGCCATGAGGGAGATCTGTGAATTTACTGATACTGCTCTGGCACTATTTTCGCACTCGCCGGCTACATTTTACGCACCGTGAAGCACTTGAACTGTGGCAGGCGCGACGGCTTCCAGTGTTCAGAGATAAGGTCCTGGTGAAAAGCCCGTGGTTTCGCCGTTATTGTGCCGTGCCATTTGAGCAATGGCCAGTGATGGATAAAGCGGTGATGATGGCCAATTTTGATCAAATGAACACAGCAGGCCTGCAACGGGAACGTTTAATGGCATGTGCGTTGCAGAGCGAGCAGAGTCGTGATTTTCGTCCGGAAGTTGGCGGCTTCAGTGTCGGTTTATCCTCTGGCACTTCCGGGCAGCGTGGATTGTTTGTGGTCAGCCCCCGGGAGCAACAAATTTGGGCCGCAGGGATCCTTGCGAAAGCGTTGCCTGACGGTCTATTTGCTAAAGAGCGTGTCGCGCTGTTTTTACGGGCGAATAACAACCTCTATCAGCAAGTCAATAGTCGCTGGCTGACCCTGACCTTCTATGATCTTCTGGCTTCTTTTCCAGAGCAAATCAAACAACTGCAGCAGGATGCGCCAACCCTGATTGTCGCCCCGGCCCAGGTGTTGCGTGCACTGGCGCTGGCGGTGTTGGCAGGTAAGCTGACACTGGAGGTGAAAAAAGTGATCTCCGTTGCGGAAGTTCTGGATAATCAGGACAGACAACTGCTGGAACAGGTCTTTGGTCAGGTTGGTGAAATCTATCAGGCGACAGAGGGTTTTTTAGCCTCGACCTGTGCGCACGGAACGCTGCATCTGAATGAAGAGTTCATTCATGTGGAGCCGCAATGGCTCGACGAGCAGCGTTTTATTCCGCTGATCACGGATTTCACCCGCAGTACTCAGCCGATTGTACGTTATCGTCTCGATGACATTCTGGTTGCCCGTAGTACGCCGTGTCCCTGCGGCAGGGTAACCCGTGCAATCGAACGTATTGAAGGTCGCCATGATGATACGCTGATGTTACCGGATGAGAACGGCGGGATGATACCGGTATTTGCGGACGCATGTAGCCGGGTACTGGCGATGAGATTACCGTTAACCGCTGATTACCGACTGATACAGCCACAGCCGGATCAGCTTTCTCTGCTGGCGGATTGTGATGCTGACACCTTGCTGCAATGTCAGCAGGCGCTCAGTGAGCTGTTTACCCGGCAGGGTATCAATGTTGCCGGTTTACACTGGTCACTTACGGTAACAACATGGGAAGCTGATTTTTATCTCAAAAGACGACGTATTGTCAGGGAATGGAGAAAAACATGCGCGCAATAGCCGCACGTAGCGGACATCTGCTGGTTGGCTGGGGCTCGGTAGGGGTGATTTATACCTTGTGTGACCATTTGCAGGGGCCGGGCTATCAGTTACCACCACTGTGGATTGATACCCTGATCCCTTATTCACCCTCAGCAATCTGGCTCTACCTCTCCTTCTTCTTGATCGTACCGTTAGGGTACTTTCTGGTGCCGATGGTGCGAATACGCTGGCTGACAATGGCGATTCAGCTGTCTGCACTGGTGGCGGGCGCAGTGTATCTGTTGTGGCCAACCACGATGCATTACCCCCCACTGGAAGGGGAAGGGCATGCAGTGAAGGTGGCTGGCTGGTTGATTGCGATTGACTCCAGCCAAAACTGTTTTCCTTCGCTGCATGCGGCTCTCACTATGCTCGCGGTATGGGCGATAGCGCTGTGTCGCTGCGGGTGGCTGACACTGGTGAGTGTGGCATGGGCGCTGGCAATCGGGTTTTCCATTCTGCAACTCTGCAGACACCTGTTTATTGATCTTGCTGGCGGAATGTTAGTCGCCTGGAGCTGTGGCTGGCTGGTCATGCGCTGGCTAATACCACCGGCTATTCCGGGGAGGCCCGATGAGTGAACTACTGATCCCTGTTGTAGGCATGCTGGTATTTGTCTTTGGCGAAGCGGTTATTTTGCAGTTGACTGGCAGGCAGCGTGTTAACTGGCACGAGGTGATTTTTAACCTGAATTCCGGTCACATTGTACTGTGGCTGTTTCGCTGTGTGGAAGTGCTCTGCTACGGCGTGATTGCCAGTCAGTTCAGTCTGCACGTATTTGATGAAATATCACCAGTCTGGGTCTGGTTATTTGCGCTGCTGGCATGGGATTTTGGTTTCTACTGGTTACACCGTTTCCATCACCAGCTACGTCTATTATGGGCGGTGCATGTTGTGCACCATCAGGGCGAGCACTTTAACTTATCCCTTGGCGTGAGAAATTCCTGGTACTCTTCGCTCACCTCCATCCCTTTCTTTATGGTTCTTGCTGGGCTGGGTGTTCCGCTGAGTGTGTTTTTAACCGTGTCAGTTCTGCACTACACCGTACAGTTTCTTAACCACAATGCTTTAACTCCTAAGCTGGGCTGGCTTGAATATCTGTTTGTGACACCAACCCATCATCGTGTTCATCACCTCAATGAACGGCGCTTTGCCGATACTAATTACGGTGGAACGTTTATTTTTTGGGATAAGTTGTTTGGCACATTTTGTCGTCTTCCTCTTCCACATCAACACACGTATGGGGTAAGCGGCAGCCAGCCATCAGCCAATCTCCTGCGTGAGAGTAATTTACCCTTTCTGCGTCTTGCAGGTATGCGGCGCATCGCCCAGCCACGACAACCGCGTTTTCACTGTGCCCCCTGGATGGTAGTGAGCGGGGCGCTGTTACTGTTTATGCTGGTTCTTGGCTATATCCAGCGTTATGGTTACGTGATTGACACGGTTTCTCACCAACAAATGGTTTTGTTTCTGTTACTGACTGCCGGGACAATTACACTCGGTGCTGTCAGTGATGGTGCCCGCTGGGGGATTGCTGGCTGGTGTCTGGTAACCTCGCTGTTACCTCTGACATTTCTTGTCGGTTGGGAATGGCAGCACCCGTTCTGGTACCTTTTTTTGTCACTGATTGCGTTACACGGTGTGGTACTGGCGACCGGAGCAGGATGGCGAATTCGGGGAAAAAAACATGAATCTGTTTAAGCCAGGCTCCCCTTTGATTTTTCCGGCAGATGACCCTCAGTTAGTTAAAGCATTGCAACGTGAAACCCGTGCTTACCTGTCCGCTCAGGACGATCATCGCTATGCCGATGGCTGGACGCGAGCGAAAGCACTACTGCTGCTGCTTGGTTGTGTGACCTGTTATCTGATGTCGCTTCATCAGAGCCACATCATCCCCTTTTTCTTCTGTTATCTGGCGATGATGTTTTGCGCTATGCTGCTGACCGTCAATGTGGTGCATGAGGCCTCACACAATGCGTTTTTACGTGGTAAACGAGCCAATGTCTGGCTGAACCGTATTGTGGCTATCCCGCTTGGGATGGACCCTGATTGCTGGCGGGTACGGCACGTACGTTTCCACCACAGTTACACCAATATTGAGTCTTATGACCCGGATACTGCAGAAAATGGTTTACTCCGCCAGACACCGTGGCAACGCTGGCGACCTTTTATGCGTGCTCAGCGCTATTACTGGCCACTGGTGGCCGCGCTGACTTTCCCCTGGTATATCTGGGTGGCAGACTGGCTTGACCGGGCGGGATTAACGCCTGTTACCCGACACCTGGCGCAACAAGGGTTCCGGGGCTGGCTGCCTTTTTTATGTGGCAAAGGGGGACATATCCTGTTTTGTCTTGTATTACCCGTCTGGCTACTGAATACCCATTTCACCCTGACCGATGTGCTGGTGGTCTACCTGCTCAGTCAGCTTTCAGTCTCGTTGGTGTTTGTGATGCTGATTATTGGTACACACTGGGCGAAAGGGCACGTTGAACTGCCACCAGAGAGCGGGAAAATGTCGCGAGGGAGGCTGGCTCATGTGTTTGCCACCTCGTTTGACTGGTCCTGTGGCCCGCAGTGGCTAGGGTACTGGTTAGGGGGATTAAACCTGCACCTGACTCATCATCTGTTTCCACACTGGAATCATCGTCACTATCCTGCACGGAGTAAGATTATTGAGAAAGTAGCCGATGAGAAAGGAGTGGCTTATCAGCGACTGTCATTGTCTGATTTAGTGACTCAACAGCAACAATTTTTGCAAAAAATGGGCCGGCAGCCGGAAGATAAATCAACAGAAAGGTGATGTCCGGTGACAGGCTACCCACAGGGTATGGGTAGCCTGATAACCGCGTTATTGCAATACGGAAATATCCGCGACCTGCAGGAACAGATCGCGCAGCTGTGCCAGCAGAGTAAGACGATTCAGGCGCACCTGTTGATCGTCAGCATTGACCATGACCTGAGCAAAAAACTCATCAACAGTGGCGCGTAATTGTGCCAGTTCTATCAGTGCCTCCTGATAGCGTCCGGCAGCAAATAACGGTTGTAGTTGATCGCGTAATGCATTAACTGCTTCAGCCAGCATAATTTCGGCAGGCTCTGTCAGCCAACGGGCATCCACGGCGTCGTTCAGCGATTCGGTTGATTTGGCGAGAATATTCGACACACGCTTGTTGGCGGCGGCAAGTGTAGCTGCCGCTTCCAGGGTGCGGAAATGGGAGACAGCTTTCACTCTGGCATCAAAATCTGCCGGGCGCGTCGGACGGCGTGCCAGCACTGCCTGAATGGTGTCTACGCTGTGCCCCTCTTCCTGATACCAGCTACGGAAGCGACCCAGCATAAAATCAACCACCTCATTGATTACCTGAGGATTACTCAGCTTACTGCCGTAAAGCCGGACGGCTTCTTCAGTCAGTGTTTGCAGATCAAGTGGCAGTGATTTTTCAACAATGATACGCAAAACCCCGAGTGCTGCGCGGCGCAGTGCAAACGGGTCTTTATCCCCTTTGGGGTGCTGACCAATACCAAAGATCCCGGCAAGGGTATCCATTTTATCGGCAATCGCCAGTGCACAGGCAACCGGATTTGACGGCAGTGCATCACCAGCAAAGCGTGGCTGATACTGTTCATTCAGGGCAACCGCAACATCTTCCGCCTCGCCATCATGGCGGGCATAGTGCATGCCCATCACTCCCTGGGTATCGGTGAACTCAAACACCATGTTGGTCATTAAATCACATTTTGACAGCAACCCGGCGCGGGTTGCGTGACTGACATCTGCCCCGATCTGCCCGGCAATCCAGCCTGCCAGCGCCTGAATGCGGTCAGTTTTATCGCGTAACGTACCCAGCTCTTTTTGAAACAGCACTGTTTCCAGGCGTGGCAGATTATCTTCCAGACGCTTTTTACGATCGCTGTTAAAAAAGAATTCAGCGTCAGCAAGACGAGGGCGTACCACTTTCTCATTACCGGAGATAATCTGCTGAGGATCACGTGAAACAATGTTGGTCACGAAGATAAAATGGGGAAGCAGCTTGCCATCGGCGCTGTAAACCGGGAAGTATTTCTGATCCCCTTTCATGGTGTAGACCAGCGCTTCAGCCGGCACCGCAAGGAATTTTTCTTCAAATTTTGCCGTGAGTACCACCGGCCACTCTACCAGTGAGGTGACCTCTTCCAGCAGACTGTCGCTTAAATCAGCCTGACCACCGATAGCACGCGCTGCGGCTTCGGCTTCGGCTTTAATTTGTGCCTTACGTGCCGCGTAATCAGCCTGTACCTTGCCTTTTTCCAGTAACAACTCAGGATACTGGTCAGCGTGGTCGATAGTCACTTCTGGCTGTCCCATAAAGCGGTGCCCACGCAGGATACGATCCGAGGCTACGCCCAGTATTGTCGCAGATAACGCCTCATCACCCAGCAGCAATGTCACTGTATGCACCGGGCGGACAAACTGTACATCAGAATCACCCCAGCGCATCAGCTTAGGAATAGGCAGTTTTGCCAGCGCATTGCTCACCATGCCCGGTAGCAATGCCTGGGCTGGCTCACCGGTTACCTGAGCACGGTAAAGTAACCAGGCACCTTTGTCGGTTTTTAACTGTTCCGCCTGATCGACAGTGATACCACAACCTCTTACCCATCCTTCTGCGGCTTTTGTCGCGTTGCCGTTACTGTCGAACGCAGCCGAGAGGGCTGGGCCACGTTTTTCTACTTCCCTGTCAGGTTGTGCTGCTGCCAGATTCAGCACTTTTAACGCCAGACGGCGCGGCGCGGCATACCACAGCACGTCACCGTGTGTCAGGCCAGCGTTATCAAGCTCTGCAGTAAAGGAGGATGCAAAAGATTCGGCGAGCTGACGTAAGGCTTTTGGTGGCAGCTCTTCGGTGCCGATTTCCACCAGAAATGTTTTTTCAGTCATGGCTGTCCCTTATTTTTTGTTGTTGCACATCGGGAAGCCCAGTGCCTCACGTGAGGCATAATAGGCTTCAGCCACTGCTTTAGTCAGGGTACGAATGCGCAGAATATAGCGCTGACGTTCGGTCACTGAAATCGCTTTTCTGGCATCGAGCAGGTTAAAGGTATGACCCGCCTTCAGTATTCGCTCGTAGGCGGGCAGAGGCAGTGGTGTTTCCAGCGCCAATAGCTGTTGCGCCTCTTTTTCATAGTGCTCGAAGCAGCTGAACAGGAAATCGACATCAGCGTATTCAAAATTGTAAGTAGATTGCTCTACTTCATTCTGGTGGAACACGTCGCCGTAGGTAGTTGTACCCAGCGGACCATCACTCCACACCAGGTCATAAACACTGTCGACACCCTGAATATACATCGCCAGGCGTTCCAGTCCGTAGGTTATCTCGCCGGTCACGGGTTTACACTCCAGACCGCCTACTTGCTGGAAGTAAGTGAACTGCGTCACTTCCATACCATTAAGCCACACTTCCCAGCCCAGACCCCAGGCACCCAGCGTCGGGTTTTCCCAGTTGTCTTCCACAAAACGGATATCGTGGATAGTCGGGTCAATGCCTAATGCCTGCAGGGAACCGAGGTAGAGTTCCTGAATATTATCGGGCGAAGGTTTAATGATCACCTGAAACTGATAGTAGTGCTGCAGGCGATTAGGGTTTTCGCCATAACGGCCATCGGTCGGACGGCGTGATGGCTGCACATAGGCCGCAGCAATCGGCTCCGGGCCGAGGGCGCGCAGACAGGTGATCGGGTGTGAGGTGCCTGCACCCACTTCCATGTCCAGCGGTTGCACTATGGTGCATCCCTGCTGGGCCCAGTAATCCTGCAAGGTCAGGATCAGCCCCTGAAAGGTTTTGGTATCAAACTTTGGCATGTTGAATCCGCACGCGATACAAATAGTGAAAAGTGTCGCTCAGTATACCCGCTGACCGCCAGTTAGTCAGCCCGATGTTAGCGATGAGATGGCGGTCAGGGCTATGGCAAGATCACCGGGCGGTACGATGAGTGGCCGTACTGGCTTTGCGTCGGCGTGATACCTTTTTGTCCAGAGGGTTTCTCAGTGGTCGTAACCTCTTGATACGCGGTTTTAAAATCACCCGTGGCATGGTGACCAATTAACGGCGAATGCGCTGTTTGCTCGGCCGTTCGTGATACAGCTTAAGCATAATCACTGCCAGTGCCAAGACAGCGGTCAGGCCATTCGCGGTCATCACCGGAACATCGTGCATTCGGAATCCATACCAGGTCCAGCAGGAGACGCCAAAAAACAGCGCTGCCCACATTCCGAGTGATAACCCGCTGGTATCTTTATTCTTAATGATGTGCAACACCTGAAGAAAAAACGACCCGGTTGTCACCCATGCGGCGAGCGTACCGAGGGCCACCGGCCAGGGTGACAGAAAGATGATAGACAGCAGTGCCAGAATAAAAGTAATGGCGACAATAACGATATTTTTCATGTATGACGTTAATCTCCCCGGTTAATGAGATTGTTCTCTACGATTTCTATCGCACGGCGTAAATCCTCTGCCAGTTCCGCACGGCGGCTCAATGACCCAAACAGTTTGCGCGTGCCAGCAAATGCGGCAACAGGATCATCTGCGGTGAAAATGGCAGCAAAATCGACATCGTCAAGGGTACTGTCGAGATAATCACACGCGAGTTTCCCCTGATGACGCTGGCGCATGAAACAAAAGTAGAGCGCGACAAGGATCAAGGCTGCTGAGGGGACGGCACCCTGTTGGTAACGCGTTTTCAGGGTGGGTACAATAAACTCGTGCAGCTTAGCGATGCTGTCAGAGGAGACACGTTGTACAGTATCGCGCACCCATTTATTGCCAAAGCGCTCCAGAGTGGTGGCACTGTACTCTTCAAGATTGATTGCTGTGTCTCCCAGAGCGGCTTGTAATTCCTCGGTGACATAAGCGGTTATCCAGCTGGCTACCTGGGGTGAGAGAGACTGGTCAATATATTTTTTGCCCATCACACCACCGGCCCAGGCAACGCCGCTGTGGCTGGCGTTCAACACGCGAATTTTGGCCTCTTCATAGGGGAGCACATCGCTGACAAACTCCACTCCGGCCTCTTCCAGCGGTGGACGACCGGCAATAAAATCATCTTCAATCACCCACTGGGCAAAATGCTCACAGGTGAGTAAGGCATTATCGTCGGTGATGTTCTGCTCTTTCAGCCGGGCAAAAATTTCTTCATCAAATTTTGGGGTGATTCTATCTACCATGCCATTAGGCGTGCTGATGTTATGGTTAACCCAGTTTTGTAGCTCTGGCTCATTCAGGGCGGAAATAAAGGTATTAAGCCCGTGACGGATTGCATCACCGTTATGGCGCAAATTATCGCAATTGAGCAGCGTCACCGGGCTACTTTGTTGCTGCATACGCGCCCGTAAAATTTTGGTCAGCGCACCATACAGCGTGCGAGTCTCTTCCTCGCCTTTAAGATCGGCGCGAATGGCTTTATCAGCCAAATCTAACTCACCGTCATCGTCGAGGAAATAACCGCTTTCAGTCACGGTAAAAGAGATGATTTTGGTATCGGGCAATGCCCCTTCGTTAACCAGCGTCTTTATACCGCTGTCCCACAGAATCACCTTATCGATGGCCGTCATGGTTTGATAATCGGTTTCCCCTTGTGGCGAGATCACCTCAAGGGTATAGCGCCCTTGTTGTGCTGCCAGCTGGCGTAGTGTCTCCTAGCTGGCACTGTTACGGATATTTGCCAGAAAGATTGACCAGTCATGATTACCGGCATTGATAAGTTGATTGAGATACCAGACCTGATGCGCCCGGTGAAAAGCGCCGGCACCAAGATGTAACCAGCGGGAGGTAGTGTGATGTGTTTGATGTGGCAAATTTACCCCTTAATCTGTGACAGACAGTAAAAATGTTACAGTAACAGTAGCATAAATTTGCAACAAAACCGAATCGCAGCAATAACAAAAGCAAAAAGAAAAGTTATCAATAACGGAAAAAGCGTAATAAACAGGTGTTAAAACAACGTGATGTTATTTTCCTGCTGGTGGTATACTGCGAAGCTCTGACAGAGGAAGATCGTCGTCTCCGGTGAGGCGGCTGGACTTCAAATCCAGTTGGGGCCGCCAGCGGTCCCGGGCAGGTTCGACTCCTGTGATCTTCCGCCAAAGCTTGTCCGGGTAGTTCCTGCAAAGTCCACTCAAATGCATACGATCAATCAATCAATTGATTGTATGGTTTCGTTGTCCGCTCATGTCCGTGTGTAACCGATTGAATCCGCGACAAATGTGTATAATGGCGCGTATAATATTTTTATACACAGAATCCACTACAGCCGCTTCCATCCCGCCATATCTGGCTTTCCAGTGGTAATGGCTGGCTTCTGTGAAATAGCCGCCTCACGACATACGTCTTTCACCGTACGTCCGGCTTCAACGGACTTCAAAACGGCGATAATCTGGTGGTGTCCGGTGAATCGTACTTTACGCATGTTGAGCGCCTGCTGGGGACATATTCAGTATGTCGGAAGACATCTAAAAGTGAATGGTTCTTTTTTCAGGGATAATTACAGAGATATTAAATTGAATAAGGCGTTGTGGGTGATGACAGAAAAAATGCACGAACATTATTCTGGCAGAGAGCAAATAGTAGCACATTGTTTTTTCATAAAATGATGTGCTTACTATCTATTTATTGGTGGCCTTATTTTTTTGTTAAACATGGTATATTGTTGTTCACAGTTTATTTATAGCGTATAGAGCGGAAGCAATGTAATGAGTGATAATCTTCCTGAAGCCCCACAGGGTGAGTTTGTTTTGTTCCGCAGTGAAGATGGTCAAACTCGCGTCGAATGCCGCTTTGAATCCGATACGTTGTGGTTATCTCAATCCTCGATTTGTGAGCTTTACGGTAAAGCTAAAGCCACGATTAGTGAGCATATCAGCAATATTTTTACTGAAGGCGAGTTAGTCGAAGATTCAGTTGTTCGGTTTTACCGAACAACTGCGGATGATGGTAAACAGTACAATGTAAAATACTTCAATCTTTCTATGGTTCTCGCTGTCGGTTATCGCGTCCGTTCGGTTCGCGGTACACAGTTTCGTCAGTGGGCAACGCAAACGCTGGAACAGTATCTGATCAAAGGGTTTGTCATGGATGATGAGCGGTTGAAGAACCCGCCTGTCGGTCAGTCAGTCGTGCCTGATTACTTTGATGAAATGCTCGAACGTATCCGTGATATTCGCGCCAGTGAGCGACGGGTGTATTTACGGGTGAAAGAGATTTTCACTATGGCAGCGGATTATGAACCCTCGAATAAAGAAACCACTCGTTTTTTTCAAACCATCCAAAACAAACTGCATTTTGCTTGCACGGGTATGACCGCAGCTGAATTAATTAACAGTCGTGCAGATGCCAGTCAGCCGAATATGGGCTTGACCAGCTATAAGTCGGACGAAGTCCGTAAAACGGATGTAACGACTGCGAAGAATTATCTACGCGAAAATGAGCTGAAAGAATTAAATCGTATCGTCAATATGTGGCTCGACTTTGCCGAAGACCGAGCACTGCGTCGTAAGCAGGTTTTTTTACAGGATTGGGATATAAAGCTGGATCAGTTTTTAAGTTTCAACGATCGTGACGTATTTCAAGACGCTGGTGGGATCAGCAAAAAAGCGGCTGATGAGAAAGCTAAAGAAGTATTTGATATTTTTACTCAAAAACGTCGCCAATTAAAAGAAGCTGAAGGGGCGAGAGTGAATATTGCGGTGCTGAAAGGTTTGCTGCAAAAAGGAAGTAAAAAATAGTAACTCTACTATTTTTTATATTAGCTAAATTGTTAAAGTCAGTTTTGTGCCAGGAGCGGAACTTGCTTACATCATGCTATGTTAGTTTGCTGGGAGCAGGTCAAAGATGTTCACCGCGCCTATGCTTCAGCAACACCTTCCAGAACTTTTCAGGGAATAGAGAAATGGCTCGTAAGTATGTTTATGGTGATAAACCAATCCGAACAACAACTGCTGAGATAGTTGAAAACGAGTTTGCTGGAAAGGCTACGGCTGCTCAGGTCGATGCAATTTTAAAGAAAAGATTTCCACATTACAAAGACAATACTCATTTGAATCTGATAGTTAACGCAGTTAACTGCAATCGTGGTCACTGGAGTTTTAACAGGACAGCCAGACGAACAGATGATGCCACCCATCGCCACCATGAATATGATCGACTTTTCAAGCGCGGAAACGTTTTCGAGGTCTATGATTCCGCACTTCATGGTGTGTTTGAAATCTATGAAGATTCAGACGGCAAATGGCTAACACGTCCGGTTAAAAGTGAGTTTGAAAAGGCCATAGAAACAGCGTTTCAACTTACCTCAGAAGCACGTAGTGTAGTGGTCAACTAATTTTGGCCACACGACCTGACTGTTCGTGGAACAGCCGCTCTGATTCATTTGGCGTTAAGCCACCGTTATACCAGTGGGGCCGGATGGCACTGTAATAGCCCGTGATGTAGCTGATTATCGCGCTCTGAGCCTCGTTGAAGCTGTTATAGCCCTTCGTCGGCACCCATTCGGTCTTCAGGCTCCGGAAGAACCGCTCCATCGGGGCATTATCCCAGCAGTTACCCCGGCGACTCATGCTCTGCTTTATCCGACAGCGCCACAGAGCCTGCCGGTACTGACGGCTGGTATAGTGGCTGCCCTGATCGCTGTGGAACATCAAGCCTGTTGGCTTACCCCGAAGCTCCAGGCCATCTGCAATGCTTTGACCGTGAGGGCCGAGTCCGGCGACGTCGATATCGCCCAGCCCACAGGTTTGCGGGCGAACAGATCCAGCACTGCTGCCAGATAAGCCCAGCATTTTCCCGTCCAGTTATACGTCACATCGCCGCACCAGACCTGATCCGGCGCGGTAACCGCGAACTGCCGGTCGAGATGGTTCGGTATTTCAATGTGTTCGTTCCCGCCGCGTTTGTATTTATGCGCCGGGACCTGGCAACTGGCGATATCCAGCTCTTTCATCAGCTTACCGGCCAGCCATCGCCCGAGTCTGACGCCCTTAGCGCTGACCATCGTGGCGATACTTCTCGCGCCAGCAGAGCCACCACTGGCGTTCCAGACTTCACTGACGAGACTCCGTTTAACGGCACGCTCGGCGTCAGAATCCCTGCCATTTTTACGAATGTAGCGATAACTGCTTCGGTGAACACCGAACAGCCGGCACAATGGCGCTACCGGGTAGTGCGCCCTCAGACTGTCTATTATCGTGAACTGTTCAGGGAGTCCGACATCAAGAGCGCGGTAGCCTTTTTTAGGATTTCATTCTCCATTTCAAGGCGTTGTATCCGTTTTCTCATTTCCCTGAGTTCAGTCTGCTCAGGCGTCAGAGGCAGCCCCGGGGGCGTTTTCCCTGGCGCTCGATACGTAACGATTTTACCCGGCGGTTGATGGCGGAGAGGCTGACGTTCATCGCCTTAGCCGCCTCGCCGTGAGTGTAGTTCTGATCCAGGACCAGTTTTGCCGCTTCGACTTTAAATTCAGCAGTAAATGCTTTGCTCATTGGTTCACCTATAAGATGTTGAGGTGAGCATATCACCTCTGCTCAGGTGGCCAAATTCAGTGTGCCACTACATTACGGACAACCATACTCAAGAACATCTTTTACTACGGCATCACAATCTGAGGTCTTTTTCTGTCTTTCCTTCTGATAAATAGCTACTTTTATTCTCTCTGGTTAAGAACCACATTGTGTTTATTTATTCGGACAGGTAGTCTGTACACGTAAAATCTGTATAGTCATCTTGATGATGCACACAGATGTGTCCGGACACAATATTTCATGTAAAAATTTAATTGACTGGTGGGTTTTTTAGTTCAGATTCGTTAACTTCATCACAATATGGTAAGAGCTGGCTGGTTTTGGTGAAACCTGCTCAGGCATAGATGCCAGGCTGGCAATACAAAAACGACGGCTCAACGGGTTAGGAAAAAATAGATGGTTGATGGCATTACAGAGAAGCAAAAAGAGGTGGTTGATTATATCCTGCTTAAAATTAAACAGGATGATCTTTTACCGGGAGATAAACTCGATACAGAGATCGCCATAGCGAGAAATCTTGGCATCACACGGGCTACCGTTCGGGAGGCGACCCGTCTTTTAATCGAGCAACAACGTATTTACCGCGTAAAGGGCTCGGGGCTGTTTGTCGGCTCTACCGGGAAAAGCAACCATTCCGGAAAGTTTCACGTGCTCTCGCCATTTGATTTTCAAGCGCAAAAAAATGGACATAAGAGCATCAGGCGGATAATTAAATTCGGTATAATAAAAGTGCCGACTCAGGAAATGGCACAGTTACTGCGTATTAAAAATAGTGATAAGGTCTATAAGATCTTACGCCTGATGTGTTTTGATGATATCCCTGTTGCGCTTGAACACGTGCATCTTCCGGTTAATATGTTTGAAAATATGGAAGTCAGCGAACTTGAGTATTCAAAGTACTCATATATTGAGAGT
The DNA here is from genome assembly GCA_964016415.1 of Erwinia sp. Classification (NCBI taxonomy): domain Bacteria; kingdom Pseudomonadati; phylum Pseudomonadota; class Gammaproteobacteria; order Enterobacterales; family Erwiniaceae; genus Erwinia; species Candidatus Erwinia impunctatus. Next base: position 3,069,570 of record OZ024666.1, on the reverse strand, counting down.
ATCACCGGGAAAAAAGTACAACGCCGCGAGCAAAGTTTAACTGCAATTAATGTCCTGGATGAGTATGTCATCAACTGCCTGCGTTTAAATAATAATGATGCCGTCATGGAAATATATGAAACAGTTTACCTCGATGATGGTACACCATGTGAAGTTAACATCGCCGTCATTAATACTCGTTATTTTCCACTGAAACAAAACTCCTCCCGGCCGTGACGCTAAAGATTTTGGTGTCATTGAAAGATGTTGAGTTACAAAAATTCTGCGCACCAGCTGTATCTGACCCTGGCGATGGTCGAAGTAAAATGATTCGGTATGTACTTTGCGCAGGTCGGGTAATATATTTAAGGATAACTCATTGATAAAAAGTTTTAAATCAACAAGCTAATTATCACTCCGGGCTCATATGGTCTTCCGCCACTTTTTCTGTAATCTTCCCGCGATTATGTTTTATTTTCACGGCGTAGCATTCTCTTTATCGTTGTCTCACCGTTCAACTCAGCATTCTCAACCACTGCGACTGTTTCGACATTCAGATAACAGGTTTCTTTCCGGGTCAAGTGAGTGATAAAATTTCACGCATAAGACACACTGGAGGGGTCATGTCTGAATTTGAATTACTGGCGCAGGATTTGCTCAAAAAAACACAGAGTGAAGAAAAGCAGCGTCAGGAAAATGACAAAAAACTGGTTGAACGAGTGCTGGAAATCTACGACCAAAAATACGTTGCTGAGCTGCTCAGAACAATAGGTAACAATGAGTGGAGCCGGGAAACACTCAATCGGTGGGTAAATGGCAAGTGCTCTCCTAAATTGTTGACGGCAGCTGAAGAGGCGCTCCTGAGGAAAATGCTGCCGACACCGCCTGCGCATCACCCCGATTACGCATTCCGATTCATTGACCTCTTTGCGGGGATAGGGGGTATTCGCAGGGGCTTTGAAGCTATTGGTGGTCAGTGTGTCTTTACCAGTGAGTGGAATAAACAGGCCGTACGTACCTATAAAGCTAACTGGTTTAATGATGAACAGGCGCACAGGTTTAATTCTGATATCAGGGAGGTCACGCTCAGTAACAAACCGGAAGTCCCGGAGCGTGATGCTTATGCTTATATTGATCATCAGGTACCCGACCATGATGTTCTGCTGGCGGGGTTTCCCTGCCAGCCTTTCAGTCTTGCAGGGGTAAGCAAAAAAAACGCGTTAGGCCGCGCGCACGGTTTTGAATGTGAGGCTCAGGGAACGCTCTTTTTTGATGTAGCTCGCATCATTCGGGCCAAACAACCCGCCATTTTTGTGCTGGAAAACGTTAAAAATTTGAAAAGTCATGATAAGGGTAAAACCTTTAAAGTGATTATGGAAACCCTGGGCGAGCTGGGTTATGAAGTCGCAGACGCCGTTGAAATAGGGAAAGATGATCCTAAGGTGATCAATGGGAAACATTTCCTGCCACAACATCGTGAACGTATTGTGTTGGTCGGTTTTCGTCGCGACCTTAATATCCACCAAGGTTTCACATTACGTGATATTAGCCAGTTTTATCCGGAACAACGTGCAGAGTTTGGCGAACTGCTGGAACCTGATGTTAATAGCAAATATATTCTGACGCCAAAATTGTGGCAATATCTCTATAATTACGCCAAAAAGCACGCAGCGAAAGGCAATGGATTTGGTTATGGTCTGATTGACCCTGAAAATAAAGCAAGCATAACCCGCACACTTTCTGCCCGCTATCATAAAGATGGATCTGAAATTCTTATCAACCGAGGCTGGGATCAGATTAAGGGTGAAGTGAACTTCATGGAAGAGGAAAATCAGGCTCGTCGCCCACGCCGACTGACCCCACGGGAGTGTGCGCGTCTTATGGGCTTTGAAAAGCCTGAGGGTAAACCCTTCCGTATTCCTGTTTCTGACACCCAGTCATATCGTCAGTTTGGCAATTCTGTCGTGGTTCCGGTGTTTGCAGCTGTCGCCAGGCTACTTGAACCTTATATACGGAAAGCGGTTTCTACAAATACGGATAAGGCCAATAAACAATGAATGGGAGCGCAGACTCTCAGAGACCGGGAGGTTGATGAAGTTTGATCGTGGAAAGGCTCAAAGCTGACGGTATTGGGCCTGACGCCCAGCGTCATCCCTTGCGCGGTGGGCACGCGGTCTGCGCTGAGTAAACCTCCCATGATTCCCACTCGTAGGTTCCCCATTCAGTCCGCCTAAAATGCTCTCGCCAATTACTTTCGGCGAGAGCATTTGAATGGCCGATGTGGATGGCGTTCTTACACTTACAGGCAGGGAACAGGGGGCTCTTTTTGTCATCAGCCTGATGAAACAGGCCATGAAAATTGAAGATGCAGGCTCAGGTTAAGGATAAACCGCTGCCAGTATGGTGAACAGGAAATAATATTTGCATCAGAAAGTGATCAGAGAAAATGCTTTCTGACAGCGGTGTCAGGTAATTGTCAGCTTTCTGTTGGCAATCGGGTAGCAGAATAGTGTCAATTAAATGAGAGGTAGCTTCAATTATTTGATCACGGAGCGGACAGTGGAAAATAAAAAACAGCTTCTGATGCCAGAACGACGTAAATTACTGGCAGCCGGGGCGGGCATGGCTGCTGGCACGTAACCCCTGGAGAGTGCCGATCCCCGGCACGACAAACATCGAGCATATGTTACAAAATACTGCTGCTACAGAGGTTATACTGACTCCGTCAGAAATGGTGACTCTGACCCGTAAGCTTGATGCCATCACCCTGCGTGGACAACGACTGCCGGATGCCGTACAGGCTTACTCAGATGTTGAAGCACCACTAGAAGGTTAAAAGGAAGTTTTGTTATGCGTTTTTTATTAGTCGAAGATGAAGAAAAAACATCAAGTTACCTCAGTCGTGCATTGAGTGAGTGTGGTTTTACCGTCGATGTCTCTGCCGACGGAGCAGAAGGTCTTCATTACGCGCTTGAGTTTGCTTACGATGCGATAATTCTTGATGTTATGTTACCAGGACTGGATGGTTATCAGGTACTCGAAGGTGTGCGCGCAACTAAACAAACCCCGGTTTTGATGTTATCTGCCCGCGGTTCGGTGGATGAGCGTGTTAAAGGGCTGCGCCTTGGTGCAGATGATTACCTTCCCAAGCCTTTTTCGCTGATTGAGCTGGTGGCTCGTATTCAGGCACTGGTAAGGCGACGATCTGCCGATGGTGCAGACATTACTCAATTGCAACTTCATGATCTGCATCTCGATCTACTGGCTCGCCGGGTCTTCCGTGATGGGGTACGGCTGGATTTGACCGCCAAAGAGTTCTCCTTGCTGAGTCTGCTTGCGCGGCATCAGGGCGAGATCATGTCAAAAATGATGATTGCCGAGCAAGTCTGGGATATGAATTTTGACAGCGATGCGAATGTGGTTGAAGTGGCCATTAAGCGTTTACGTGCCAAAGTTGATGCACCGTTTGAGGTAAAGTTGCTGCATACCGTGCGCGGTATGGGGTATGTTCTCGAACTTCGCAATGAATCAGAAAAGGGGATATAAGCATGTTTAAACGCGCTATCTCACTTCATCTGGCACTGATGTTTGCATTATCCGCGCTGCTGATTGTAACAGTGACAGGCGTCCTGCTGAGAAGCTCGCTTCATGATTCACTGCAAAAACAGATGCATAACGAACTGCAATTTCGGGCGTCATTGATGAATCCGTGGATCACAGCACGCACCTCCATCGACGGTTGGTCAACACTGGCGAATAAATTCACCTCACTAACCAATTCTGAGGGTGAGCGGGTTCATTACTGGATTGTGAGTGATAATCCTCATTTTAATATGGGTGGCGCTGCGCCAGTCGGTATTCACTGGAGCGCGTTGCAGGAAGGATTTAATAAAGTACCAGGGGCGGCAGCGCAGGCATGTTCTCTTTTTTTGTTAGTGAAAACTGTTCCGGCCAATGGGGAAAGGCCGGCAGTACGCTATGTGGTTGCCATTGATTCAACACCCTATATGGGCACGCTCAATGCGTTCGCACGCACGTTGCTGGTTATTACCGCACTGGGTGTCTTTATGGTCGCGCTGTTGGGCTATGTGGTGGCAAGGATTGGCCTGCGTCCGCTGAGAACGCTGAGTCTACAAGCGCAAAAACTGGCGCCTGGCGATCATCGACAACGGCTTAATACCGCCGCATTACCCGAAGAGTTACAACAACTCGCTTTATCATTTAACGGTGTGCTGGAGCGCCAGGAAATCGCCTGTCGACAACTTGATAGTTTCAATGCTGATGTCGCTCACGAACTTCGTACTCCTCTGACCAACCTGATTGGGCAAACTCAGCTGGGACTATCACGCCGGCGTTCGTCCGATGAACTGGAAGAGCTATTGGCGTCTAATCTGGAGGAGCTTGAGCGTATGACGTCGATAGTCAATGATATGCTTTTTCTTTCTCATGCGCATGCCGGTGAGCATGCCTCTCAGCTGACGCAAACATCCCTGCGTCAGGAAACGTTCAAAACGGCTGAATATGTTGAGCCTTCGTTTGCTGAAAAACAGCTGGTGCTGAAAGTGGAGGGTGATGTTACCGCGCATATCGACCGGCGACTGTTTCACCGTTCACTGGCTAATTTACTCGAAAATAGTGCACGCCATTCCCCCTCTGCCAGCTGTGTGACTGTGCGCTTGTATGAAAAAGATAAGCAAGCCTGTATTGAAGTGTCGAATGCAGGTGATGCTATTGCACCGGAACATTTACACCGGCTTTTTGAGCGTTTTTATCGTGTTGATAGTGCCAGAGAAGGGAGCCAAAATCGCCATGGGCTGGGTTTATCGATAGTGCGAGCGGTGGCGATTATGCACCGGGGTGAGGTGTTTGCCCGGAGTGAAAATGGCATAAATACCTTTGGTCTTACCCTGGCTATGCAGGCGGATCCACCATTAGTTACGGCTAATCCGGCGACAGAAACGACAATTCACTTTTCTGAACCGGATATCAGGCGTGTGGCAGAGTGAGGTGATGGCATTCGGACCCTGTTATCGCCGGTCACTCTGTTATCACGATACCTCCGGCAGCCTGTCCCCTCAGGTTATTGAGTTGCCTTTTTGAATCAGGTCGGTGTGCGAGGTTTTGACGTATTTGGTGTACGTTGCGGATTATCTGCTTTTTCTTGTATTCAAATAGGTTACTCCTGCCGTGGCACTCTGTAAGACTGTAAATTATCCTTTCAAAGACAACCCTTAATTTATTCAATCTGACAACATTGTTATATGGCGGTCAGTATTCTGACAGCTGAAATCAGTATATTTACTGAGTACAGCGGGGAAATAGTGTCCCTGATATTAAGCGTCTATTTCATCAGGTCTTCTCTGGTTGTAATTTTGAACCAGGGCTGCGCTCGAAATTTACACGTAATTTGTGTATGCGTCGGTTACTCCACGCTTTGCGTGTTTAAGCTGGTCACGCCTGTCGGGATAGACTCTGATTTTAATTTAAAAGAGGTATTTAATATGAAGCTATTACTTATATCGACACTGTTATTAAGTTTTATTTCAGTCAGCAGTGTATCTGCAGCCCAACTGGTTGATGAAGCACACGGAAAAAATAAACTGGGGGTTGTTTCTGCCGATAATGCTTACACGCTGGATGAGTTATCAAATGAACTGTCACGCAAAGCCGATGAGCAGGGTGCCACTTCATTTAAAATTCTGTCAACAACAGGAAATGATTTACTGCATGGCGTGGAAGAAATCTATCGGTAAGCGATTATTTTGTTATTAACAGAAAATACTAAACTGCGTAATAGATATTCACGTCATAACTGACGGGAAGGTGGTATTTTCTCTGGTGGAATTTATGTCACCGCGTGGATAAAATCAGGTGCTATTTTACTGGTGTGAAGGGTTATAGCTTCCCTTCCGGATAATCCGGATAAAAAGAAACCTGGCTGTTCGATGTTATCGGCAGAGGGTTGAGCTACTCTGCAACTGATGGCGATACCCTTCTTAACAACGGCTGTTCTGTTTCTCCTTGCGCTCTGGCATTCTTGTCAGTCCTGAGTAATAATTTCCGGCCAACAGATCAGCTGCACAGACTGTTGGCCGAGGTTATTGTGTGTTTCGGTAGTTTTTACCCCTGGAATCGCGTTGATGGCTGAAAAAGACAAGGATCTGACAGCGTTGTATCTGACAGAGCATAAACGTCTGGAGAGACAGATCTGCCGCAAAGTGGGCTGCCATAGTACGGCGCGTGATCTGGTGCAGGATATATTTTTGCGCCTGTGGGAGAAAGCCATTGAGTGGAAAGGGGATTCTGGTGCTTATCTGAGTCGCTGTGCGCGTAATGCGGCTCTCGATCATCTGCGTTCTGAAAAAACACGTGAGCATTATCTGCAGGAGGCCTTGCAGGATCCCGGCTTGGAACCGAGTGTTTTGCCGGAAGAGATTGTCTCATCCCGTCAAAATATCCAGCACATTGATGATGTGCTGGCCTCTCTGCCGCAGAAAACACGGCATATTTTCCTGCTTAACCGGGTTCACGGACGTAGCTTTTCCGAGATAGCCGCTGTAATGAATATATCATCGCGGGCGGTTGCCAGACATATGGCTCGCGCCGTAGCGGCCTGTGAGGCACACGCCAGCGAGGGAACGAAGCATGCAGAAGAATGAACATTTATTGAATGCCGGGATCCGTGCTGAAGCACGGCACTAGTTCCTTGCCATGCAGGACTCCCCCTCTCGTCGTCAGCGGGCCGCCTGTGAGCGATGGCGTCAACTGCATCCGGCACATGAAGAGGCCTGGCTGGCTATTGCTGCTGTCTGGCAGCAGACCGCGGTGCCAGGAGAGCAGCTGGCGAAATAAGAAGCAGAAATGCTGTCGGGTTACCTCTCCGCCATGGATAACAATCGGCTCCGTATGCTCAGGCGTCGTCGTGTGACGTCACTGAGTGCGGTGTGTTTTTTAATGGCAATAACGGTGGGAGTCTGGCTGCAGAATCCCGCCTGGATACAAAATTTTTCTGCTGACGAGATTGCCGGGAAAGGGGTACGCCGATCGTTGGTACTGGCCGATGGCTCAACAGCGTTGCTGGATGCTGGCAGTGCATTGTCGGTTGATTTCAAAGATGGCATCCGGCGGATTCATCTGCTGCGTGGCGCTGCATGGTTCGATGTTATTCCTTCAGCGACACCGTTTGTGGTGGAAACTGAGGCGGGCAGTGTGCGGGTGTTGGGGACTCAATTTGATGTACGACTGCAGGATAGCGCCACGCTGGTGACACTGGCGCGTGGTAGTGTTGCTGTCACCAGTAAGGGGCAGTCGCAGCCAACCCTGATCAAACCCGGTCAGCAGGTGAGGTTCACGCCACAGGGAGTGAGTGTTCCTTCTGTAGTGAATCTTCAGGATGCACTGGCCTGGCGTGACGGGCGCTATATATTTTATCGTGCACGTCTTGGGGATGTGGTGCGTGAGGTGGAGCGTTATCGTACTGGTCGAATCCTCATTACTTCTTCTTCTCTGGCCGATCAGCAGGTAACGGGCAGTTTTTCTCTCGCTGAGCCTGATAAGGCGCTGGATTCGCTCCAGGCCAGTATCGGATTTAGCATGTATAAAGTGACAGATTATCTGATCGTCATCAGATAAAAATTGTTTTTTTACAGTGGGTTAATTTTTTTTTACTGAAAAATCATTTTTTTGGTTCAGTGTTTGGCTTGTTGGTTCGTGATCGTAGTGAAAATGAGAATAAGTTGTATTTTTGTTTAATTGCGATTATCGAACAAGAGAAGAGGCACGTTAATGAACCATAAAAGCGCTGGTTGTGCATGCTATACGTTAGCATCACTATTGCTGGCCGGAGCAGGCATATCAGGGGTAGCACAGGCGGAGACCTCGCTGCATCAGACGCAACAATTTAGTTTTGCTATTCCGGCACATCCGGTAAGTCAGTCGGTAAATGAAATTGGTGGTATTGCCGGGTTTTCTGTGGTTTTTCGTGAAGATAAAGCGAATCAAGTCATCGGTAATCCGGTAAACGGAAAAATGAGTGTCGAACAGGCATTGACGCTGTTATTACGCTCAACCGGCCTCGGTTACCGTTTTAGTAATGACAATACAGTCGAGATTTACCTCTTACCTGCCCAGCCTGGTGTCAGTAGTGGTGCCAATACCATGGAGATTGTTGCCACAACAGGCGACAGGGCCGCAGGCACAGCAGATTATGTTGCTACGAAAAGTAGTGGCGCCACTAAAACCACAACCTCTTTGATGAAAACGCCTCAGTCAGTGAGTGTGGTCACCCGCGCTCAGGCAGAGGCGCAGGGGGCGCAGAGTCTGACGCAGGCATTGCGCTATTCTGCCGGGGTTGCAGCAGAGGTGCGCGGGTCTGCATCACGCTATGATTTACCTTATATCCGAGGTTTTGGCTCACCGGTTGATAGCAATCAGTATCTGGACGGCCTGCGTCTGTTACGTGGCGGGGGGTATGCCATCCCACAGATTGAAACCTTTGCTATCGAACGTATTGAGTTTTTAAAAGGACCATCCTCGACACTTTATGGTGGTGTGAATCCTGGCGGGCTGGTGAATGCGGTATCAAAAACGCCTTCAGCCACTCCGCAACATGCGGTAGAACTGCTTTATGGTAGTCATAATCGTCGGCAATTGGGGATTGATTCTACCGGACCACTGACTGACGATAACACCTTATTATATCGGCTGGTGGCGCTGGGTCGGAAGTCTGAAACGCAGGTAGTCAACACCAAAGAGGAGCGTTTCTACCTTGCTCCCTCATTGAGCTGGATCCCTGATGCGGATACTTCGCTTACCCTGAATCTGAGCTATCAGCACGATCCTGAAGGCGGCTATTATGGCATCTTACCAACGGTAGGTAGCCTCTGGTCGAGCCCTGCCGGACAGATTCCGCGTAACTTTAATGATGGTGACCCCAAGTACGATGAGTTCAATCGTAAACAAACCACGGCCGGTTATCAGTTTGAACATCGTTTCAATGACACCTGGACGGTACGTCATAACCTGCGTTATCTCGATCTTAGTGCTGTCACCAAAAGTGTCGGCAGTGCCTCTCTGGCAGCGGATGGACACACCATTTCCCGTTATGCGTTGGGCACCGATGAGACATTGCGTGGTGTGACCTCCGATCTGCAGTTGCAGGCCGAATTTGATACAGGACGCTTTCTTCATACAGCGATAGCCGGTTTTGATTATCAGGATTCATCATGGCAACAGCGTCGTGATTATGGCTCGGCCCCCTCTATCGACTATCTCAACCCGGTCTATGGCGTAGCCTCTAACTTGAAACTTGCACGGATCACTGACCAGAAACAGCATATCTCCCAGTCGGGTTTCTATCTACAGGATCAGATTGATCTCGATAACTGGACACTGTTGACTGGTGCGCGTTTCGACAGCGCACGCACCCGAACAGACAATGCACTGAACAGCTCGCGCAGTGTGCAGGATGATGAAGCGCTCAGTGGCAAAATAGGACTGATTTACAATTTTGATAGCGGAATTGCTCCTTATCTCAGCTATTCCACTTCGTTTCTGCCGGTCACGGGCAGTGACAGCAAAGGGGTGGCGTTTAAACCCACCACCGCGCAGCAACGTGAAGTGGGGGTGAAGTATCAGCCTGTGGGTTTAAAGGCGCTGTTCACACTGGCGTGGTTCGATATTACTCAGAATGATGTAGTGACTTATGCTAACCCTTATACCTCTTATCAGACCGGGGAGCAGCGTTCGCGGGGTCTTGAGTTTGAAAGCAAAATGGCAATCACCGACGCGATTAATCTGACGGGTGCATTTACCTATACCAGGGCGGAAGTGACGAAAGGATTGGGTGCCGACAGAGGACAACGGCCGATAGGCATCCCTGATTATACGGCATCATTGTGGGCTGATTACACCTTCCATCACGGCTTATTGCAGGGGGTGAATGTCGGGAGTGGTGGACGCTATGTGGGTGACACGGTTGGCGGTTACTCACCCAATGTCTACACCAGTCAGGCTAAACGTCTGGATGTCCCTGGGTATACCGTGTTTGATGCCGCGATGGGTTACGATTTTGGTCAGCGGTTTACCCGGCTCAAGGGGCTGAATGCACGTTTAAGCGCTAACAATCTGTTGGATAAAACCTACGTAACATGCCTCTCTAACAATTTCTGCAACTATGGTAATGAGCGGGTGGTGAATCTTTCGGTTAACTATCGCTGGTGAAACGGATGATCTACAGTCAAAAAAGTCATCAGCGCAGGATTTTCCGTTCTGATGGTCAGTTAGCTATTTTGCTGGCTGTCTCGCTGCTCTATGTCGGTTTTGGTATGACAATGGGGCTTATTCAGGGAGGATTGCCTACCGTCATGCGCGATCGGGGCATGAGCCTGGGTGGTGCGGGCTGGTTGTATCTTCTCTATTTACCCTTCGGCATCTCATTTTTGTGGTCGCCGCTGGTGGATCGCTGGCGTCTGCCATTTTGGTCAGCCGAACTCGGATGGATAATTCCTTTACAAGTGTTCTCTGCGCTGGCAGCGGTAGCTGCTGCGTTGAAGCAGGGGGCTCATCAGGGTGTGTTGTTTGCTATCGGGCTGTTTATGGCGATAGCGATGGCAACCATGGATATCGCGTTAGATGCTCTGGTGGTTGAACGGATCAATGCGGCCTGGCGTCCCCGTGCTGCTGCAGGCCAATTGGGTGCGCTGGCAATCGGTGCGATTCTTGGCGGAGGGGCATTTGTAGCACTGTTTGACTCACTTGGCTGGACGATGCTGCTGCTCGGTTACGCCTGTTGTCTGTTGCTCTTCGTTATTCCGCTCTGGTGTTTAACTAGCGTCAGAAGCCCTCGCGACTCCGCTTCTGAAACACCGGGTCAGCGGGCAAGCTTGCGTTATTTACTCACCACTCCGGCGCAGCGCAATCGATTGATATTGTTGACGCTGGCGTGCTGCGTGATCTTTCCGCTTTCTGCGTTAAACCGGCTGATGTTACTCGACTTGCAGGTGCCGATGGCGACCATCGGTTGGGTCGTCGGCAGCTTAGGACCGCTCACCATGCTGATCACTGCCGTAATATCGCCGCCTCTTATGCAACGTTATGGTTTGCCTGCAGTGATTTGGTTTTTTACTGTAGTCGGCGTGCTTGCGTTACTGGCAATGGCGGCAGGCTATATGCTGCGACAACCCGAGGTGGCATTGTGTGGTGCGGTAATCATTGGTGCTGCGGTGAGTGGCATTTATGTTGTACTCAGCGCCAGAATTCTCGGCTGGTCGCAGGGCAAACAGCCTGCGACAGACTACGCCACGTTTTATGGTGTCGGGCGGTTTGCCAGTACGCTAACCACGATTGTTTTTGCGCAGTTGGTGAGCTTAATCAGCTGGCCACTGTTTTACTTAGGCGGCGCACTGGCGCTACTGATGATGGCAATATTACTGCGCAGTGCAGTGAATGGAGAAGAGAAAAATAATGAGTCAGAATAACCTTTACGCTGGCACCCTGCCAGACAGTGAGATTTTTGATATCACGCATTGGCCGATTATTTTTATTCGCTTTCCACCGCTTGGTATGCCTGACAGAACCACTCGATTGTTGAATGGGCTGAGCGATTTTCTTTCACAGCGACAACGGGTTGTTTTTGTCTGGCTTCCCGCCAGTCACGGTCACGAACGTGAACCTCACGAGGATGAAAAACACTCTGCACGCTGGATGAAACAGCATAAAAACGCATTGCGTGACTGGTGTGCCGGGTATGTTTATTTGACCAATGATGAAGCATTACGTAGCGAACTGAGCGCACTGTTTCCCAAACTGCAAAAAATGATGCCATTCCCGAAGACCCTCGCATCTGATCATGACGATGCCTGTGTAAAAGCGCGGGAGTTTCTGACTCTGACAATTAGCCCGTTGTCGCCGGATCACGCCTGACAAGTCAGGCGTGATCCGATGTGGTTATGCCAGTGGTAACAAACAGCGATAAAGCTCTCTGAAGGTGGCCCGCTGCTCACTATAGTGCTGGTGGCGTGCCGGCGAGGGTTCATGCACCTGTTCCAGCGGCAGTTCAGGCAACAGTTCAGCGAGTGGGCATTGTGGATTGAGAGCAATTTGTGCCAGTCGTGCTGCGCCCAGTGCCGGCCCTACATCACCACCCGTGCGGTATTCCAGTCGCTGGCCGCTGATATCAGCCAGCATTTGCCGCCAGTAGGCACTGCGGGCGCCGCCGCCAATCAGCGTAATTGATGAGGGGTGCAGGCCGCTGGCATGCAGAGCATCCATGCCGTCGGCCAGCGCATAGCCTACCCCTTCAAGCACTGCCCGGGCCAGATGGCCTGAGTTATGCTGGTGTGAGAACCCCCAGAAGGCCCCTTTGGCATTGGGGTTATTATGTGGCGTTCGCTCACCAGAAAAATAAGGCAGAAACCAGAGCGGTATGCCAGAGGGTGTGGCATGTTCGGCTGTGTGTAGTAAGTCGGCAACGCTGTCAATATTGGTTAACTGACTGGCCCAGTCGAGGCAGGATGCGGCACTTAAGGTGACAGACATCAGATGCCATGTTTCAGGCAGTGCATGACAAAAACTGTGTACTGCTCGTGACGGATTACAAAGAAAGCCGTAACTGACTGCAAAATAGACGCCGGATGTACCGAGTGACAGCATGGCCTGACCGGCCTGAAACATTCCGACACCTATCGCCCCTGCGGCGTTATCACCGCCACCAGCAATCACCGGCACCGGACGAATCCCCCAACGTGAGGCGAGTGTGCTTTCAACCTGACCGGTTATCTGGTTGCCTTCAAATAACGAGGGCATCTGTTCGCGGGTTAAACCGCAGGCGGCCAGCATCACCTCACTCCAGTCGCGCCGCGCTACATCAAGCCACAGTGTGCTGGATGCATCGGACATATCACTGGTGAATTCGCCGGTGATACGCCAGCGCAGATAATCTTTGGGTAACAACACTTTGTCTGTCTGCCGAAAAATCTCTGGCTCATGATTTTTTACCCATAACAGTTTCGGCGCAGTGAAACCCGGCATCATCAGATTACCGGTGATTGTACGTGAATCCGGTACAGCCTCTTCCAGCGCTTTGCACTCGGCAAAACTGCGCCCGTCATTCCATAAGATGGCCGGACGCAGCACGTTGTGGTGTTTATCCAGCAGGGTCGCGCCATGCATTTGCCCGGTCAGGCCGATGGCCTTCACGTTTTGCAGGTCATGTTGTGAGGCCAGCGCCAGCATCGCCTGATCAGTAGCCTGCCACCACGCTTCAGGCGACTGTTCAGACCAGAGGGGCTGAGGGCGTGAAATGGTGAGTGCTTCGCTGTGGCTGGCGAGTACCTGACCTTGCTCACCAGATAAAATCACTTTTACGCCGGACGTGCCGAGATCAATTCCAATGTACATAAGCATGAGTCCTTGAAAGCGTAGCAGGCAGAGCCGCTACGCCGCAGAAGGTTAGCCGAACAGGTAGCGGTTCACCAGATTTTCCAGTTTTTCCTGGTGTCCGCTGCGATGTTGTGGTGCCAGTGCGTGCTGTTCAGTGTAACGGGCGAGGGCATCAAGGGACAGTTTGCCTTGCAATATTTGCTGACCCAGCTCACTGTTCCAGCCAGCATAGCGTTGTGCCTCTTCCTGTTGCAATTCGCCAGCTTCTACCATTTTTGCCGCTATTCTCAGTGACAGTGCCATGGTATCCATTGCTCCGACATGACCATAAAAAAGGTCATATTTATCTGTGCTCTGACGTCGTACTTTGGAATCAAAATTCAGGCCGCCAGTGGTGAAACCTCCGGCTTTAAGAATTTCAAACATCACCAGAGCGTTCTCTTCAACACTGTTCGGAAATTGATCGGTGTCCCAGCCTAATTGTGGATCGCCACGGTTAGCATCCACGGATCCGAAAATTCCCAGTGCAATGGCGGTGGCGATTTCATGGTGGAAAGCGTGGCCGGCAAGGGTAGCGTGGTTTGCTTCAATATTCACCTTAATCTCTTTTTCCAGCCCGAACTGACTCAAAAAGCCATACACCGTAGCAACATCGTAATCGTACTGGTGTTTGGCCGGTTCCTGCGGTTTGGGTTCAATCAGCAGAGCCCCGCGGAAGCCTGTTTTATGTTTATGTTCCACCACCATCTGCATAAAGCGACCCAGCTGTTCACGTTCCTGGCGCAAATCGGTGTTCAGCAGTGTTTCATAGCCTTCGCGTCCGCCCCATAAGACATAGTTTTCGCCTCCCAGACGATGGGTAGCCGCCATTGCCGCACAAACCTGAGTGGCGGTCCAGCCGAATACTTCGGGATCCGGGTTGGTCGCGGCACCCGCACCGTAACGTGGGTGAGTAAAGCAATTAGCTGTTCCCCATAACAGTTTTACTCCGCTACTTTGCTGTTTTTCGGCCAGAATATCGGTCATCACGGCGAAATTATTCAGATACTCCTTAAGAGAGTTTCCCTCCGGTGAGACATCAATATCGTGAAAGCAGTAAAAAGGCACATTGAGCTTATTGAAAAACTCAAATGCGACATTGGCTTTACGTTTTGCCAGCGTCAGTGCATCCCCTGCTTGTTGCCAGGGCCGGTCAAAGGCACCGATGCCAAACATGTCTGTACCATTCCAGCAGAATGTATGCCAGTAACAGGCAGCAAAGCGCAGGTGATCTTCCATGCGTTTGCCAAGAATAATTTCATCCGGATTGTAATAGTGAAATGCTAACGGATTACTGCTGGTGGTACCTTCGTAACGGATCTGCTCAAGTTGATCAAAGTAGGCTTGCATTATATGGCTCCTTGGTAATGACGCCCGGCGTATAGGATGCGGGATATCAGTATCTTTAAAGGAACGCAGCAAATGCTCAATTACGTTATTTCACACTTAAATTAACAGAATTACTTAATGTGAGCTGGATCCCATAATATGCACTTCGTGAATTAATTTTTAATAAAGACCTGTCACTCAGCTCGATATAAAACATGATCACCATCATAAAACAGATATTAAACTAAAAAACATAACCCTCTGGTAAAAATCTATAATTGCCGAAAAGAATGGAAATGATAACAATTCGCTGGAAGTTTGGTGATGGATAATACTTTCTGATTTTCTTCTCAGCTAATCAGAAAACATTCTGATAACTATTTCCCCACTACATTAACAGGGTGATAAAAATGAAATTAAAACCACTTCTGCTTTCTGTGTGTACAGTCATGTTGTTAGCCACCCAACCAGGGTACAGCAAAGAAGTTAAAATCGGTATGGCAATAGATGATTTACGTTTAGAGCGCTGGCAAAAAGATCGCGATATTTGCGTAAAAAAAGCTGAATCCCTCGGGGCGAGTGTTTTTGTACAGTCGGCGAATGGTAACGAAGAGACCCAGATGGCGCAGATTGAAAATATGATCAACCGCGGTGTCGATGTACTGGTGATCATTCCCTATAACGGTCAGGTGTTGAGTAATGTCATCAGTGAAGCGAAACGCGAAGGCATTAAAGTGCTCGCTTATGAGCGTATGATCAATGATGCAGAGATAGATTTTTATATCTCGTTTGATAACGAAAAAGTAGGCGAGATGCAGGCGCAAAGTCTGGTTGCGCAGGTGCCAGCAGGTAACTATTTTCTGATGGGCGGCTCGCCAGTCGATAATAACGCCAGGCTGTTTCGTCAAGGGCAAATGACCGTACTCAAGCCATTAATCGACAGTGGAAAAGTGAAGGTAGTGGGTGACCAGTGGGTAGATGGATGGTTACCAGAAAATGCACTGAAGATTATGGAGAATGCCCTTACTGCAAACAACAATCACATCGATGCGGTGGTGGCATCAAATGATGCCACCGCAGGAGGGGCTATTCAGGCACTGGCGGCACAAGGACTGGCGGGTAAAGTCGCGATATCCGGTCAGGATGCGGATCTGGCGGCAGTAAAGCGTATTGTCGCCGGAACGCAAACCATGACAGTGTATAAGCCTATCAGTAAGCTGGCGGATGAAGCAGCAGATATTGCTGTGCAATTAGGCCGGGGTGAAAAACCAAAATCGAATGGACAATTAAATAATGGCCGTAAAAATGTCGAATCCTGGTTATTAACACCTGTCTCGGTGGATAAATACAATATTGACAGCACCATTATTGCTGATGGTTTTCATAAAAAAGAAGATATTAATTAATTCCTGATAATGTTGCATGGAGGGAGTGAATAATGCCCTGCCTGTTAGAAATTAGAAATATCACTAAACAATTTGGTGTTGTGAAAGCGGTTGATAATGTCAGTCTCGAAATAGACAGTGGACAGGTGTTATCACTTTGCGGTGAAAATGGTTCAGGAAAATCAACCTTAATGAAAGTGCTGTGCGGAATATATCCGCATGGCAGTTATTAGGGCGAAATTTCTTTTGCTGGCGAAATAATCACAGCAAAAACCATTCGTGATACCGAACAGAAAGGAATAGCGATTATTCATCAGGAGCTGGCCTTAGTTAAAGAGATGACAGTACTGGAAAATATGTTTCTCGGTAATGAATGGGGCCGCTGGGGGCTGATGGATGATGACAATATGTACCTGCGCTGACAGCGCATGCTGGCACAGGTAAAATTAGACGTCGACCCGACGACCCGTGTTGGTGAACTCGGGCTGGGGCAGCAGCAACTGGTTGAGATTGCCAAAGCGCTTAACAAACAGGTGCGTCTGCTGGTGCTTGATGAGCCCACCGCGTCACTGACTGAAAGTGAAACGGCCACGTTACTGGAGATTATTGATGACCTGCGTCATCACGGTATCGCTTGTATCTACATCTCACACAAACTCAATGAAGTGAAAGCTATTTCTGATTTCATTTGCGTTATCCGAGACGGCCAGCATATCGGCACACGTGCTGCCGCAGGCATGAGTGAGGAGGATATCATCGCCATGATGGTCGGGCGTGAACTGACCGAGCTTTACCCTCAGGCGGCACATACGGTTGGTGAGGTGATTCTGCAGGTAGAGCACTTGACCGCCTGGCATCCGATTAATCGCCATATTCGTCGCGTGGATTATGTCTCTTTCACATTGCGGCGGGGGGAAATCTTAGGTATCGCCGGGTTGGTAGGCTCAGGACGCAGTGAAACCATGCAATGTTTATTCGGTGCGTATGCAGGGCGCTGGGAAGGCACCATCATGATTGACGGTCAAAGGGTGCAGATAACCGATTGTCGTCAGGCGATGCAGCAGGGTATTGCAATGGTACCTGAAGATCGTAAACGTGACGGTATTGTGCCAATCATGGGGGTGGGCGCCAATATGACGCTGGCGGCGCTGGATGATTTCAGTGGTGTGCTGACGGTGCTGGATGATGCCCGCGAGCAACTGACTATCCAGCAATCACTGGCGCGCTTACGGGTTAAAACCTCTTCGCCTGATCTGGCCATTGGCCGCCTGAGTGGTGGTAATCAGCAAAAAGAGATTCTGGCAAAATGTCTGTTGTTAAATCCGCGAATTCTTATTCTCGATGAACCAACACGCGGGATTGATATCGGTGCGAAACAGGAAATTTATAAATTAATTAATCAACTGGTACAGCAAGGGATCGCGGTGATTGTTGTCTCTTCCGAGTTACCAGAAGTGTTGGGGTTAAGCGACAGGGTTGTGGTGATGCATCAGGGGAAAATTAAAGCGTCTCTGGTCAACCGTTCTCTGACCCAGGAGCAGGTAATGGAAGCGGCCTTGAGGAGTGAAACTGATGTCGAAAAATACGCAATCTGAAGTGATGGCACCAACAATGGAACAAAAACGCGGTTCAGGATTCAAACGCATCAATATGCAGGTGTTTGTCATACTGGCGGCCATTTTGGTCATTATGTTGTTCTTCACCTTTGCCACTGAAGGCGCGTATCTTAGCGCACGCAATATCTCGAATCTGCTGCGTCAGACGGCGATTACCGGCATTCTTGCCGTTGGCATGGTGTTTGTCATTATCTCCGCCGAAATAGACCTGTCAGTCGGCTCGATGATGGGGTTACTCGGCGGGGCGGCTGCCATATTTGATGTCTGGTTTGGCTGGCCACTGCCCCTGACGATCATTGTTACGCTGGGGGCCGGGGTGCTGTAGGGGGCCTGGAATGGCTGGTGGGTGGCCTACCGGAAAGTGCCATCATTTATTGTCACTCTGGCAGGCATGCTCGCCTTTCGCGGTATTTTGATCGGTATTACCCATGGCACCACTGTATCACCGACCAGTAGCGCGATGTCGCAGATCGGGCAAAGCTATTTGCCGGGTGGGGTGGGTTTTGGCATTGGGGCGATAGGGTTGATGGTGTTTATTGCCTGGCAGTGGCGGCGGCGCAACAAGCGCCAGCAACTGGGGTTGCCGGTGGCAACGGTAACCGGTGATGTCACTCGTCAGAGTGTCATGGCGATTCTGTTGCTGGGGGCGATATACCTGCTGAATGATTACCGGGGTGTGCCAACGCCGGTGCTGATCCTGACGGCACTGATGCTGGCAGGAGTTTTTATGGCAACCCGTACTGCATTTGGCCGGCGTATTTACGCTATTGGCGGCAATATTGATGCAGCGCGTCTCTCCGGGGTTAATGTTGAGCGCACTAAACTTGCCGTGTTTGCGATTAACGGACTGATGGTGGCGAGTGCCGGGCTGATCCTCAGCTCGCGTCTGGGGGCAGGTTCGCCTTCGGCGGGTAATATCGCGGAACTGGATGCGATCGCCGCCTGTGTGATTGGTGGAACCAGCCTGGCAGGGGGCGTTGGCAGTGCTGCCGGAGCGGTGATGGGATCGTTTATCATGGCCTCCCTGGATAATGGCATGAGTATGCTGGATGTGCCGACTTTCTGGCAGTACATTGTTAAAGGCACCATTTTGTTGCTGGCAGTATGGATGGACTCGGCAACAAAACGTCGCGTGTAGAATAATCCTCACCTTACATGATGAACTGCTGGCTGCTCGCAAACACGCTTACTGCGAGCAGCGGGCCGATGAAGGATGCTTTCATGTTCAAAAAGCGCTACCGCATCACGCTGTTATTCAACGCCAATAAAGTGTTTGATCGGCAGGTCGTGGAGGGGGTCGGTGAATATTTACAGGCATCTCAATCGGACTGGGATATCTTCATCGAAGAGGACTTTCGCTGCCGAATCGACAATATTACGGAGTGGCTTGGTGATGGTGTGATTGCTGATTTTGATGACAGTGATATTGAGCAGTTATTTGGCAATATCTCTGTGCCGCTGGTGGGCGTCGGTGGCTCGTACCATCGGGAAGCTGACTATCCTCCGGTTCACTATATCGCTACCGATAACAATGCACTGGTCACGGCAGCGTTTATGCATCTGAAAGAGAGAGGGATAAATCGTTTTGCATTTTATGGCCTGCCGGCCGATGGTGGCAAGCGCTGGGCGCAGGAGCGTGAATACGCTTTTCGTCAGCGGGTTGCTGCGGAGCAGTATCAAGGTGTGATCTATCAGGGGATCGAAACCGCCCCGGAGAACTGGCAATATGCACAGAATCGTCTTGCTGACTGGCTGCAGAGGTTGCCTCCGCACACCGGCATCATCGCTGTCACTGACGCACGGGCTCGCCATCTGTTGCAGGTTTGTGAGCACCTGGATATTCCGGTACCGGAAAAGCTCTGTATCATCGGGATTGATAACGAGGAGTTAACCCGTTACCTGTCACGCGTGGCTCTCTCTTCTGTGGTTCAGGGAACCAGACAAATGGGGTATAGCGCGGCAAAACTACTGCATCAACTGCTTGATCAACGGAAGCTTCCTTTGCAGCGTATCCTCGTGCCACCGGTTAAAGTGATAGGACGTCGTTCGACTGATTTCCGTTCGTTGCATGACCCGGCAGTGATTCAGGCTATGCACTACATCCGTTGTCACGCCTGCAAAGGGATAAAAGTTGAGCAGGTGCTTGATGCTGTCGGCATGTCGCGTTCCAACCTTGAAAAGCGCTTTAAGGATGAGACGGGGCTGACGATTCATCATGTGATTCATGAAGAGAAACTGGATCGGGCGCGCAACTACTCATTTCTACTTTACTTCCCATCAATGAAATTTCGCAAATGTGTGGTTATCCGTCGCTGCCCTATTTCTATTCGGTGTTTAAGAAGGGATATGGCGTGACGCCCAAAGCGTGCCGGGATCGCGAAGGGGAAATGGGGTACTGAAAAGCCTGTATTTTTTCTCCCCCCTTTCGTGTCTGTCAGGACAGGCTCTGAGGGGGCATCCTGATGTGATTTCTCTTTGCCATATCCTTACTCTCGTCGGGATGGTATCTTTTTTATTCATCATTCTGTGACATGACGCATTGGCAGGTACCCATCGGGTGATGCGGCTGATAGCGAAGGATAATCAATGAGCGTAGAAAAAAATCAATTTAACCAGCCAGTCGGCACGTCTTTGCCACACTGGCAGGGTGCACTATTACCTGGTGATGATGTATTGTGCGGCCGTTATTGTCAGTTAGAGCCACTGGATATCGATAAACACAGTGATGCATTGTTCACTGCTTTTTGTGATCCTTTCGATTTCAGCGCCTGGACTTATCTTGCCTACCCAGCTGAACCGGTTGAGGATAAAGCCGCGTTCATTGCCTATTTACAGGCTATCTCACCGGGTAATGATCCCAGGCATTATGCGATTATCGACAGTGAAACGGGTCAGGCGGTGGGCACGATAGCCCTGATGCGTATTGATAAACACAATGGTGTGATTGAGATAGGCTATGTGACCTTTTCCGCACGCTTAAAGCGCACTCGCATTGCCACAGAAGCGGTCTATTTGCTGCTGAAACTGGTGTTTGAAACTCCGGGGTATCGCCGTGTCGAGTGGAAATGTAATGCACTGAACACCCCTTCTAAGCAAAGTGCATTGCGATTTGGCTTCACAATTGAAGGGCTCTTTCGTCAGTCGGCAGTAGTACGTGGCCACAATCGGGATACCGCGTGGTTTTCGATGCTGGATCATGAATTTTTAACGATAAAAAGCAGTTATGATGACTGGCTGGCAGAAGATAACTTTTATCCCGATGGGCGACAAAAAGCGGCACTGCAAGCCCGCAGAGCGTAATCCAGAGTAAACGCCTGTTTGTGTCAACCCGCTGACGCAGATGGGTTATGTCTCATTCACTGATGGTCAGTCAGGTAACTGCTCAAGTGATGATTTACTAAGGATGCCTGACCATAACAGACGTGATATTGCTACTCGTGGTGTCTGAGAAGGCGAGGCCAGTAAAAACGTTACCAATCGGGTAACGTTTTTACTGGTAAAGAGAGCTGATAATCACATTAACGTAATGACATTCTGCGCATCACACTGTGACCGCTTAACTGATGTTTTATCACTGCCAGAATATGCAGTAACACCAGTAATCCGAGCGTTGCACAAGAGTACATATGGAATTTCTTGAAAAAGAGAATGCAATCCATATTGCTTAAGGGTGCCGGAATCAATAGCAGATGAAACACGTTGATTGACCTGTCCATCATTAAAACGCCCGTCACCAGTACGATGCTAATATTGATATAGAGCATTATATGAGCAATATGGGCGATATGTTGTGTCTTGCGTTGCCCTTCATCTACAGGAGGCTTGCCATGTGCGTAGTAATAGTAAATTCTTAAATAAAGAAAGGGATAAATACAGTAGTGAGTGAAACATTAAAAAAGCCAATGATATCTTTAATTTCCTGAGCAGGCTGTAAAAAGAAAATCATAAAGCCACTGATTGTCGCCCATATAATAATAATGGCAGAGAGCCAGTGCAGCACAACTTGCTGCCAGCTGTATTTAGCGTCCATGTAATTAATTCCCTTTAAAAACATAACAGATAATTTATCTGCCAATTTCTGTTTTATTAATTTTAATTTAGATTTTATTGTCGTAAATAACGAAAATAGCATGCATTCCACAATAAGCAAAATTTTCTACAGAGAAAATGACTTTTAATTCCCTTTCACTCAATGTGGGTTAAATGTTACCAAATGGATCCTGAAACATAAAGTAAAGCAAGGTAAAAGAATCTGTTATAGAAGTTGAGTTATTGTAAATGGAGGGGAAAGAAGGTGAATAAAAAGACAGGGGCTCTTTCCCCGTGATGGTAAAATCACCATCACGGTTGAAAAATAAACTAGCTGACAAATGTGCAGGCTTCACGGGTCAGTTTGCCGATTTCACCCCACTCTTTCGCATTGATCAGCGTAGCCGGAACCATCCAGGAGCCACCACAGGCTACTATTTGCGGGATTGCCAGATAGTCACGAATATTTTTCAGACCGATGCCTCCCGTTGGCATCACCTGCAGTTGATGATAGGGGGCCAGCAAGGCCTTAATCATCGCGACGCCGCCGGAGGCTTCAGCGGGAAAGAACTTGACGAAATCGATTCCTAACTCAAGTGCCAGTTCAATAGCACCAAGATTATTAATACCCGGAATCAGAGGTAAGCCCATTTCCTGACAGGCCTGGGCAGTATTCGGGTTCAGACCAGGCGAAACGATAAATTGCGCACCTGCGTCACGGGCCTCGGCGGCCTGACTGCGATTGATCACTGTACCTGCGCCAACCAGCATATCGGGACGTGCGGCCCGCAACAGCCTGATAGCCTCTGCCGCACAGGGGGTGCGAAAGGTGATTTCGGCGACCGGCAGTCCGTTGTCGGCGAGGGCGATACCAAGAGGAATGATATCTTCCGCCTGCTCAACGGCAATCACAGGCACAATTTTTAGTTGCCGGAAACGGCGGATCAGGGGTGAGAGTTCAGACATGCTCTGTTCCTTGTGCTGTAATGAGTGAGGGTTGAAAAAAGCTATCGGTGACTGGTCGGATGGCCGTATCGGGAATGATGGCTCCTTTATGCCGGATAACTACGCCGGCCAGCTGATGCCCCATTCGTGCAGCGGTATCGGTATCGCAGCCCGTCAGGTAGCCCGCGAGAAAACCGGCATTGAAGGCATCTCCCGCAGAGGTAGTATCAATGACACAGGGAACTGGCGTTGTGGGGATATGCCGTACTGCTGAGGTGGTACGCAGATCACGGTAGTCACACCCTTCTGCACCCGCTTTGATAATCGCCTGTTTTACCCCGGACTGACGCAAACGTTCAAAGGTCTCCTCTGCATGACTGTCCCCCCATAACGCTGCTTCATCTTCGTTGGTGACCAGTGCCAGATCGGTTAGTGCATACATCGCCTGATAGCAGTCGCGTGTCTCTTGTGGTGAGTGCCAGAGTGCCGGACGGTAGTTACTGTCAAACAGCATCGTAATACCCTGCTGCGCCAGGCTCCGGAGGTCACGTAAAAGCACTCTGCGGTCTTGCGGTGACAAAATCGCCAGTGTAATGCCACTGATAAAAATGACATCCATACCGCTGAGTTGTTTCAACAGTTCAGGGTAGCGGGGATGGTGCAGCAGATGGTGTGCGGCGGAGTTGTTGCGCCAGTAAAGGAATGTGCGTTCTCCTTTGGTATCCAGTTGAATCAGGTACAATCCCGGTTGATGAAGCGGGTCGATCAATACCTGGTCAGTGTGCACGCCTTCGGTCTGCCAGCGACGGATCATCTCCTGACTCAGAGGGTCACCTCCCATTGCTGAGACAAAATGAACCTCAATCTTTCCTGCCGCCGCGCGTGCCAGATACACAGCGCAGTTGAGTACGTCGCCACCGTAACGGTGCGTCATTTCACCAAACGGCTCACCGTTGAGTTCAATCATGCATTCGCCTATCAGGCCGATCCGTTTCTGGCTCATACAACACCTTTAGCGGCTGAAAAATAGCGTTGCGCATTGTTGAAACAGATATTGCGTACCAGTTCACCGAGTAACTGTTCATCCGCAGGCATTTCACCCTGAACGGCCAGAGAGCCGAGCATATTGCACAGAATGCGGCGGAAGTATTCGTGGCGAGTATAAGAAAGGAAGCTGCGAGAATCGGTTAGCATGCCAATAAACTGGCTGAGCAAGCCCAGTTGTGATAACTGTTCTAACTGACGCTGCATGCCATCTTTTTGGTCGTTGAACCACCATCCGGAGCCAAACTGGATTTTTCCGGCGATACCGTTGCCCTGGAAATTACCGACCATGGTGGCCAGCACTTCATTGTCTCGCGGATTGAGGCAATAGAGGATGGTACGAGGCAGCGCATTGTTTTTATCCATCTCATCCAGCAGACGTGAAAGCGGGTAGGCGACGGGTGCATCGCCAATCGAATCGAATCCACTGTCTGCACCGAGGCGGTGGAACATACGGGTATTATTATTGCGTAATGCCCCGATGTGGTACTGCATCACCCAGCCACGGTGTGCATACTGCTGTCCGAGCCAGACCAGTAAGGCCGTGCTGAATTGTGCAGTAGCCAGCTCATCGGGTTTTCTGCCATGCAGGCGTTGTTGAAGGATACGGTCGAGCGTTGCCTCATCCGGAGTTGGTGCGTAACGCACAATCTCTATGCCGTGATCGGCCGCGACGCAACCGTGTCGGGAAAAATGGTCGAGTCGGCAGTGCAGAGCATCCAGCAAATCACTGAAGCGGGTAATGGTGCGGTCGGCACTCTGTTCAAGTGTAACGATGTAGTCATTGAAACCGTCGAGCTCGATTTTAAACGCACGATCGGGACGCCAGCTCGGTAATACCGCAATATCAAAACTGCGATCAGCGGCTATTTGTCGATGATAGTCGAGCGTGTCAGTGGGATCGTCAGTTGTCCCCACCATACGTACGTTCATTTGCTGCATAATACCGCGCGCAGAGAACTCAGGCTGAGCCAGCTTTTCGTTAGCCAGGTGCCAGATAGCCTCGGCACTCTCAGGACCAAACAGCCTGCCGGTGATACCGAAGGGGCGGCGGAGTTCAAGATGTGTCCAATGATAAAGCGGATTGCCGAGCGTTAACGGTATGGTTTTAGCCCAGGCCTGATATTTATCGTAATCACTGCTCTCTTTTCCGGTGTTCAGCGCTTCCGCTATGCCGGCTGCGCGCATAGCACGCCATTTGTAGTGGTCTCCCTCCAGCCAGATCTGGCCGAGGTTAGCAAAGCGCCGATTTTCAGCGATCTCTTGTGGATTGAGGTGACAGTGGTAATCATAGACAGGCATTTCTGCTGCATAATCATGATAGAGTCGGCGGGCGAGCTCGTTGTGTAACAGGAAGTCTTCGCACAGAAAGGTTTTCATCCGTTTCTCCTCTCTGATAAAGCCGCAACGGTTTGCCGGGCACCGATATCGAGCAGCTGCTGGAAGGCATGCCTGACTGCGGTTACCACTTGCGGTTGTTGGGGTAATTGCGTGCCAAAGATACTTTCAATCGCCAGCAAGTCATCGACTACGCTGATTGACAAACCATGTCTGGCGTAGATGGCTGCGAAGGACTCAGCCAGTGGATCGCGCACTTCAAACGCGGTTCCCTGTTCGTCAACGCCACTGACATAGCGCATCCACCCGGCGATAGCTAACGCCAGATGACGATAATCGCTGCCATTGGCCAGATGCCATGCCAGAGGATCCAGTATTCTCTGCGGCAGTTTCTGGCTGCCATCCATCGCGATTTGGCTGGTCAGGTGATTCAGTGAAGGGTTGGTAAAGCGTTGCACCAGGTTATCGGCATAGGCCACGAGATCCGTCTCTTCTGGCATTGAGAGTGTCGGAGCTTGTTCATCCAGCATCAGTGCACGTGCGGCGCGGCGATAGGCCGGATTGGTCATGGTATCGGCAATGTGCGGGTAACCGCCGAGATAACCAAGATAGGCCAGAAAAGAGTGACTGCCATTGAGCATGCGCAATTTCATCAGCTCAAAAGGAACAACATCGCTGACGAATTGGGCACCGGCCAGATCCCATGCCGGTCGGCCATTAACAAAATGGTCTTCAATTACCCACTGTCGGAAGGGTTCACACGCAATGGCACAGGGGTCTTCGGTGCCGAGTTGTTGCGCGATCTCTGCCAGGGTTTCTGTGGTGGCTGCCGGAACGATACGGTCGACCATCGTGCAGGGGAAAGTGACTTCTTTGGCAATCCATGCCGCCAGCGCCGGCTCCTGACGTTGTGCTAATCCCAGCACTGCCGTACGGGCGACATGGCCATTTTCACGCACGTTATCACAAGAGAGTACGGTAAATGCGGGCAGCTGGCGTTCACGGCGGCGTTTGAGAGCTGCGGTGATATAACCGATGGCTGAAGCCGGGGTGTCTGGTGTGGCTAAATCTTTTTTTATCAGAGGATTATGGATATCCAGTTGCTCTGTCGCCGTATCTGCGCAGTAGCCTTTTTCGGTAATGGTCAGAGAGACAATGCTGATTTCCGGCGCGGCCATTTTTTCAATCACGGCTTCCACACCATCAAGCAGCGGATGCATCGCCTCTTTCATCGAACCAACAATTTTCAGTTGTGTCCCGGTGGCACCTTTTTCGGCCACGGTATAGAGCAGAGACTGGGCTTTTAGCGCGGTGATTAAATCGGCATCCTGAGAGGAGATCAAATTCACCTCACAGTATCCCCAGTCACTGTCAGTGTTTTCCAGTACGTGGTGGGTATATAACGCCTGATGGGCGCGGTGGAAAGCCCCACAGCCGAGGTGGATCATACGGCTGGTCAGGCGAGATGCTGACCATGCTGGTCGTTTCGCTTTGATGTCATTGTTGACAATATTTTTTTGCATGACGGGCTCCCTGTAAGCAGGTTGCGGGATGAGCACCCGCCACCTGTTACGAGAAAAAGATGAAATTAATGGGTATAGAGAGCGCGATGAATGGCCATCTCCAGCCCGCGCAGCTCTGCCAGCCCCTTCAGGCGACCAATGGGCGGAATACCCTGGGTTGGTTTTCTTCTTCAGGTCATCCAGCATCTGATGTCCGTGATCGGGACGCATCGGAATCAGCGCATTTTCTCCCGCCTCGTGGCGACGCTGCTCTTCTGCGGCTATCGCACAGACCATGCCATACATATCGACATCACCTGCCAGGTGTGCGGCTTCATGGAAGCTACGCGGATTCTCTTCCCGCAGTGTTGAACGCAGATGCAGGAAGTAGACGCGTGAGGCGAAGCGGTTGAACATGGTGACCAGATCGTTATCCGCCCGGACACCATAGGAACCGGTACAGAGGGTATACCCATTCGCTTCACTGTTGACGGTATCCGCAATCCATTGCATATCTTCAATGGTTGAGACAATGCGGGGCAGCCCGAGGATCGGGCGTGGCGGATCATCCGGGTGGACCGCCATTTTCAATCCACACGCTTCTGCTACCGGGATGATTTTTTTCAGGAACCAGGCGAAATTGTCGCGTAATCCGGCTTTATCGATGCCGTCATAGCGCTGTAATTGCTCACGAAACTGGTCGAGGGTGTAGCCCTCTTCAGCACCCGGTAAGCCGGCGATGATGTTATTGACCAGTTTCTGCTTTTCCGCCTCAGACATGGCCGCAAAACGGGCCTGTGCTTGTGCCAGTTCTTCTGCTGTGTAGTCCTGCTCTGCCCCGGTACGCTGTAGTAAATGAATGTCGAATACCGCGAAGGCAATCTGATCAAAGCGTAACGCTTTAGAACCATCAGGGAGCGCATAATCGAGATCGGTGCGCGTCCAGTCGAGCACCGGCATAAAGTTATAGCACACGGTCCTGATGCCACAGCTGGCCAGATTGCGTAACGATTGCTGGTAATTGGCGATCCATTTTTCGTACTCACCACTGTGGGTTTTTATCTCTTCATGAATTGGTACGCTCTCGACGACTGTCCATTCAAGATGATGGGCTTCAATCAGTGCCTTACGCTGCTGAATCTCATCAATAGTCCAGATTTCTCCGTTGGGAATATGGTGTAGTGCGGTGACAATACCGCTGGCTCCCGCCTGACGGATATCCGATAACGTGACGGGATCTGCGGGTCCATACCAACGCCAGGTCTGTTTCATACTCAACCTCATGTCTGCAGCGTAAATAGAGAAGTGGTTAATACCATCTGATGGATGTGCTGTGCCTTAAAAAACCAATGACAACAAAGTGATACATCTTCGTGATGCCATACTGGCACATTGTGGAGGGGAAACCTATTTTGGTTAACCATTTTGGTTAACCAGATCACAATAAAAAACACTAACTGGAAGACCAATATAAAAACAGGCGATGGATTACATAATGCCCCGGCTGTTTTATGCAGAATTTTGCTCGCTCACTGGCAGGAAATGAGCAGCGAAGCATCACTCTTAAATTAGGTTAACCAATTTTCCTCGTGTTTATCGGGTTAACGCTTCATAACCAGCAGAGTGATAAAAAAGGATAATATTCAGAAGGCTGCGTATGAAAAAAATTAAACATTACAGATGGCATATGATTATTCTGGTGTGTTTCATTACCATCATTAACTATCTTGATCGTACCGCGCTGGGTGTTGCTGCGCCGACGATCATGAGTGATCTGGGGATTACCAAAGAGCAGTACTCCTGGGTTATCAGTGCCTTCCAGCTGGCCTATACTATTGGTCAGCCAATTATGGGTTTTTTTATTGATACCATTGGATTGAAACTCGGGTTCTTCATTTGTGCCATGATCTGGGGATGTGCCACGATGGCTCATGCACTGACTGGTTCCTGGCAGGGGCTGGCGGTGATGCGAGGCATTATGGGATTCAGTGAAGCATCCGCTATCCCGGCTGGCGTAAAAACCGCTTCAACCTGGTTTCCCGCTAAGGAGCGGGGTATTGCCACCGGGGTCTTCAATATGGGGACCTCTTTTGGCGCCATGCTGGCACCGCCTCTGATTGCCTGGTGTATCATGTTTCATAGCTGGCAGTTTGCCTTCCTGGTTGCCGGAGCTATGGCGCTGATTGCTGCCGTGATTTGGTTCATTTTTTATAAAGACCCGAAGGATGCGAAAGGTCTTTCTGAGGAAGAGCGTGCTTACATCGAAAATGGCCAGGAAAAACACCTCGAAAGCACTAAAAAAGAGAAAACCTCCGTTAAAAATATCCTGAAACAGCGGAATTTCTGGGGGATCGGAATCGCCCGTTTTCTGGCTGATCCCGCACTGGGGACGATCAACTTTTGGGTGCCTATTTTCTTTGTCGAAACGCTGAATTTCAGCCTGAAAGAGATAGCGATGTTTGTCTGGTTGCCGTTCCTGATGGCGGATCTGGGGTGTCTGGCGAGCGGTTTTGTCGCTAAATTTCTCAATGACCGTGGGGTCTCGCTTATCAATTCGCGGCGCATCACTTTTACGCTTGGTGCGATTCTGATGACGACCATCGGGTTGGTCAGTATCGTTGATAATCCTTATCTGGCTGTTTTACTCATCAGTATTGGTGGGTTCTCTCATCAGTTATTATCTACGGTTGCCGCAACGCTCGGCGCTGATCTGTTTAAAAAGAATGAAGTGGCTACTGCCGTGGGAATGGCAGGCGCCTGTGCCTGGTCGGGTCAGCTACTGTTTAACTTATTTATTGGTGCCTTCGTCAGTATCATTGGTTTTGGTCCTTTCTTTATTGCATTAGCAATATTCGATCTGATAGGGGCGGCGGCACTCTGGTTGTTGATCAGGGACAATAACACGACTGAAAAACCTGTATCCTCAGACAGTATGACACTGAGTAAAGCACATTAAGAGGGGGATCACCTTGGAATGAGAGGTAGACGGGTCACCCTGTTTACCTCTTCTTTTTTAAATGCAGCCTCGACAGCACGAGAATTTTTTTCTCCCGGTAGTGTGAAAAGAATTTTTGGTCGACCAATTTCTGATAAACTCACTTCTCTGCTATGTTCACTTTTTTACGGCTATCACAATGACACCGTTGACTGAACCTAAACGTCCTTATCAGGAAGTCGGCAATGCGTTGCGCGAAATGATCATCAATATGCAGTATCAGGTGGGTGACCGACTGCCTCCTGAGCGTGAAATTGCTGAGAAGCTTGAGGTTTCCCGTGCGGTGGTGCGTGAAGCATTGATTATGCTGGAACTGGAAAACATTATTGAGGTACGTAAAGGTTCCGGTATCTACATTATCACTCTGCCGCAGTTGCGTGGGAGTGCGTTGCCTGACTCACAGGCGGTGAACGCCGCGGGTCCGTTTGAGTTATTGCAGGCACGCCAATTACTGGAAAGTAATATTGCTGAATTTGCCGCCACGCAGGCGACGCCGACGGATATTGCCAATATGCGTCAGGCGTTACAGCGGGAACGGGATGAGTTAACCACCGGAGAAGATGAGAGCGGTGATCGGGAATTTCATCTGACGATTGCGCAGGCTACGCATAACAGCATGCTGGTGGAATTGCTGAAGCAGTCGTGGGCATGGCGGGAGAATAACCCGATGTGGTTAACGTTGCATACGCGCATTACTGATAAAAATTATCGTAAAGCGTGGATCACCGATCATCAGGCGATCCTCGCGGCGATGATAAAAAAAGATCCTGTCGCGGCAAAAGCGGCGATGTGGCAGCACCTGGAGAACGTTAAGCTACGTCTGCTTGAGCTCTCTGACGTTGATGATCCCAACTTTGATGGCTATCTGTTTAGCTCCTATCCTGTTGATCTCATCAGATCCTGAAGAGAGTGACTGCGTACCCGTTGCCGCGGTTTTCATGCTTTCTCATTGCTTTCTGCCTCCAGGCGGGTTTGCTCTTCAGGGGATAAACGGGCGATACCAATGCCAGTAAATCCCACAAGGTGGCAAAAAAGATGCCACTCCAGCAGAGCACTGCCCAGGGAAGGTAACTGAGAGTAGCCACGCCTAGCGTGCCAGCCATATATGCCCCGGCAGCGGTCCAGGGCAGAATCGGCTCGAAAATAGTTGCCGAGTCTTCGACAGTACGGCTGAGATTTTTCGGATGTAATCCGCGTTCTATGTAAGCATGGCGCAGCATCTCAATCGGGATCAGGATAGAAATTTGTCCATTACAGGTGACATTGATCATTGTCAGACCACAGGCAATTGTCGCAAGGATCATACTGGCTGTTGAATGCACCAGTTTCAGTAAGTTATGAACAATCACTTCCAGAGCCCCACTGAGCGCCATGGTGCCAGCAAAAGAGAGCGCACAGAAACAGATTAGCAGCGTGCTCATCATCGAGTTCATATCACCACGATTGAGCAGGTTGCTCAGCAAAGGGCTGACGTCTTGATCCGGGACCATTGCAACATTGAAGCCATCTACCGCACTTTTAATCACATCATGAAAAGCAAAACCCTGGATCCATACCGCATTGAGTACAGCCACCAGAGCAGAAAGCAGCATCACCGGGATGGTCGGTTTCCGGGTAACAGAGCCATACAAGACGATGGCAACCGGCAGCAGTAGCAGCAGGTTGAAGTGAAATACATCATCCAGGCCATTAATGATCAATGAGACTTTTTCAGGGACGGCTGCGTTACCCAGATCGCCACTCATGCCGTAAATTAACAGCACGGTTGCCGACAACAGCAGTGAAGGTAGTGTGGTATAGAGCAGGTGACCAATATGCTCATAAAGATCTACCTGCGCGGCCATCGCCGCAAGGTTAGTATCACCAGAGAGAGGTGAGAGCTTGTCACCAAAATACGCCCCTGCGACTACCGCTCCGGCGGTTGCTGCGAGATTCGCTTCCATCCCCATGGCGACCCCCATAAAGGCAACACCGACAGTGCCGGCGGAACCCCATGAGGTGCCAGTGCACACCGACACCACTGACGTGACCAGCAGAGCGGTAACATATAACATTGAAGGGTCGATCATTTTAAGACCGTAGTAGACCATCATGGGTATCGTACCACCCGCCATCCAGGTACCAATCAATAATCCCACGGAAATAAGAATCAGCAGCGTAGGCATTGTTTTGGCTATTTTTTGCGCAATTGAGGTTAAAATCTCGTTGTACTGGTAGCCAAGACGTTTCACCAGCAATGCGGCAATCACTGTCGACAGAATCATCAGAGGCTCAGGGGGAAGATCGAAAGCTGCATAGCCAATGCCCAACAGTAATACCATACTAAAAATAGGCAACAGGGCTTCAGCCAGGCTGGGTGCTCTGGGTTTTTGGGTCTGCTCCATTAGATTTACTCCTGGTGGATATAAGGGAATGTACGCACAATGCGCTGTAAAGCTTCAAGCAGCGTCGCTCTTGTGGTGGCAATATTAATGCGAAAAAAACCTTCGCCTGCAGGGCCGAAGCCCGAACCCCAACTCATTTCAACGCCAGCCCGTGTTAAAAACCAGTGTTTAAGTTGGTCTTCGGTGATCCCGCTTGCCCGGTAATCAACCCATAGCATGTAGGTCCCTCCACCTTCGGTAACTAACCAGTGTGGAAACGCAGACTTGAGTGTTTTAATGGTTAAGGCTCGATTCCCGGCGAGATAGTTTTTTATCTCGCGCAACTAGGAATCACCATGCTGGCAGGCAAGGCGATAGGCGGGAACTGCGAGAAAACCAGGGTTGTGAATGCCGGCAGCATCGAGTGCGTGCTGGAATTTTTTCCGATGTTTATCGTTGGCAATAATGATATTGGCGATTTCGAGCCCGGCCATGTTGAATGTTTTTGCCGGAGAAGTGCAAATAAACGAGTGTTGTTTGACGTAATCACTCACGGTAGAAATAACCTGGTGTTGGTGCTGAGTAAAAATAAAGTCAGCATGAACGTCATCAGAAATAATAAAAACCTGATGTTTTTCTGCCAGGGCCGCTATTTTTTGTAGTGTGTAGCGATCCCAGATGGTTCCCGTCGGGTTGTGCGGTGAAAGAAAAATAAAGCTCTTCGCCTGACGGAATTTTTCTTCCAAATCGATAAAATCGATGGTGTAACGCCCTGCGTGATAGCGCAGTTCACTTTCCAGCAGCAGGCGTTGGTTGACTGACACCGCATTGCTGATTGGATGGTAAGTCGGCGATAAGGTAGCTATGGCATCACCTGGGGCGGTAAAGTTCTGGATATAGAGGGAAACAGCCTGAATCACACGTGGACAAAAAACCACGTGGTGAGGTGCGACTGACCACTGATAATGTCGCCGCATCCATCCGGCCACACATTGCTGCCAATCTTCACTCAGCACGGTATAGCCATAGATCCCGCCTTGCGTACAGGCGGAGAGTACGCTCGTGATGTCCGCAGGCAAAGGGAGATCCATATCGGCGACAGAAAGCGGAATTAAATGGTACGGTGAAGTGTTTATTTTACCATCCCATTTTGCGCTGTAAGTTCCCTGGCGGGAAACAGGGCGATCGAACGCCTCGTCCATTTTATTATCCTTTTTTGAAACCCCCTGGTGCCAATAACGTAGCGTGCTTTTGCCAATTTATTTATTCCTCGTTTTGTTTTTGTGATTACGAAAAATCTCTTACGTGACGGGCTTCACAATAAGACACAACCGTGATTACCTCAGCCGCTGACATGGTATATATGAGCCAGTCAGGCTGATGGGTTGGGACCAGCATGAGTGAAAAACGTTACCGTATTTCGTTGCTATTCAATGCCAACAAAGTGTATGACCGTCAGGTGGTTGAGGGAGTTGGAGAGTATCTTCAGGCGTCACAATGTGACTGGGATATCTTTATTGAAGAGGATTTTTGTTGCCGGATTGACGCTATCAGGGCGTGTCCGGGCGATGGTGTAATCGCGGATTATGATGATGTCACTGTCGCCAGTTTACTGGACAAGTTGACGATGCCCGTAGTGGGGGTTGGCGGCTCATATCATCAGGAGAGCGATTATCCGCCTGTCCACTATGTGGCAACAGATAATAACGCACTGGTTGACGCAGCTTTCTCGCATCTGAAAGAGAAGGGGCTTCGCCGTTTTGCATTTTACGGCTTGCCGCCTGAAAGCGGCAAGCGCTGGGCGGCGGAGCGCGAGTATGCCTTTCTTCAGCGTGCCAGTGCTGAACAGCATGCTGTTTCGGTGTATCAGGGCATGACGACACCGCCGGAAAAATGGCAACATGCGCAGTATCAACTGGCTGATTGGGTGAAAACATTAGCGCCTTATACCGGTATCATTGCGGTGACTGACGCTAGAGCGCGCCATCTGTTGCAAGTGTGCGAGTATTTGAATATTGCGGTGCCCGATACGTTGAGTGTGATAGGGATTGATGATGAGGAGATGACCCGCTATTTGTCACGTGTTGCGCTCACCTCTGTGAGGCAAGGCACGCGTGAAATGGGCTATCGTGCCGCCGCATTACTGCACCAGTTACTTGAACAACAGGCTGTGCCTCAACAGCGTATTCTGATACCGCCCGCAGAAGTGATTGCCCGACGCTCTACTGACTTTCGTTCGCTGCGTGATCCGGCGGTTATCCAGGCAATGCATTACATTCGCCTCCAGGCTTGCAAAGGCATCAAGGTTGAGCAGGTACTGGATGCCGTAGGTTTGTCGCGATCTAATCTGGAGAAACGTTTTCGTCATGAAACTGGCCACAGTATCCACCTGGCGATTCATCAGGAAAAACTGGAACGGGCGCGTTATCTGTTAACGGCTATTGCGCTGAGTATGAGTGAAGTGGCGCAGATGTGTGGTTATCCTTCATTACAATATTTCTATACTGTCTTTTGCAAAGAGTACAACATCACACCTAAAGTGTTTCGACAGCGTCCGGGTGGCAAGCTGAACTGAAAATGAGGGGGGATTGATCACCCATTCACTGCGCTGCACAGTGTGTGCAGCGACAGCGAAATCACATTACAACCCGGTGATTACCACCACACCTCAGCCTGCACACCTACGGTTAGCTGGTCATGCTTGTTATCCGTGAAACGGTATTGGGAGAGGTCATTCTCTAACTGATGTAAGTAAGTACCATAAAAGCGAATCTCAGGCCGTGAGGTCAGCATACTGGTATCCACTTTAATCGCGTGATAGAGCGTGGTTTTATAGGCAGACTCTTTCAGTTTAACGCCAGATTGCGTTTTGTTAGTCTGGGTAAACCAGCCCAGTTCAACACCGGTCTGATTGTATTGATCCCAAATCCACGCCGGACGAACGACAGCACGCATACTGTTAAAGTCGCTGTGAGCACCAGTATCATAACTGTAGATATCGTGGCCCCGGGAATACACTAGGGCATTTGCCATGACGATTTTATCATGCAGGAACATTTCACCCTGAGAGATTACTCGCCATGCAGTACCGTTAGTATGATCGCCATAATAATGACCATTGACACCCAATGACGGATTGGCTTCTGAGTAGTTGGAGAAATTAGCTGCCATTGAGTTATTAGCTCCCTGGAGAGTAAACTCATTAAAGCCATTATTCTGCAGTTTTTGATTAATACTTACCGAAGCTAACCACGAATCTTTCAGAGAATAATAAGTGGCGTGTTTTTCATTATCTTTCTGGGCGTTACTTTTATTAGCGCTGGCATATTTAGCCAGTAATGAAAGTGACCCGCCTTCCCAGAGCGGAATATCACGATAGCGTAAATCGATCGCATTGGTATTCATCTGCGTCTTTTTAGTCAGTTCGCGATTATAGACGTCGAGATCTTCACGTGTCAGGGCAACATCTAACAGACCGGGACCGACTTTCCAGTTTTCAATCCCCACACCGGCGCCATAATCCTGACGATAACTTTTCCAGTCGAGCATCTGTATTTCATAGGCTTTGAGTCCGTGTCTGCCGACCCAGAAGTCAGCCTCCGGTGCGAAAGGCAGGAAGCCACGGGTAGTGAGGTAGATGTCAGAGAATTGCAGGACACTGGTGCCATTGGTATCACCGAACCAGGCTGAAGCATATTGCTCATCAACGTTACCATCAAGCTGCACTACCGCCTGGGCATATTTGCCGTCTTTTTCGTAAACACGTTGTTTTAAATAGAGATCAAACCAGCTGCTGTATTCGTTACCGAAACGACCGAGCGAACCAATTGCATACGATTTCGGTGAGCCGTTACCTGCTGTTCCCCATCCACTGCGGAAATAGCCGGTGTAGGTGAAACCGATATCTTCTTTGACATATCGGCTGATATCATCAAGAGTGAGAGGTGCCGTACTACTGCTCTGTTGCACAACGCTAACCGTCTGAGGCTGGCTTTCCGCATCATTAACCGGAATAACATTATTGGTGTAAACCGATGTTTCTTTTGCCTGAACAGCAAGTGTATTATCTGTCGGTGTTTTCCGCTGTACAGTTAATTGTTTTTCTGTTTTCCGCTTATAATTGTTAAAGGCGGCCTTGGTTACCTGTAACTCTTTTTTATTACTGGCTAATTCTTGCTCCAGTTTTTCGAGACGTTGCTCGATGGTCAGTTTTTCTGCACTTACAGGCTGAGGCAGTAAGGCACATGCGACCAGTGCGGCCACTATTTTAAGAGAGTATTTTTTCATCTTTTGGCATCCTGTCAGTAAAATAAAACCATTAATCTCTCATTCTGTTTTTTATTTATGAGCTAATTATTACTTTCCTTATCTCATTAGTGCCCGACTGACGTTTTTTAGTGGTCAGCTTCCTTAATTAAAGAAAGACTTGTCCGTATCGCAGATAATTTAATGTGATATTCTTTTGAAAATAACGTTGCTGTATGGAAATGACTTTCCTGTTATCAGGATGAATTTAAATAGATAAATCACACACTGATGAGCTGGAAAATAATTTCACATATGATAAATTTGTTTTTAACATTTAGCTGATTAATTGCCTCTCAAATTATATTTTTATGAACTTTTGTGGTGTAATTTTTTTCAAAAAAAAACCTAAATTTTTTATGCCATCGTCAGATTAACGACATAAAAAATTTAGGTTTTGCCTGATAAACAGTAACAATCCTGAAATATGGCTCACATAGTGCCACAGAGGATGAACAATACAAGGAAATCGCGGAATAAGGATTGTTTTTTGTGATAGCAATCAAAATTAATCGTCAGAGAATTATTTTTGTCTGTGCCAGACAAAGAATGATTCGGTTAAGCGCTTATCCTGCCAGGTTTGTTTTGCTTGCCCTTCTGCACCAAGGCGCTATTCTCATTTCTTGCCGACTCTGTGAACCCTCCGGTTTCTTCGCACTGTCAGTATTCCAACGGGCTGCGCCTGTTATGTCTGGCGGATAGGAGAGAAGTGATAAAAATCTTCATCGGGAAAATGCTATCGCTTACTGTCTTTTACGGGGAACCAGCCAGACAGATTTAGCACTATCCCGGTAGCCCGACAGGATAGACTTTTATTTTACCGTGTGGTGGTTACTGCCAAATAACCTGCAATCAATGATGGCTACCTGTCGTAGTGAGTTAAAAACCAGGTCACGGCTAACAGATCTGCGCTGCCTCCGGGGCTGAGATATTTTTCAGTCAGTTGCTGATTAAAATCAATGAGCAGGCTGAGATCTTCTGCCACAAGTTTGTCGGGTGATTGTAGTATCGCGCGTGCGCGCTGTTGTACAAACTGCAATCCATCCAGTCCCCCGCGTGCCACGATATTGGTATCGTTATTATAAGCCATCAACAGCATCAGTGCCTGTAACAGTGCTGTCTGCTCATCGCAGCCTGATGCCTTGCAGTGTTGATAAGCGGGAAGACTGTATTGCCAGACGGTGGCAAACCCGCTTGCCGCTTCTCCGCAAGCGCCGGTAAACCCATATTGTCGGTAAAGCCGTTTCCCGGCGGTATCCGGTGTGCCAGCTGTAGTGAGTTCGTTGAGCAGGCCATGGCACGCTTCTGCTACAGAGTGGCATATACTGCGTGCAGTAAGAGGAAGTTGTCGCCCTTCGAGATAGCCGATGACCGCACATATCAGGCCCAAGGAAAAAATAGCGCCTTTATGCGTGTTCACCCCTTGTGTGGCTGACAACATACTCTGTTCACAGGCAATCCCGGCCGGGCGAATAGTGCGCAGTAGCGTGCAGAGTGAATGCTTCCGGTGCCGGTAGCCTGAGTGATAAAACTCATCGAACCAGGGGCTTATCGCATTGATACTGTCGATAAAGGTATGGAAGTCCATATCCCGGTGCGCGCCGGGGTTACTGCGATCGACTAAACCGGGTTTCGGCGTCAGAGCCACCTCGTTGTATAATGCCAGCGTTGCGAGCGTGCCAGCCCGGGTGATATTGCTGGAAAAATAAAATGTACTGTCACAGGGTTGGGCTATTGCGTTGGTAAGCATTGAGTTTATCCTCCATAACCTGAATAAGGTCCATCACTGAATGCTTGCGTGATCTGGCACAAGCATGGGCGCTCTCCTGGCATAGTAAGCAACGACGATCGGCCTGATGGCTGGTCGTGCGCGACAGGATATCGCCTGAGGGAGAAATAATATCGATATCCCACAACCGGCCAAGCGGGTGTTTGTTTTCGAGGTCAATACAGGCGGTTTTCAGCGATAGCGCATCAGCAGCAACGGAAAACAGCGCTTCGTTACCACACGCTGAACAGCATGTTTGTTGCCTGAGCAGCGGATAGTGTGCCGATTCACATAGCGCCGTAATCGCCGTGACTGCCTGTTGAAAGAGAAACTGACTACCGCTGCTTTGTTTGATACTTCCCGGTACCACCAGTGTCAGTGAAATCAAGGGGACCGGGTGCTGTTGCAGCCAGGCTTGCTGACGCCATGCCCTCTGTTCGCGGGCGGCTAACATCTGTTCCAACGTGATGGCAGGGCCATCAGTCAGTCTGAGGCGATGGGACATGACGTCGTTCTCCTGATCAGTTTTTTACCTGTTTCACTATGTCAATAACCGAACCATCGCGGTAACGCACTACTCCAACAATGCGATCAGTAAACTGAATAGGTTCTGGTTCGCCGGTTAGTGACATGGCATGCTGGTAGAGTTTTTCTATGGTGGTGACCTGAACATTGGCAGCACTCAGACGTTCTATCAATTCAGGTCGTTTAGGATTCACGGCCACACCATAGTCTGTGACCAGCACATCAATGTTATCGCCGGGAGTGACGCGTGTTGTTACCTGGCGAACAATGGTGGGTATACGGCTGCGAATCAGTGGTGCCACAATAATCCTCAGATTAGCACCAGCTGCCGAATCGCAATGCCCACCCGAGGCGCCCCGCATTACACCATCTGAGCCAGTCAATACGTTAACATTAAACCCAAGGTCAATCTCAAGCGCACTTAAAATGGTGACATCCAGTTCATCGACACAAGCGGCTTTAGATGCAGGGTCAGCGTACACGTTGGTCGAAATCTCAAAGTGATTGGGATTTTTAGCCAGAGATGCCCCCGCCGTAGTATCAAAACTCTGAGTATCAATCAGTTTTTCTATCAAGCCTTTTTCGTGTAATTCGACAATCCCTGCGGTAATGCCACCGAGCGCAAAGCTGGCGGTAATACCCTTTTTCACCATTTTTTCCCCGAGAAAGCGGGTACAGGCGGTTGCAGAGGCACCAGAACCGGTTTGCAGAGAAAATCCTTGTTTGAAATAACCAGAATATTCAATTACTTCTGCTGCATATCTGGCAATCATCAACTCACGAGGATTTGAAGTGATACGGACGGCACCCACTGCGATTTGTGAGGCATCACCTACCTGATCCACTTTGACAACGTAATCAACCTGGTCTTGCCGGATACTGGGCGGGGTATTGTAAAACGGGACAATCGCCTCTGTTAATAACACCACTTTTTTAGCATATTGCGCGTCGACCATAGCGTAGCCCAATGATCCACACCGTGATTTTCCTGATATGCCATTGGCATTGCCGAATTCATCGGAAGTGGAAACCCCGAGAAAAGCCACATCAATAACGATCTCTCCCTGCTGGATCAAATTGACCCGACCACCGTGTGAGTGCACTTGCACTGGCTTCTGCATTAATCCATGAGAAATTGCATTCGCCAGTTCGCCACGCATACCAGAAGTATAAATCTGTGTGATAACGCCTGATTTAATATGTTTTATCAATGGTTCGTTACAGTTCAATAATGAACTGGAGGCCAGAGTCAGATCTTTAATGCCCATGCTGGCAATAATATCAATAACATGGTTAATGGTTTTGTCACCTTCGCGGAAGGCATGATGAAAAGAGATAGTCATTCCGTCACGTAATCCGGTGGCTTTAATAACCTCTTCTACTGAGCTGATAATTTTACGGTTATGTTTTTGCGCTTTATCACTTAAATAGGGTGTGGTGGCATAAGGCGTAGAAAAAGCCTGTAATCCGGCAAGGTCAGGACATTGATTGACCAGTTCAGTTAATTTTGTGTTCATAAGTATATCCTTTGCTCTTCTGACCTGATTTATTGACGAATTCCGGAAGCTTCGTAGTAGGCGATAACCCGACGTGCATTGTTAATAACCGGGTTGTCTATCATCTTCCCATTCAGTGAAACCACACCTAATCCTTTTTGTTTGCCCTCTTCAGCGGCAGCCACCACCTGACGGGCGTAGGCAACTTCTTCCTGTGTGGGGGCATAGGCGTTGTGTAGTGGCAGGATCTGTCGAGGGTTAATCAGTGCTTTACCGTTGTAGCCCAGGCGCTTAATCACGTCGACCTCTTTCAGAAAACCGGCTTCAACATTGACATCGGAATAGACAGCATCAAATGCATCAATACCTGCAACGCGCGCGGCATGCAGCACAGCACAGCGTGCGTAGAAGAGCTCGCTGCCATCTCCCCGCTGGGTTTGCATGTCCACTAAATAGTCAAAGGCAGCAATGGCAATCGCGATCATCCTGGGTGAGGAGAGTGTGATCGAGACGGCATTCACCACACCGAGCGCTGATTCGATAGCGGCAATGATTTTGGTGGAACCTACGGGCCGACCCGCCTCTTTTTCGATGCGTGCCATATGGGTTTCTAATTCGTGAATCTCTTCTGCGCTGTCGGTTTTAGGCAGTCGCACGGCATCGACCCCTCCCCAAATAGCCGCTTCCAAGTCTTTCAGGCCATATTCCGTTTTCAGTGA
Source organism: Erwinia sp. (assembly GCA_964016415.1). NCBI lineage: Bacteria > Pseudomonadati > Pseudomonadota > Gammaproteobacteria > Enterobacterales > Erwiniaceae > Erwinia > Candidatus Erwinia impunctatus. The sequence continues at coordinate 3,028,813 of OZ024666.1, read as the reverse complement.
ATTGATGCGAACAATCACCTCGATACCGAATTCCCGGTAAATAGGAAGCTGAAGTGTCTGATAAACCAGCAGACGAGCACTGTCTTTTTCGCGTAATGCAACGGCATCTTCCAGATCGAACATCGCTGAGTCAGGCCGATAAACAAAAGCGGTTGATAGCATGGCGGCGTTTGAACCGGGTAGAAACAGCATGCTGCGACGTAATTTTTCATTTTAAGAGACTCCAGTTTAATTCTGTGACTTCTGCGCCACGTAATACCGCAATTTCTACCCTTGCTTTAATCGCACAATCTAACGCACCTTTATCTTCAAAAATGATCAATCCACCACTGACCTGAAGTTTGTCCAGAACCTCACGTACTGTTGCATTAATCTGTTTACCAAACTGGTCGATAACACTGCTGTGAACAACAATTTCAAGGGTTTCCTGTGGGGATACTTTGACTTGTAAATCGCTGGATTCCAGTGTCCCGGCAATTGCATCTTTGATAATTTTCATACCGCCTCTTTTCTTTTTTTACTGAATTTCTCTTTCAGAAATTTCCATGTCGTTTCAGGGACCAATGCTTCTGTTTTCTCAAGTTGATCGTTGGCTAAAAAATGACGAACGGCAGTGGCAGAAATTGCAGTTCCTGCCTGTTGTTTCCTTTCTATCTCTATCACCTCTATGGCGGGCATAGTGCTGTTATATTGGCTTAGCCAGTATTTCATTCCTTGGTTATATTTCTCTGTGATGGGAGAAAAAGGTTCTGTTCCTACGAATCGGGTTTTAATCTTTAGTGCCGGGGCAATATAATTTCTGAACAGCAACAGATCGATCCCAGTGATTGCATGATCAACATCTGCTTTCTCTTTCAGAAAATAACTGGGAAAAGTCGCCTGAGAGACAATATATTCTGAGCAGGGAAGTAGTGTTACGTTGGAATATTTTGCTGTCCCTTGTTTTACTAATCGGAATCGGTCGGAAAAGGAAAACAGGGAACTCTCTTCACTCACCACGAAAATATAAACATGGTCGCAATGTTGCGAGGCGAACTCGACCAGGTGCTGATGACCGAGGGTAAACGGATTCGCATTCATCACAATACCGCCAATTCGCCCCTCTTCTGCAGCACGCTGTTGTTCTAACGCCTGACAATATTTATTTATCCCTACCGGGGTATTTTCCATGAAGGCGACCAGTCCAGAGATCACCACTAAAGGATAGAAACCGCAGGCATTAAAGAACGCGACATTTTCTGGTTTGGTATAGAGAAAAAGGTGGAATATTCCTTTATCAGCGGCAAGCTGAATCACCTGATCGATCAACTGACTGGTCAGATTATTGCCGCGATATTCAGGCGCAATAGCCACGCACTTAACAATGTTGTGATATAAACCCGCACAGGCAATCGCTTTTTCCTCGCTGTCGCTCGCAACCACTAATAGATCAATCTGTTGATCGACGGTTAAGTGGCAGCTTTCCAGTAGTGCTTTAATCATCGGTAACGACATTGCACGATTATCTAACAGCGAGAATGTAATACCACGGCTCATAGTTCACCTTTGCTGGTCTGTATTTTGGTGCTGCGATGTGCCATCGGCTGGCATTGTGTTACTCATCGTTTTGCACAATTTCATCAACAATAAAATTGGTTAAGCGACTAATATTCTCGATTTCCACCTCGATGCAATCTCCTGCTTTCATAAACAGTGGAGGTACTCTTTTTTTCCCTACGCCTCCGGGTGAGCCAGTAATGATGACATCACCGGCGGATAATTCAGTGAACATGCTGATGTAAGTAATTAATTCAGGAATCTTGTGAATAAGATTGCCCGTATTATCGTGTTGTACCCGGTTGCCATTTAACCAGGTCGAGATAGTCAAATTCTCCGGATCAGGAATCTTATCTGTGGTGGTTAAACTGGGGCCGAATCCCCCGGTTTTTGGCCAGTTTTTCCCGGCAGTAAACCAGCTATGTTGCCAGTCGCCTACCGAACCATCCATGTAGCAGCTGTAGCCCGCCACATGGGAAAGTGCATTTTCTTGTTTGATATGTGCGCCATCTTTGCCAATGATGACAGCCAGTTCACCTTCGTAATCAAACTCATGTGTGATGGCAGGTTTAACCAGCGGTCCGCGATGTCCGGTCTGTGAATCAGGGAACCGTACAAAAAGCGTTGGAGCGGGATCCGTCTGATTGAATTCTGCCCTTTTATCCGCATAGTTCATTCCCACACATAAAATTTTATCCGGGTGGGTAATGACAGGCAGATATTTCACTTCCTCCGCAGTGAAATCGGGTTTCATTGCGATATAATCCTGTGCCCGGTGTAGTGCCCCTCCTGCAATCAATGCTTTTAGATCACTGAACTGCTGCCCGAGACGGGTCGATAAATCGATAATGCCATTATCGGTTAGAATGCCATAGTGTGGTTTTTCATTATAACTATAGCTAACGAGTTTCATAACTGGCCCTTATTCATTTTCAACAAGTTATTTATTAATTTACCCCGGGGATCATAAATTCCATGATCAATAACAGGGTAGGTAAAATAATGACGGAAAGTGCTGTCGATGCGAGGAACAGACTGGATGCTTGTTACTGTTCAATATTCCAACTATAGGCCAGAATAACGGCAGTCGAAGCCGTTGGCATTGCTAACAGGAACACAAGCTCCTCTGCCTGCATCCCGGTGATACCGAATACCCATACTGTCAGAAGTGCAATAATTGGGGTAAAGAAACTTTTTAATATTACGTTTACCACTAATACCTTATTAAAAGTTAATTTAACACCATAAACGCCCACGCCAACAGCAATTAATGAGATAAAATTACACGCGTTAGACATAATATCGAAGGTATTAAATACGAAATGTGGCAACCACTGAGTTCCGTTAGTAACACTGATCAGTAATCCTACGATCACGGCAAGAAACATCGGTTTCATGACTGAGTTTTTGACTGCATCTACGATCATTGCGCTGGTTTTTTTCCCACCGGAAATGCGGGTGACACAGAGCTCAAACAGAAAAATAGTCAAAGGTATTAACGTCAGTGCGACCACGAAATTAGCTACAGCCACTGAGATGGTTGAAGAGGCCCCCAGCAGAAGTGTCAGAAACGGTACTCCCATTCCTCCCATATTAGGAAAGCAGCACAGCATAGAGTTCATTGTGCATGATTTGAGTTCTTTATGAAGAATATATTTGTTTGTCAGAAAGCAGACAATCCAAATAAATAGCATGCTGCAAAAGAAAGCGACTATCCATATGCCGTTAAATATCTCTTCAGGCCTGGCGTGAGAAGTTTGAACCAGCAGCAATGCAGGGAAAACAAAATTAGAAACCAGACCGGAAAGTAGTTTTTTCGACTCTTTATTAAATATGTTCTGCTGAACACACAACCACCCTAAAAAAATGAGCAAAAAAACCGGGAGACAGGAACTGATAACCTGCCATATCGCTGATAAAATTTGATTCATTTCTTTCACCTTTCCTTTGAAAGTAATTTAATTGTTCAATTCATTTCCTGATATTACGTGTAAGGCCAGACCGCATAACGCTCAGCGGCTATGCAGGGTTGTCCCGGTTTTCTAAATAAATTTATGATCCATTCCTCTTCGGAATAAATTAATTCGCTCTTTTTTTAATATTAACCAGATTGCTTTACGTCATTGAGGCTTATTCTCTGCCTTCAAAATAACCTGCGTTTCACCAAAGATGCTAACACTCTATCCCATCAGGTTATTTTATGAGGTATCCTTGCGTTGGGTCATGCAATGTCATTTTAGCGGTGACGGAGACAGTACAAGGAGCCTCTTGTGTTGTTGTGTTCAGTTAAATGAGGAGCGAGGCGGGAAATGAACGGTATACCTAATGTGCTAACTATTGCCGGGTTTGATGGTTCTGCCGGGGCGGGGCTGCAGGCGGATATGAAAACTATCTCTGTTTTTGGTGGTTATGCTCACACGGTGTTAACGGCGTTACCGATACAGAATACCTGCGGAGTACGTCAGGTTTATGATGTTGCACTGACGGCCATCGAACAGCAGCTGGCGGCGGTTTTTGACGATGCCCGCATCGATGCTATTAAAGTGGGTATGCTCTTCAACCGTGACGTGATTGAGGTGGTTGCTGGTTTCCTCCGTCAACATGCACAAGGAATACCTCTGGTGCTGGATCCTGTGATGGTGTCCACCAGTGGGCATGCCCTGTTGGATAGTGCAGCAGTTGATAGCCTGATACATGAGATGTTCCCTTTGGCGACGCTGGTGACGCCTAATATTCCTGAAGCTGAGGCGTTGAGCGGTGCTGTTATCACTTCACCAGAAGAGATGTTACAGGCTGGTCAGCAGCTTTATCAGCAACATCAGACAGCCATTTTATTAAAGGGCGGCCATTTTCCGGGTGAGATGATGGAGGACATACTCTGTCTTGCTGATCATTCGGTCTGGTTACGTGCAAAGAAAGTGGCGACCCAAAATGCGCACGGCACCGGATGTACGCTCTCTTCGGCTATCGCTGTGAATCTGGCGTCAGGAAAAAACCTTGAGCAGGCTTGTCGCATTGGCAAGGCGTATCTTTCTCAGGCTTTGCGGCACGCTGATAAGTTGCAAGTGGGAAAAGGGCGTGGCCCTGTACACCATTTCTTTGCTCTGTCTCCTTACGGAAAAACTGAGGATGAGTGATCTGCGCTGTCAGTCAGTGTCTCGCTATTGCGTTTTTGCTGTTGGCACACCGACTTTTATATGACAGCGGTTGCCGCGATAATCTTGCCACGCTGGCGACGCAGATGATAATCAACCTGATATTCGCTGGCACTTCGGAAGATAACGGAATAATTAAGAAATTCGCCTTTATCACTGTATGAGAGTGAAGTGATGCGCAGAATAGGTGTCGCTTCGGCAATGTTAAGCTGAGCCGCTGTATGCGCATCGGCCAGCACAGGGGTAAGCGTTTCATAATTGCCGCTGATGACAAGGCCACATTCATCTTCGATATAACTGAATTTAGAGCCTTCAAGGTGAGCAACGGAGAGATGACGAAACAGGCGATAAGGCATGAAGCTTTCCTCCACCATCAGTGGTTTTCCCGCTACCGAACGTACCCGCTGTGAGACATGGATTTTTTCACCACTATTAATACGCAGCAGACTGGCTATCGCTGGCGGGGCCGGCATCATACTAAAACTGAGTACTTCACTGACAACCTCTTTACCTTGTGAACGCATGACTTCGACAAACCCTGTCAGATTACTGGTTTCATGATGTACATCTTTTTTAATCACCCATGTACCACTGCCCTGTCGCCGTTCCACTAACCCCCAACCGATCAGCAATTCAATCGCCCGACGCAACGTCATTCTTGAGACGGCGAACTCACTGGCGAGTTTTTTCTCACTGGGTAACCGACAACCGATAGCGTAATCGGTTGAATTCAGGTGGAGCCGCAGACGGTCTGCAATAGATTTATAGATCACTTATAGACCTCCTTAACGGCCAGAGTGGCGCCTTACAGATATTAAGTTGTCTGACTTTATCGTTAAAAGTAGACAGCATTGTGCAAATAAAAACCATGAAAGCGATCACGCTTCTCTCACCCGGCAACAGCTTATCGCAGGCCCTCTTTCTATGCTCAAGACCAGACCCGGACAACTCCGTATAAAGAGGCTCTCTCTCCCATGAAGTTGTCACCTGAGGAGGTAAAAATGCTCAGTCATATACAACGTTTTGGTGGTGCAATGTTTACCCCGGTATTGTTTTTTCCCTTTGCCGGGATCGTCGTCGGGATAACGATCATGTTACGTAATCCGCTGTTCGTCGGCGAAGCATTAGCTGCACCTGATCACCTGTTCGCCCAGATAGTGATGATTATCGAGGAGGGTGGATGGACAGTGTTTCGTAATATGCCGCTGATTTTTGCTGTTGGTCTGCCGATAGGGTTGGCGAAGCAGGCGCAGGGGCGAGCGTGTCTTGCCGTGCTGGTCAGCTTCCTGACCTGGAACTACTTCATCAATGCGATGGGTACCACCTGGGGATCGTTCTTTGCTGTCGATTTTAGTGCAGATCCTGTAGCGGGGAGTGGGCTGGCGATGATCGCCGGGATCAAAACACTCGATACCAGCATTATTGGAGCGATAGTAATCTCGGGGTTGGTAACGGCTCTGCATAATCGCTATTTTGACAAGCCGTTACCTGTTTTTCTTGGTATCTTCCAGGGAACCTCTTTTGTGGTGATCATTGCATTTCTGGTGATGATCCCTTGCGCGTGGCTGACATTGATTGGCTGGCCAAAAGTGCAACTCGGGATTGAATCATTACAAGGATTTCTGCGGGGCGCTGGCGCGGCAGGCGTATGGATCTACACGTTCCTTGAACGTATTTTGATACCCACCGGATTACACCATTTTGTCTACGGTCCGTTTATTTTTGGCCCTGCCGCCGTAGAAGGGGGGATTCAGGTCTACTGGGCGCAGCATTTACACGAGTTCAGCCAGAGCAGTGAACCATTGAAATCGCTATTTCCTGAAGGTGGGTTTGCCCTGCATGGTAATAGCAAAGTGTTCGGTTCCATCGGGATTGCCCTCGCGTTGTATTTTACGTCTGAGCCAAAAAACCGGGTCAAAATTGCCGGATTATTGATACCCGCAACCCTGACGGCAGTTTTAGTCGGCATTACTGAGCCGCTTGAATTCACCTTCCTGTTTATTTCTCCCCTGCTGTTTGCAGTACATGCTGTACTGGCCGCGACGATGGCTGCGGTGATGTATATGGCGGGGGTGGTCGGCAACATGGGCGGCGGGCTACTGGACCAGTTTCTGCCACAAAACTGGATACCTATGTTCCACCACCATTCGGGCATGGTGATAACCCAGATAGGTATCGGTGTGTTATTCACCGGACTCTATTTTGTGGTGTTCCGCGCCTTAATACTCAAACTGAATCTGAAAACCCCCGGCCGTGAAGAGAGCGAAGTCAAACTCTACAGCAAAGCGGATTATCAGGCTTCACGTTCACCAACTGTACAAACTTCAGAGAGCGCGTCTGCTTATCTGGCAGCTCTGGGGGGGGCGGCCAATATAACCACGCTGAATAACTGTGCCACGCGACTGCGCATCACACTGAATGATGTTGGGTTGATGCAGGATGATGCAGTTTTCAAAGCGCTGGGAGCTCATGGTGTCGTTAGGCGCGGTAACGCCATTCAGGTGATTATTGGTCTGCATGTCCCCCAGTTGCGCGATCAAATCGAAAATCTCATTAAACATGCTGTTTCACAGCATCAATCGTCAATAACGGAGGCGGTATCATGAAAAAATTCTCAGTAGTGGTTGCTGGTGGCGGTAGTACATTTACGCCGGGTATTGTTCTGATGTTGTTAGCTAATCAACACCGTTTTCCCTTACGCGAACTCAAATTTTATGACAACGACGCAGCGAGGCAGGAAACCATCGCCGAGGCGTGTAAAATTATTCTTACTGAACAGGCCCCTGACGTGAAGTTCAGCTATACCACCTCGCCGCAAGAGGCATTTACTGATGTTGATTTTGTGATGGCGCATATTCGGGTAGGAAAATACCCGATGCGTGAAAAAGACGAGAAGATCCCACTACGTCACGGGGTATTAGGGCAGGAAACCTGTGGCCCCGGCGGTATTGTTTACGGGATGCGCTCGATTGGCGGAGTCCTTGAGCTGGTAGACTATATGGAGAGGTATTCACCTGATGCCTGGATGCTCAACTACTCTAACCCGGCGGCCATTGTCGCTGAAGCGACACGTCGGTTGCGGCCCGAAGCGAAAATTCTCAATATTTGCGACATGCCAATTGGCATCGAAAGTCGCATGGCACAAATTGTCGGGCTGAAAGATCGTAAAGAGATGAAAGTACGTTATTACGGACTTAATCACTTTGGCTGGTGGACGCAGGTCGAAGATCATCAGGGCAATGATTTAATGCCCCGGATACGTGCTCACATTGCTCAGCATGGTTATGTGCCAGATGCTGAGCAGCAGGGAGTAGAGACAAGCTGGAACGATACCTTCGCCAAAGCGAAGGATGTATGGGCGCTCGACCCGGATACCCTGCCGAATACCTATCTGAAATATTACTTTTTCCCGGATTATGTTGTGCAGCACTCTAATCCTGAACACACCCGGGCGAATGAAGTGATGGAGCACCGTGAAAAGCATGTCTTTGATGCCTGTCGTGCGATTATTCGTGCCGGAGTGTCATCAGCAGGTGAGCTGGAAATTGATGAGCATGCCTCTTATATCGTTGATTTAGCAGCAGCTATAGCTTTCAATACCCAGGAACGGATGTTACTGATTGTGCCAAATAACGGTGCTATTAATAATTTCGATCCTGAAGCTATGGTGGAAATTCCCTGCCTGGTCGGGAAGGGCGGGCCGGAGCCTCTGGTGATTGGCAATATACCGCAATTCCAAAAAGGATTGATGAGTCAACAGGTTGCCGTCGAAAAATTGGTGGTAGATGCCTGGGAATTACAATCCTATCAAAAACTATGGCAGGCTATAACACTTTCTAAAACTGTGCCCAGTGCCTCTGTAGCCAAAGCCATTCTCGATGATTTGATTGAGGCAAATCGCGATTACTGGCCTGAATTACATTAATCCTTATTATCATTTTCACTGCCCCCGCTCAGGGGGCAGTGATCATTTTCCCGGATTGGTGTGCTGATAAACCGCAAACTACCAGAGCCAGGTCGGTAAATTGATGCAGGCTGACGCCGCATGCATGCCTACCGGGCACTCAATCAGAGTGAGAGGTTGAGGATGCATCGGGGTGGTAAACCAGACACCAATTTCCGCATTCAGTGCTTGTCCCAGGGTTTCCCGCTCACGTTTCTCTTTCGCACTTAATAACACCGGAAAGCGCAGCCAGGTATTTTCCGCACCGGTCACTGTGGTGGCAGTTTTAATGCCTTGTTTTGCCGCCCATTGCTCCCAAAATGCGGCTCCGGCACGACGAGGTTCCAGCAATTCTGGCAGTCGGGCTAACTGAAGAGAGAGCAGCTCAGCAACGGGGGCTGCCATACGCCAGTAATACTGGGGAGTGTATAACCCGCTCAATTCACTGGGCTGCATTTGTGGTAACCATCCGGCGGGCAGAGGGAGAGGTCGCCTCTGATTATGCTGTGCCCAGGCGTGACGAAGAGTCTGTAACAGACGATGGATAAAATCGTCATCTGCAGGCAACGCATTTTCGTAGATCTGTTGCAGTCGCTCCCCCAGCACCGGGTTGGATGTCATCGCCCAGCCACCATGAATCGAATTGACAATTTTCGAGCGCTCGCTGCTGAAAATGGCAATATCACCCAGGGTGCCGAGAAGCTGACCTTGCCAGCGTCCTCCCGTAGCATGCGCGCAATCCTCGATAACCCATAAGCCACGATCTCTCGCAACCTTCAGGAGTTCAGTTAAATCACGACAGACCAGGCCAAAGGTGTACTGAATCAGTACGGCGCGTGTGCGGGGGGTGATGGCGGCAGCCATTTTACTGACATCCATTCCGTATGTGTCGCTCTCTATATCGACAAAACGGGCCTCCACACCATTGATGGTGAGCGCGTTGGTGACACACTGGCAGGTGAAGGCGGGAATCAAAATCTGATCGCCAGGCTGTAAATCGAGGGCTCGTACTACGGCATACAGGGCCGCACGTCCACCCATAAAAGTCGCTACATAGGGAACCTGCCTGATGTCAGCAATTTGCTGGTGCAGGTTGTGCAAGGGGGCAGATGCCTGATATTCCCTGGTTGAGCGCCCCAGCCAGCGTGCAGCACAGGCATCTTCCCTGCCGCTAAGGCCCATATTGAGCAGCGGCAGACGGCGCGAGAAGGGTTAACTGTCCATTTTAATAACCCTTAATTAAAATTAAGTATTGTTGTCTTTTTAAACTCCTGTTATAACCAGTGATAATACCTGATAATGCACAAAAGAACGGTATTGTTTTTTTTATAAATGCATTTTTATGTAATGATGGTGAGGGAGTTGTAAATGGATGTTCTAAGTAACTGTTTTGAAAAGAAATGGTTAGGTGTTTTTATGTTGATGTACCTGCTTATTATGGTACCTTTCCCCTTTTTTTATAGTTCCACCTACTGGGCTGGATAGTGGGGAGTTCCGGTATTTATCTACGGCTGGCTAATACACGGTATAACAGTTTTCGCATTGATCATCCTCTATGCTTTTCAGTGTCTGAAACGTCCGGAATATCAGGATGATGCGCTGCAACAGGAGGAGAAAGTATGAACACGCTTTCAGAAATGCTGCGGCCGGAACCGATACCGTTCTATACCACGTTAATTCTGTTTTTGCTGTTGCTCGGCGTGATTGGCTGGCGTGCCGCGCGGGCAACACACTCTTTAAGTGATTTCCTTGTCATGGGCGGTAAAGCGGGTGCTGTTGTCGGCGGTTTCGCTTACTTTGCCAGCCAGTACAGCATGAGCACCTTCATGGGTGTACCGGCGATGACATACAGCACCGGATTTGCCGGTATGAGTGTCTCGGTGCCAGGACTGGCATTTTCCATGATTATCCCCATGCTGTTTGTCGGACGTAAGCTGATGCAGATGGGACGCCGTTACAATTTGATGACCATGAGTGACTATCTCTCTGATCGTTGTGAATCAAACGCAATCCGTGGTGTGCATGCCGTTATGATGGTGTTGTTTTTGATCGCCATGATGGGCGCACAGACAGTTGGCGCCGGCGTAATACTCAATACTTTTACCGGGCTGCCTGAGTGGATTGGTGTGGTGGTAATGGGTGTGGTGGTAGTGCTCTATTGCATGATCGGTGGGATGACCGGCGCGATGATGACCGACGTGCTGCAGGGAGCGCTGATGGTGGCCACCGCAGTGGTGACGTTTTGGGTCTCGGTGCATGCAGGTGGCGGAATGGAGGCTATCACGGGCAAACTGGCCGCAACGATGCCTGATCATCTGACGCATCCCGGTGCGAAAAAAGATTTCCCCTGGCAGACCTACGTCTCGATGATCGTGATGTGGAGCTTCTTTACTATTGGTCAGCCAACCCTGTTTACCAAATTTTTTACTATGAACAGCTATCGCACCATGTTTAAAGCGGTGATTCTCGGTACGCTGGGCATGCTGTTTTCTGCCACATTGATTGAATGGTCTGGTGTCAATGCCGCAACCTTTGTTCATGGGCTGACGGGCAAAGAAACGGACTTTATTGTACCGGTTATCCTGCAGCAAAATGTCTCGCCGTGGATATCAGCACTGTTGATTACAGGTATTGTTTCTGCCGGAATGTCGACGATTTCGGCGCTGCTGGTGGTGGCAACGGGGGGGATTACCCGTGATATCTATCAAAATCTACTCGAGCCGAAAGCGACACAGCGGAAGATTCTGATGCTGTCACGTTGGTTCACCATCTTGTTAGGGGTGGCGGCAATCATTATCGGTATTATGAAACCTGCCGGGATTTTCTCGCTGATCCGTTTTGCCTTCGGGGGGCTGGGTATTTGGGTCGCACCGGTTATTCTGGGAATGTACTGGCGTCGGGCAACGACCACCGGCGCGATTACGGCGGTGATTCTCGGTGAAGTGGCTTACGTCGCGATGAAACTGTGGTTCTCTGACTGGTCTTTCGGTTTTGACCCGCTGATCGTCTGCTGGACCTTTACGATGGTGGTGATGGTAGTCGTGAGCCTGTTTACCTCACCAGTTAGCGCACAGACGCTACACCGTCATTTCGATGCGCTGAAAATACCTCTGCGTTCTGACAAGACTGCAAAGCAGTAAAATAATTTAAGATAGTGAAGGAGTGAGATGAGAATCTCAATCGATAAAAGTTTACCTATTGCATTGCACACGCAGATTGTTGGCACCATTGAATACGGCATTATGGCCGGAAGCTTTCGCCATCAGACTGCGCTGCCTTCGGTTCGTGCATTGAGCCGCGAACTGGAGGTAGCACAACTGACAGTCAGTCATGCGTATCAGGCGTTAAAAGCGATGGGATTGATTGAGACCATACCTGGCAAAGGCACCTACATCGTACGTGAGAAACAGGAACAGGTGCAGGATGAGCAGGTTGCCCATCTGCAACAGCGGTTTCAGCATTTGCTACAGGAGGCCGCCAGTGTTGGATTATCTCCCTCTTTTTTTGTGGGTGTCATCAATCAGGAAAACCAAAGTGCGCAGGAACGACTGCCCTTTACTGTCGCGATTGTAGGTAACTCGAACCGTATTAACCGCAGTTATTTAGCGGTGATGAGTGAAATCCTCGGTTTCACGCTGGTCGCTGATACCTATACATTTCGGGAGTTTGATGCATTACATCCTGATCAAATAAAAAAATATGGTTTTTTCCTGACTGTGCCCCACTGCATCCCGCGATTACGTCAGCGGGTTGCAGAACAGATACCAGTGTATGCACCTTACCTTATCCCGGCAGAGAGTAGCCGCATGCAGTTAGCGGCTCTGGCAGCGGATACACCGGTTCTTCTGGTGTCCCGTTATCCGACCTTTATGCCGGCGATGGTGGAAGGTGTAAGAAGTTTTGCGCCACACCTTGGAAAAATAAGCACGACAATGCTGCATGATGAGGGCTTGCTGCAAAAGATGTCGCATTTTCGGGTGGTAATTTACAGTACCGGATGCCACAGCCAGATGCAGCAAATGCCCGCAGCGGAAGTCATGTTCGAATATCGGCATACGCCAGAGCCCCGTTATATCCGGGAAATATTACAACCTGCTCTGCGTCGTCATGCCTTGGAATATCATAAGGATAATGACCTTCATGAACATTCATGAGATGAACTGGTTTCAGGTTGATAGCTATCTGAAATCTCAGGATCGCGTGATCCTGCCGTTGGGCAGTACCGAACAACATGCGTACTTAAGTCTCTGTACCGATCATCTGCTGGCCTCAAAACTGGCAGAAGAGGTGGGTGCGGCAGAGAATGTACCTGTTTATCCGGGAGTACCTTTTGGTATGGCTCCCTATTTCGCTGATTTTCCAGGCTCCATTAACTTACAACCTGCTACGTATAATGCTCTGATCAACGATCTTCTTGAGAGCCTTTACCGCAGTGGTTTTCGTCGCATATTCCTGATTAACGGCCATGGTGGTAACTCGCCGGTGCAGGTACAGATTCATAACTGGCTGAATCAACATCCTGATGCCAGGGTACAATTGCACAACTGGTGGGCTGCCCCCGGGACTATGGGTGCTGTCAGGCAATGTTCCACTAATGCCAGCCATGCCTCATGGATGGAAAACTTTCCCTGGACACGCCTCGCTGATGTGGTGATGCCAGACGAGGAAAAAGAGGCGCTAAATGTTGCCAAACTGGCACAGCTACCGGCATCCATTGTACGTGAGTATATTGGTGATGGTAATTATGGCGGAGCTTATCAACGTAGTGATGAAGAGATGCTGCATATCTGGCAGGTAGCGCTGGCAGAAACCCGTGATTTACTGGTGGACGGGTGGGTATGATGCCGCAACACATGCCATGCACACTGATTAAACATGCCCGAATACTGCACACAGAAGGTATTATTCAGGGGGACGTTCTGATTGGCGCCGGGAAAATTCTTGCTACAGGTGAATCATTACAGGCCCCCTGGCAGGGGCAGGTGATTGATGCTCAGGGTAAGTGGTTATTACCTGGCATCATCGATCAGCATGTGCATCTGATTGGCGGTGGCGGTGAAGATGGTTTTCACACCCGAACTCCCGAAGTGATGCTCAGTCAACTTCTGCGTGCTGGTGTTACTGGTGTTATGGGCTTACTCGGGACAGATGGCACCACCCGGCATGTTGCTTCGTTGTTTGCCAAAGTGATGGGCTTACGCAATGAAGGTATCTCCGCATGGATGCTGACCGGATCTTATGAAGTGCCGACCATGACCCTCACCGGGTCAGTCAGGGACGATATCACTTTTCTGACGCCGGTGTTGGGTGTGAAAACCGCCATCTCTGATCACCGTTCATCGCAGCCGACGGTTGCTGAGTTAATTCGTATGGCAACGCAGGCGCGCTCTGCTGCATTGCTGACACGGAAACCCGGACTGGTGGTGATGCATCTGGGTAATGCCGCGGCGGCTCTCGCTCCGCTTGAGGAAACGCTTGCGCAATGTGATGTACCTGTGCAGCATTTCCTGCCCACCCATATCAATCGTCAGCGTCACCTGCTCGATGACGGGCTGCGTCTGGCGAAAACGCTGGGAGTGAATCTGGATTTCACCTCTGGTATTGATCCCGCTTTGGGGGCCAGAGGGGCTGTCAGCCCGGCAGAAAGTGTGTTGGAAGCACTGGATACCGGTATTGCATTGTCACAGCTTACGCTCAGTTCTGATGGGAATGGCAGTATTCCGGTATTCGATGAGCAAGGTAATATCAGCGGGTTGACTGTGGCAGGTTTTGATAGTTTGCTCACTACGATTGCGCAACTAACTCAGACGATTCCACTGGCTCAGGCCTGGCAGTTAGTCTCTGGTAATGTCGCGCAGCGGTTGAAATGCAGTACAAAAGGAAAGATAGCCACCGGCTGTGATGCTGACCTGTTATTGCTTGATGAGGATTTCCAGGTCCATTCGTTATGGGCCAGGGGAAATATGATGATGCACGACAGAGAGTTACTGGCAAAAGGTACCTTTGAGCGCTGAATACCACGCCTGACGTTGGTGATGTTTTGACCGGTCAGGCAATTATCTTTTTCAGTCACCTGCCGTTTTCAAATCATTTATTTTTGTCGCTGATAAAGGTCGCGTGTGGAGCCTGGGGCATGACAACTGCCGCTATGTGGTTGCAGCGCCTTAGGCTTTTTTACACGCAATGAAAAATGATGACGCCAGCATGTCACAGAACAAATAAATGGTATGAAAACCACTAAGCTGCAGGGGATAGTCAGTATTGCATTTATTCAACAAAACCAGACGGTCACTCTAAACAGAAAATCGCGTAGTAGTCATACACGTGAAGTTGAATTAAATCTGATCTGATAATTTATCATAAAAAATGAAATAGCTATCAGACCAGATCAGCTACATCTGATTTTAATTTGATATTTTTAATGTATTACTCTCAGGCAGAGGTGGTTATATTATTTAACCCAGTCTTTGCTTTGTTGCTCTTTTATTATTTCGACGAACTCTTCAGGGAATACGTTTCTGAATTTTGACTTATCATCTGTAATCACCTCGCACATGGCTGAGATATCCTGATTTTCATCATATTGATTAAGTTCAAACTTAAGACCATCATGATCAATATGGTTTTCAGCCAGTGAAGCCCAGTTTTTTGATGCTTCCATTATCCGGTCGTTGAAACCTGTCAGATAAGGTGCCGGATTTATCGTGGAAACCGTTATACCGAAATCTTTCAGCTCATGATGTAAGGATTCAGCTATAGCTTCCAGCGCATGTTTGGAAGCACAATAGGCTCCAGCTAATGGTGGTGTTATCAGACCGCCAATAGATGATATAAACACAACTCTTCCTTGCTGGTTGTTTTTTATTAACCGATCAGAAAACCCTCTTGACAGTTCGACTGTGGAAAAAAAGTTAACTTCAAATTGTTTCCTGAGTATTCTTTGTGGCATGTCAATAATTGCACCACCTTCTCCAATACCGGCATTGTTGACGATAATATCTGCATTTTTTGATAGTGCATATTCTCTGTCAAATTCATCACAAATATCCACTTTGATTACGTCAAGTTTGAGGTTGTTACTGTCTGCCAGGTCTCGCAAAGGGCCAATTTGGCTCGGTAATTCGACAGCAGAAATGACATCGTAGCCTTTTTTTGCCAGTTCGAATGAAAATAATTTTCCAAATCCTGAACCAGCACCAGTAATTAATGTTTTTTTCATTACATTTACTCCTCAAAGAACAGTGGATAATTTTTTGGCTATTTCTTTATCTATATCAGGGTTATTTGTTGAAATTCCTATGAAAAATTCACGTTGCAGATTATCATGGAGAACAACTCCACCAGGAAGAAAACAATATTTACCGTCTATCAACGGTTGTGTTCCTATTTTCGATAATACGTTATAGATAACATCGGTATAATTCTTAAATTCAAATGCAGTCATGGTTTTTTTCTGACTAATTTCAAAACTTGCCCTGGCAACTTCACCCATTTTGATACAAGCAATCATTGAACCAGTATTGTCAGCCATGGAGGCATAAATACCTACGTTCATTTCATCGTGTATTTTTTCAACGATTTTCGCAAACCGTATAACAATATTATCCATGACTTCTCTCCGGTTTAGAAAATTTTCTTGAGAAGATAAATTATTTCTGTCACTCTTTCGTCTTTGATAAAATAGTGTGTCTCTTTACCTTTTTTTTCTCTGTCAATGAGTCCGGTGTCTCTCATTTTCACTAAGTATTGTGAGGTGGATGAGATACTAATCCCACATATATTCGCAATTTCACTGTTACTCAGCCCCGGTGTTTTTATCAAAGCACAAAGGATCAGTAATCGACTTGGGTTACTAATTGACTTCAGAAAAAACTGTGCCTCATTCGCCCGCTCAAATTCATGCGCTAAACTGTTCATTACTTTCCATTTGGTATTTATGCCGTTGAGGAAACTATAGTATCAGGCAGAATAACTTACAATATTATAAGTTATAAATTTATAAGTTATTTTCATTTATATACAAATATCAATAACATAATAATTTTCCGCGTCATCCGGATTTCGGCTTGTTGTTATTTAAATCAAATTTATGTAGTTAAAAATCAACTACTATTCACCTTATGCAGTGATATTCTCTGTTGCCGGGGGCTTTATTTCTATGAATCATGAATGCTCAAAAAGTGAACGGGATGGGTAATCAGATTATCCATAATACTATGGTTTCCGTTGTGCTTCTAAAAACACGGTAATGGTCTGACATGCATCTTCAGTGACGGAGTCTACCCGTAATCTGTATAAGGCAGGCTTTTTTAGATTTACGTCTGATCTCTTTGTTAATATTTAAATCTTGTGCCTGGTGATTTTAATTACTGCTGTAAAAAGCAGTGATTATCTCTTAATAACTATCCCGTCAGAGGGATTTTACCTGCCACATTGAAGTGGGTATGTGCCCGATATCCTCGGCAGCTATGTTTCTGTCTCAGCTTTACCGGACACTCCCTGTTCAAACTGTTTGTGTCAGTTTCACCAGACCTGATAGCTGACAAGAATAATTTTAGTACTCAGAGTTAAAATATAATTCAGTTTTTCCGGGTTAAGGTTAATTATAATATACATTATGTGGTGAGATCGTTTTCAGGTAATTTTATATAGATAACAGATGGTTGATTATTTTTCGTTGAATTTTTGTTTTGTTTTTTGGTGATAATTGTATTTTTTTGGCACCTTCTATTTGGTTTTTGGAGTGAATTAATGGAATTCTTATGGGTAATCTCAGGGGTGAATATTTTGCCTTAATAAAATTGTCATAAAGTGATGATAATAATTTGCCTCGTTATTTTCATTCATTTATGGATAAATAGTGTATGCCTTATAAAAAAACGGTGCTGGCACTGCAGCTTTCTGCATGCCTTTTCCTTGGTTCAGCTTCTGCGACAGAAAATCGTACGCTATATGCTACCGGGTTAATTTCAGGATTCAGTTTACTAAATTCTACCGCTGAAGGTAAAAACGTTCTGGAAGAGAATTTAGCGGTTTCAATCGCTATTATTAACGCAGCGTCAGAGAAGCAGCGTGCCAGAGCTATTTATGATAATACTATTTCTGCCCTGGTAGGTTCCATGAGCAACGGCTTATTAGTGGCAGATGCGCTGGGATCAACAATGAGCGCAATCTATGCAGCAAATAACAGTGTTGATGCGGCGACGTATAAGGCAACAACGTTTTCGAAAAATCTCGAAGCGATTTTTCTTCAGTTCAATACACTCATTCAGGCAGATTCCAGCTTTTCTAAAAATTATTACGCTAATGGCAGTATGGATGGAAATTCTGCTCATCCGGCAACAGGCATCAGTTTACCCGAAGGGGGTGAATTCAATATCTATGATCTTGCTTATCAGCCGCTGGAAGCGAATCGTAATACGGTGGGTAATTCACGACCGGTTCAGGTTGCACCAGATAAGATAGTGAGTTTTACCGCCAACGATTTTTTCGGTGTGCCGACCAATAGTGCTACCGCTATTTTGCCTACCGTAACAAGTTATGCATCTTTTCCCAGCGGACACTCGGCGTTTGGTTTTGCCAGCACACTATTATTTGCTGAAATGATCCCTGAACGTTTCCAGGATTTTCTGTTGCGCGGTTCAGAATACGGTAACAGCCGTATTACGCTGGGGGTACATTATGCGCTGGATGTGATTGGTGCGAGAATAATGACTACCTACGCTCTGGCACAGATACTGAATAATAATCCGGATTATCTGGGGCAAAATATTAAAGGTATTTTTGGTGGCACAATGACTACCAGCAATGATTTTCAGTCATTGATGGCTGCTGCACAGCAGGATGTGCGGGCGTTGCTGGAAAAAGGCTGTGGCAGCACGATCGCTGCCTGTATTGCTAACGAGCAGGCAGCACGCCGGGCTCTGGCCGCACAAAATAAAGCGGATTACCTGTATCGGATGACCTACGGATTGTCCGCGGTAGGACCAACGGATCTTGCCCCGGTAGTGCCTGTCGGTGCAGAGGTCTTACTGGCAACCCGTTTTCCTTATCTGACTGCAACTCAGCGTCGTGATGTGCTGGCGACCACCGAGATTGAATCTGGTCATGCGCTGGACGATGGTTCTGGCTGGGCGCGGCTGAATCTCTATGCGGCGACAGACGGCTATGGTGCTTTCAATGATGACGTTGTGGTCACCATGGATGCTGCTCAGGGAGGTTTCAGTGCATTTGACAGCTGGGGGAATGATATCTCTGGCAGTGGTTCGTTCACCAAAGCCGGGTCAGGCACACTGGAGCTAACTGGCAACAGTACTTTTTCTGGTCATACCACGGTGGCCGGCGGGACGTTACTGATTAACGGTGCTCTGTCAAACTCATCAGTGAGCATTGCATCAGGCGCGATGTTGGGTGGTAATGGCAGTGTCGGGGATCTGACTTTACTCGCTGGTGCAAGCGTTTCTCCGGGGAACTCTATTGGTCGTTTGCAGGTGACCCGTGATGTCATTTTTCAGCCAGACTCACGCTATGTTGTCGAAATAAATGCCCAGGGTGAGAGTGATCAAATTGCCAGTGGGGGCCGGGCCACGCTTAATGGTGGTGAGGTGCTGGTTACCGCAGAGGATCGTGGAAATCTGTTGCAGCAACACAATGTCGGGAGTCTGGTGGGGCAGCGTTATACGCTGTTAACAGCGCAAAACGGTGTCTATGGTGGTTTCGATAGCGCCACAATGGATTCACTGTTCCTTGGCACTACACTTACGAATACCGCCGGACAGGTCAGTTTGCAGGTGGACAGAAATGCTACGCGATTTGCCCAGGTGGCTACCACTGATAACCAGCGCTCGGTTGCCCGTGCCATTGAAAATGCTGGCGCGGGTAATGCGTTATATGAAAGTATTCTCGACAGCAGCCATACGGTTCAGGACGCTCGCCGTGCTTATCAGCAGCTCTCAGGGCAGATCCATAGCGATATGTTGTCGGCACAACTGAACAACAGTCGTCTATTGCGCGACACATTGAACGATCGTTTACGTCAGCGTTCTGGTTTAGCCGGTAACAGCCAACAGAAGGCAAATGAAGCGGGGGCCTGGGTACAATTGATCGGTGCATGGGATCACGCATCAGGCACTGATAATGCGACGGGCTATCAGGCATCAAACTATGGTTTTCTGCTTCGACTCGATGGCGAGATTACTGAACAGAGTGCCCTCGGTGTAGCGACGGGTTACAGCCATACCTCGCTAAATGGTGGATCTAATGCCAGCGGCGACAGCGATAATTATCATGTTGCGTTGTATGGTAGCCAGCAAATAGGGGATGTGGCATTGCGTGCTGGCAGCACCTCTACCTGGCATCGCATTGATACCACACGTCATGTGAATTATGGTGTGCAGTCTGACAAACTTAGTGACCAGTACAGTGCCCGCAGTCAGCAGGTTTATGCTGAAGCGGCGTATGGCATCATGCTGCCGGGTGTGCGTATTGAGCCCTTTATCAATCTCTCTTATGCCAGCGTGCAAAACGAGGGCGTGCGTGAACGGGGTGGTGCTGCCGCAGTTCGTACAGACAGACAACACACAGACGCGATGTTCTCAGTGTTGGGAAGTCGGGCAGAAGCCAATGTCGGTATCATGACTGTGCGTGGTGAATTAGGCTGGCAGCACCTTTACAGCGCAACGGATCGTGATGCCGGCATGACGTTCATTAGTAGCGGTACCACTTTCCAGGTGAAAAGTGTTCCTGCTTCACGTGACGGTGCGGTCGTAAAAGTGTGGGCTGACCTGGCACTGAATGACAGGGCGAAGCTTTCGCTCGACTATGCAGGAGTGGTTACACCACATCATCAGGATAATCGTGTCAATCTCGGCATGATCTGGCATTTCTGATTGCACTTACACACCACAGGCAGACTCACAGCACGATCAGTGAGTCTGCTTTTTGGTTTGTGCTTATCCCTGATTTACACCCTGATACGATGAATTATCGTCACACAGCTTCAGGCAGCGTATGCTAAACAGAAAGTGAGAGGCATCTTCCGTTATACACAGGACAGCGTATAGCGGATGTGTTGATTGCGGGTGTCATGGTGGAAATTTAACAGGTCAAAGGTGTCGATTATGTCGGTTACTGCATCAGAAAAAGCTGCGCCTTTTGGTACGCTGCTTGGTTATGCCCCTGGTGGGGTGGCTATCTACTCTTCAGATTATGAATCGCTGGAGGAAGATGAACCGCGGGATGATGCCGATTTTCGGCACTATCTGGACAACGAATACATGGGGTATAAATGGCAATGTGTCGAGTTTGCCCGGCGTTTTTTATACCTTAACTATGGCACGGTATTTACTGACGTCGGGATGGCGTATGAGATCTTCTCTTTGCGTTATCTGCGTCAGGTGGTGAATGATGCGATCCTGCCGTTGCAGGCCTTTGCCAATGGCGGTAAGCGGCCCCCGGTTGCTGGCGCTATTCTTATCTAGCAGAAAGGCGGTGAGTTTGAACGAACCGGGCATGTGGCGATTGTGACTCAGGTGCTGGAAGACAGAGTCCGCATCGCGGAACAAAACGTGATTCATCATACATTACCAGCAGGACAACAGTGGACTCGTGAATTGCCTTTGCAGCGTGCTGCCGGGCAATATCGGTTACAGGATACCTTCGATGATACAGCGATTCTCGGTTGGATGATCCAGACCGATGATGCTACTGACAGTTTACCGCAACCTCAGACTGCCGCGGATTACCTGAAGATTCACCGTCAACGGGTAGAGGATCACGGTCAGTTCTCTCATGCCTGGCTAAATCAGCAAGACCCGCTGGTTCGCACTTATGTGCAGGCGAATGGTAGTGAAAATATCAATTCAGATCCCTATGGTTATTTTACGATTTCACGCAGTGCTGAGCGTGAGCTGGTGCGTGCCAGCAATGAGTTACATTTGATGTACCTTCACGCCACCGATAAGGTGCTGAAAGATGATGCGTTGCTGGCATTATTTGATATTCCAGAGGTGCTCTGGCCCCGTTTACGTTTGTCCTGGCAACGCCGTCGGCACGATATGATTACCGGGCGGCTTGATTTCTGTATGGACGAGCGTGGGTTAAAAGTTTATTAGTACAATGCAGATTCAGCTTCCTGCCACACTGAAACGGGGCTGATTCTCGGGTTATGGGCCACTCAGGCGGGGGATGTTGCCGGGAAAGATCCAGGGCGTTATCTGCATCAGGCGCTTTCCGCTACATGGAAACACAGTGATGCGCGTCCCTTTGTTCATATTCTGCAGGATCATGATGCTGAAGAGAGCTATCACGCACAATTTATGCAGCGCACCCTCTCTGATGCCGGTTTTGAGAGCAAAATTTTGCATGGGCACGATGAGCTTGAGTGGGCGGAAACCGGACAACTGGTGGATGGTGAGCGCCGGGTGGTGAATTGTGTCTGGAAAACCTGGGCATGGGAAACCGCGCTGGATCAGCTGCGGGCCGAAAGTGAAGCAGAGCATGCAGCGTTACCTATCCGCACCGGACATCCTAAAAACAGAGTGCGGCTGATTGATGTACTACTCCGTCCTGAGGTGCTGGTGTTTGAGCCATTATGGACGGTTATTCCCAGTAACAAAGCGATTCTTCCTGTCTTGTGGTCATTATTTCCTCACCATCGTTATCTACTGGATGCTGATTTTTCGCTCAATGCTGAACTGGAAGAGAGTGGTTATGCGATAAAACCGATTGCCGGACGTTGTGGCAGCAATATAGGGTTGATTGGTCAGGGTGACGAGGTGCTCGACGAAACCAGTGGAATATTTGCTGAGCAGAAAAATATCTACCAGCAGTTATGGTGCTTACCCGAAGTGGCTGGTCGTTATGTTCAGCTGTGCACTTTTACCGTGGGTGGTCATTATGGCGGGGTATGTGTGCGTTCGGAACAAGGGCTGGTGATTAAAAAAGAGAGCGATATTGACCCGTTAAGGGTAATTGATGACGCTGACTTCCCGGTCAACAGCCACGAATGACAGTCAACAGCCCGCCGTCAGGCGGGCTGGACGTGCTAACGCATCAGTCATTAATGCGTGGATGTTGATTGATCAGATGCTGGCGTTTTTGCTCCAGTTCACTGATTTGTTCACTGATATCTTCTATTTTCTGTTCGATATTATCATGGTGCTCCTGAAGCAACTCTTTCGCCTCTGAGAGATCTGATGCCGCAGGGGCCGCACCACGCAGTGGTTTGTTGGCGGTCTCTTTCATCATCAGTCCGGTCACCAGACCAATCAGTGACACCACCATCAGATACCAGGCTGGCATATAGAGATTGCCGCTATATTCTACCAGCCAGGCGGTCAGGGTGGGGGTAAGGCCTGCGACCAGAATAGAAATATTGAACGCGCTGGCCAGGGCACTGTAGCGAATGTTCGTCGGGAACATCGCTGGCAGCGAAGAAGCCATTACCCCGGTGAAGCAGTTAAGAATCACGGCCAGAATCAGCAATCCACTAAAGATAAGACCAATCTCATCACTGTTGATCAGCATGAAGCAAGGCAGGGCTAATACCAGCAGAGCAATACTGCCGATAATAACGAAAGGACGTCGACCAAACTTGTCACTCATCAGCCCCATTACGGGCTGAATAAACAACATGCCAATCATAATGGCAATGATGATCAGCACGCCATGATCTTCCGAATAGTGCAGGTTGTGAGACAGATAACTGGGCATGTAGGTCAGTAGCATGTAGTAGGTAACGTTGGTAGAGAGCACCAGTCCCGTACAAGCCAGCAGACTTCTCCAGTGTTTGGTGGCGATCTCTTTGAAAGAGACTTTCGGACCGGTAGAAAGTCCGTCTCTGTCACCCTGTTCCAGTTTATCAACATGCTGCTGAAAGGCGGGCGTCTCTTCCAGAGCATGGCGCAGGTAAAGTCCGATAATACCCAGAGGCAGGGCAACGAAGAACGGAATACGCCATCCCCACTCCAGAAAACGGGCTTCGCCAATCACCGTTGAAATCAGGACAACAAGCCCGGCGCCGAGCACGAAACCCGCGATAGAACCGAAATCCAGCCAGCTTCCCATAAAGCCACGTTTGCGGTCTGGTGAGTACTCTGCGACAAAGATAGATGCGCCAGTATACTCGCCGCCAACAGAGAAACCTTGTGCCATTTTACAAAGCAAAAGTAAAACCGGAGCCCAAATACCAATGCTGTCATACCCGGGGATCAGGCCAATACAGAAGGTACTGACTGACATAATGATAATGGTAATTGAGAGGATCTTTTGACGGCCATATTTGTCACCCAGTCTGCCAAAGAAAACGCCACCTAAAGGGCGAATCAAAAAGGGGACTGAGAAGGTGGCCAGCGCTGCAATCATCTGCACGCCAGGATTCGCGCCGGGGAAAAACACTTGTCCCAGGGCATAGGCGACAAAGCCATATACCCCAAAATCGAACCACTCCATGGCATTACCCAGCGATGCGGCGGTAATTGCTTTGCGTAATCGGGCATCATCAATGATGGTGACGTCGTTCAAGCCAATTGGCTTGACGCGTTTCCTGCGTAGCTTCATAGTTTTATCCTGTCGTTCACGGATAGCAGTCTTCAGCAGATGACCGGTATGCTACCTGTCATCTTAAGTCTAACCTGCTAATTAATTGTGCCTAACCCAACGTTTTATCGGGTAATGGTGGAAAACACTAACAAGTATATCGCGTGAGGGAAATATCACAGGATTTAATCATGAAAAATTTCAGATGATCTTTTTTTCGGTTAACCAGTGAGTGAACACGGTAGGGCTCATTGGCCGGGCAAAGAAATAACCCTGGATAAAAGTGACACCCCGCGCCAGTAAATAGTCGCGTTGTACCGCTGTTTCTA
This sequence comes from Erwinia sp., assembly GCA_964016415.1. Lineage (NCBI taxonomy): Bacteria > Pseudomonadati > Pseudomonadota > Gammaproteobacteria > Enterobacterales > Erwiniaceae > Erwinia > Candidatus Erwinia impunctatus. The sequence goes on along the minus strand of OZ024666.1, from coordinate 3,004,313 downwards.
TCCCTTCAGCAATGATGGTGAGTTTCAGTTTGTGGCTCAGATTGATAATGGCATCCAGTATCGGGGCTTCGGCGTCCAAAGACTCAATAGCCTGAATGAAGCGCCGATCAATTTTCAGATAATCGAGCGGGAAGGTTTGCAGGTAAGAGAGAGAGCAGTGACCCGTTCCAAAATCATCAATAGCAATAAAAACGCCTTCTGCGCGTAATTGGTGCAGCTTTTCAATCACACTGGGATGATTTGATATCAGGCTTCTCTCAGTCAGTTCGATAATAATTTCCGGTTGGTATTTCGCCAGGCTTTGATGAAAGAAGCGAATATCACTGACAAAATCGTCGTGGTGTAAGTGGGCTGCGGCAACATTGACACTGATATGAAAACCAGGTGGTGTTACCACATTCTGCAAATCGGCAATCACCAGTCTCAGCAGGTGCTGGGTTAACGGTACTATCATCCCTTCATTTTCCGCGGCTGAGATAAACCGATCGGGATTCGCCCAGTTATGATTAGGCAGCTGCCAGCGCATCAGTGCTTCGACACCCGCACACATACCGGTTGCAGAGTGACAGAGTGGTTGATAGTTAACAGAAAATTTGTTTTCTGCTATCGCCTGGCGAATTTTGTCACCAAACGAGTATTTTCGTTTAAGCCATGCATCAGCGGCTATGATCAGCAGTAACGTGAAAATGGCGGTCATCGGCAGAAAAGTACACAGAGACTGCCGCCAGGCCAGGAGCACTTCGTTGTCCGGTGATTTGACTGTGGCCTGAATAGCATTCTGTGCTGAATGCAGGGTAACAGTTTCTCCCCCTAACAGACGGTAAGTGTCTGGACGATTGTTGCCGTGGCTGAAATGCTCACCTTCAGCAAACTGTAAACTCAAACTGTAATCATGATTGCCGGTAAGTGCATTCATGAAGTCATCCAAATATTGACCATCCAGCAGGGCATAAACACCATTCCCGTCAGGGTTAGTATTTACAAAGATCAGCGTGGTCGCTTTGGAACTATCACTGCCTGAAGTGATGGTATGTACATAACGGCTGCTTTGCCCTTGCAGGCGGAAGAGCAGGGTGATGGCACTGCCATAGGTTTGACTACTGTAAGCTGAAGAGCAGATGATCGCACCGTCTTTAATCACCCCAATCGAACGGAAAAAAGGCGAAGAAGCAGCCGCATTTTGTAACAAGGGATTGAGGGTCTGACAGTCTTTGCCACTGTTGTTTAGCTGTGCTGTTACCAGCCACGCCCGGGCACTGATGGTTTCTGCTTGTTTTAACAAAGCAGTAGCGACATAGCGTTGTTGATCCCGCACATTTTGCCGGGCATCAAGTAATGAAAAAAAAAAACACATTAGCATCGGCAGCAGGCCTGCAAGAATAAGGCATCCTATTCTGCGTTTGCGGCCTTTCTGCAAGAGTGAATCCATTGGTATCCCCGGAAAATCTTATTTTAACCACATACTAACTATAAAATAACACAGAGAAAGTGACAGGTTTTTTCCAGGGGATAATCAGTGTCGGATCACATTAGTGAACTTTCATTTTTCTTTAGGGTTATTTTGCCTGGTGTGTGGTGACAAGCGGTAGTGATATTGTGTGGGGTAATTGTGCTGGCTGGTGGTTGTCGAATGAAGGTTCAGTGGCTGAGGGGATCTCCACCCGGCCACTGACATTAACACTATTTATTTCACAGCCAGGGTGTTGATAATCGCATCTGCTTCGGCCTGTGATTGCTGTGGATTGCCACGTGGCAGAGAGATTTGCAGCGTCATTAGTTTATCACCAACATTCACCAGCACAATCGAAGACCAGGCTGACTGTCCTGCGACGGAGAGCTCAGTATCCAGTTGTTGTGCCTTCAGACCATTGATAGCAATGGCTTTATTGGCATGGAGTACCATCTGTGGGTCACGACTGCGTTGCTGATCTTCCAGGCGTTTAGACAGAACATCCAGCGGATCACTCAGCGCATTACTCTCAATGGCTATCACGGTTTTCTGCGCTGTAGTGTTAGCAAAGATGTGCATATTATTTTTAAGCTGCTCGCTGTTACTTTTATCCATCATCCCGGCTGGCAAGGTGAAGGAGAGTTTTCCATCGACCAGTTTGACAACCTGGCTATGCTGGCTGGCTTCCTCTGGTGATTTTTTATTGTCACAGCCGGAGAGCGTGATCAATAGCAGGGCTATTCCGGCCAGTTTCAAAATATTGGGCATAGTAATTCCTTGTCTGTGAGTCGCGAGATGTGGCATGAGAGTAGCAAATCCTCTGCTATCAGGAAAAGCAGACAATAGCGATTAATGGCAGCGCAACGAGGATGATGGTGTGCTGTCGGCAAGACGTTTTAGCATGGCGTTCAGTAACACACCGTAAGCAGGAAGAAAAAACATCATACAAATTATCAACTTAAAGCTGTAATCCACCAGAGCTATTTCCACCCAGTGCTGAGCCATAAAAGCATCGCTACTGTGATAAAAAGCGATGAAAAAAAACGCCAGCGTATCGCTGAAATTACCAAAAAACATTGAAGCGGCTGGTGCAATCCACCAGACAGAGAGTTTCCTCAAACGGTTAAATACATGGATATCGAGTAGCTGTCCCAGCACATAGGCCATAAAACTGGCACAGGCGATACGCGCCACAAGCAAATTACCCTGCAGCAGGGCATCGAGACTCTGCCACTCCCCCTGAAAATAGAGCGCTGAAACACAGTAAGAGATAATAAGGGCGGGGAGCATGACAACCAGAATAATGCGTCTAGCCAGCACTGCGCCAAAAATACGGACCGTCAAATCTGTTGCGAGAAAGATAAAGGGAAAGCTGAATGCGCCCCAGGTGGTATGTAAACCGAAAACAGTAATTGGCAGTTGCACCAGATAATTGCTCGAGGTGATCACTAAAATATGGAACAGAGCGAGCCAAATTAACGCGGTTTTGCGTTGCCGTGCAGAAAACGTCATCATGTCAGTGGCCTTTTTATTGAATGGGGTGAGGGAACCCAGTAAATATCAAATTTGTTGTGTAGTGCGCGCCGCATGTTACCTGAGACAGCGAGTAATGCAACAAGGGTCATTCCATTAATCCAATAACAGTACTTCTGTTCTCTTTTTGAAGGATAAAAAATGCAAGTCACACCGCTTACCGGCGACTATACGCTTGATACACAGGGGCTGCGTTGCCCGGAACCCGTCATGCTGGTGCGCAAACAGATGCGTCAAATGCAAGATGGCGAGACGTTACTTGTGGTTGCTGATGATCCTGCGACAGTGCGCGATATTCCGGGTTTTTGTCGTTTTATGGACCACAGCTTGCTGGCACAAGAGAGCGAGACTCTTCCATACCGGTTTTTACTTAAAAAGGGACGCACAGTCTGATACATCCCTTGTGTGCTCGCCGGGCTTCTGTCAAAGATACAGTGCTTTCACCACCATGAAATGACCACCAAAATAACAGGCAGCAATCAGGGCGCTGTCAGCAGGAAAGCGTTTACGGTAATGGGTGATAAGCCATAAGGCGTGCGCAACCAATAGCAGAATGGCACCGCACATTGTGGAAAAGCTGCGATCTGAGGCAGCCATCAGGTAATGCTGGATCGCGACCCATACCATGATCAGAGTAATACCCATCAAGGTGAATGCAGGCCAGCGTAATTCACCGAGTGGTGTCCAGATAATCGCCATTATGACGATACCGACAATCAGCAGTGTCAATGGAACAGGCCAGACGAAACTCAGTGTCATGTTAGTCGCAAAACAGAAGGTGTATAACAGATGACTGAGGAAAAAAGCTCCCAGAGTGTAAAGCCGGTGGCGTTCAGGCAGCAGTGACAGAGCATCGCCGGTCAGAGAAGCCAGTAATCCGGCGAGAATCAGATACTCAACAACATCAAGCTGATGAGCCTGGAAAGCCAGTGCCAGCAACAGCAGCAGCGTCACAGGTTTGAAAAACCAGCGTTGCCAGTGAGGGCCAAGGTAACAGGCATCAACATACAACCAACCAGAAAAAAATACTGCCAGAAAAGGCCAAATCATAATTCTTTCCTTTGTGCTCTGTAAGAGATGAATGGGTGACTGTTCAGGTTGTTTTACGCCAGGCCAGTAACTCAAACACGCCAAAGATGAAGACTTTCAATTGAGTCATCCGGCTGAGCGGAGGGGCATCTTTCGGCTGAGTGGCCCGCATCAGTGTCACCTGTAAACCATGCATGAACGCCATAAAAAAAAGCGCAACATTAACGAAACAGTTCAGTGGCTTAGGGTAAGGATGTATCAGGTTAAAGAGCAAAAATGCCCAGACCAGCAGCATCATTAA